>JBKBUN010000017.1:22084-30806 GCA_046289925.1 Burkholderiaceae bacterium | reverse complement strand
CTAGGGTTCTACCATTGAACTACTCCCGCGCCGGACTCTCATCCTGCCGCCACCCTACGAGTGGCAACGCGCATTTGCTGGTGGAGGGGACTGGATTCGAACCAGTGTAGGCGTAAGCCAACAGATTTACAGTCTGCCCCCTTTAGCCACTCGGGCACCCCTCCGGCGAACTTCGAATTCTAGCAGCATTTCGTGACTGCGCACAAATTTCCGCAATCAGACTGGAAACTTTGATGCGCCAGGAAACCGCTGAGCCGCAATTCCAAGGTCAGCCGCATATTTTAGCAGCCTGGGCGGGCACTACAGGCCGCACGCCGCCAGATGACCTCACTTCCCGGGCGGCGCAGGTCACTCATAGGCCTCAGCATCCGGATCGGTCGCCTCGAGCTCGTAACTGGCTGCCAGCATGGCCAGGCGGCCGAGCACGCCGTACATGTAGAAGCGATTGGGGCCGCTCACGCCAGGGCGCGCACCGGGCTGCGGAAGATGTGTGCTGTGCTCGAACGCCAGTGGCACATAGCTCGCACCCGGAGCGTTCAGATTCTCGTCGGTGCCCCGTTCGGCGTGCATGCGATAGAACCCCCCCACTACATAACGGTCCATCATGTAGACGACTGGCTCCGCCACGGCCTCGTGCACGCGCTCCATGGTCAGCACGCCTTCCTGCACGATCACGTCGTGCACGGGCTGCCCTTCTTTGACAACCGCCATTTTGTTGCGCGCTCGGCGGCCGAGGTCTGCCAACTCCTTGGCATCGCGCACGGTCATGATGCCCATGCCATAGGTTCCGTTATTGGCCTTCACGATGGCAAAGGGCTTCTCGTTGATGCCGTATTCCTTGTATTTGCGGCGAACCTTCGTCAACAAGCTGTCCACGCTGGCTTGCAGGCGGTCGATGCCCACCCCCTCGGCGAAGTCGAGGTCTTCGCAGTGCGTGAAGATCGGATGGATGAGCCACGGATCGATGCCCAGCATCTTGCCGAATCGCTTCGACACCTCTTCGTAGGCCTTGAAGTGATGGCTCTTGCGCCGCACAGTCCAGCCCGCGTGCAGGGGCGGCAGCAGATATTGCTCGTGAATGTCTTCCAATATGCCGGGAGCTCCAGCCGACAGGTCGTTGTTGAGCAGGATCGTGCAAGGGTCGAAATCCTTGAGTCCCAGGCGGCGCTTGGTGCGCACGACCGGCTCAAGCGTGACCGAGTCGCCATTGGGCAGTTCGATGGTCGTGGGCTTTTTGATCTCCGGACTGATGGATCCCACACGCACGTTGAGCCCGGCCATGTTAAAGATGCGCTGCAGTTGCACCACGTTGGCCAGATAGAACGTATTGCGCGTGTGGTTCTCGGGAATGATCAGCAGGTTGCGCGCTTCCGGGCAGATCTTCTCGATGGCCGCCATGGCCGCCTGGACGGCCAGCGGCAGCATCTCGGTGGTCAGGTTGTTCCAGCCGCCTGGGTACAGGTTGGTATCCACAGGCGCCAGCTTGAAGCCGGCATTGCGAATGTCCACGGAGGTGTAGAACGGCGGCGTGTGCTCCATCCATTCGAGACGAAACCACCGCTCGATGGCGGGCATCGAGTCCAGGATGCGTTGTTCCAGTTCATTGATGGGCCCGGTCAGGGCTGTGACGAGATGCGGAACCATGGAGACCTTCAGGTTGACTGCAGGGGATTGTAGGGACGCGCCGTCCGCCGGGCGCAGCATCAGCAATAAGCCCCGCAGCCGGCCATACAGACCGCCGCGCAGACCATCTACCGTCGCCAGAACGCGGGCGTGAGCAGCGCGATGAAGCTGAGCATCTCCAGCCGCCCGAGCAGCATGGCCAGTGTGCACACCCACAGTTGGGCGTCCGTCAGCACCGCGTAGTTGGAGGCGGGCCCCACACTTCCAAGACCAGGCCCCATGCAATTGACGCTGGCAAGCACCGCCGAGAAGGCGGTCACCGGGTCCAAGTCCGTCAGCAGCAGCACCATACTCAGCACGATGATGGTGCCGCCATACACCAGCATGAAGGCCAATACCGAGAAGATGACCGGGTGGTCGATCACGGCATCGCCCAAACGGATCGGCTGCACGGCACGCGGATGCACTAGGCGCGTCATTTCCCGACGCGCTTGTTTGAGCAGGATGAGTACGCGCACCATCTTGATGCCGCAGCCGGTCGAACCAGCGCTTGTGGCCACGCCCGACAGCAGCAGCATGAACACCGGCGCAAACACGGGCCACGCCAGAAAATCCACCGTGGCATAACCTGTGGTGGTGCCGACGGACACGACATGGAACATGCCATGGCGCAACGCGTCCAACGGGTCGTAAACGCCCTTGACCCACAACAGCAGCGCTACCAGCAGCCCGCCTCCCACCAGCACCGCCAGGGTCGCGCGCAACTCCGGATCACGTCCCAGCCCACGTCCATCGCGCTTGCGCCAGGCCACAAAGTACAGCGCAAAGTTGCAGCTCGCGATCAGCATCACCACGATGGCGATGGTCTCGAGCAGCGGCGACTGAAAGTGCCCGAAGCTTGCGTCGTAGGACGAGAGCCCTCCCAGGCTGACGGTGGTGAACATGTGCATCACCGCGTCCAATCCCGACATGCCCGCCCCCCAGTACGCGAACGCACAGCCCAGCGACAGCAGTGCATAGATGCCCCACAGGCCCTTGGCTGTTTCGGCCATGCGCGGGGTGAGCTTGGAGTCCTTGACCGGCCCCGCCGCCTCAGCCTTGAACAGCTGGCTGCCGCCAACGCCGAGCAGCGGCAGCACAGCCACCGCCAGAATCAGAATGCCCATGCCACCGAGCCACTGCAAAAACGTGCGCCATATATTCACCGACACCGGCAGCGTTTCCAGGCCCGACAGCACCGTGGAGCCCGTCGTCGTAAGGCCGGATACGGCCTCGAAGTAAGCGTGGGTGAACGAGATGGGGCGCCCGGCCGCGTGCAGCGCCAGCATCAACGGAAAAGCCGCCAGCAGCGGCAGCAGCAGCCACACCATGGTCACCAGCATCACGCCGTGGCGGGGCTGCAGTTCGCGGCGGAACCAGCGCATCGTCCACCACAGGCCCGCTCCCAGGGCAAAGGTCGGGGCCATGGCCTGCGGATACACATGCCACACGCCATCCAGCCAGAACCAGCTCACCAGCCCGGGCAGCGCCATGGTGCAGGCAAAGCTCATGATCAGCAGGCCCAGCACGCGCAGCACTGGAAAGAGATCGACCATCCGTCAGACCCTGAAAACCTTGGAGTGAAAACCTTGGAGGCGTGCGATCAAAAGAACGTAGCGCTCACGCGGAAGAGCTTTTCCACTTCGCGCACCAGGCGCTTGTGGGGCAGAAAAAACACCACATGGTCGTCGGTCTCGATCACGGTGGAACTGCGCGGAATGATGACCTCGGGCTCCGCCAGCGGCATGTCCGCTTCGGGTGATGAGGGCAGACCGCGCACGATGAGCCCCATGTGCACATCGCGCGGCAGCGCCAGGTCGCTCACCTTGCGGCCCACCACGCGCGAGCTCTTGCGGTCGCCGCGGGCCACGATCTCCAGCGCCTCGGCCACGCCGCGGCGCAGGCTGTGCACGGCCTGCACATCGCCCCTGCGCACATAGGCCAACAACTCGCCCAGCATGGCCTGCGCGGGCGACAGCGCAATGTCGATCTGCGTGCCGTGCATCAGGTCGGCATAGCTGCGGCGGTTGATGAGCGCCAGCACGCGCCGCGCGCCCATGCGCTTGGCGAGCAGGCAGGACATGATGTTGTCCTCGTCGTCGTCGGTCAGCGCGAGGAACAGGTCCACTTCGTCGATGCCCTCGTCGCCCAGCAGATCCTCGTCGGTGGTGTCGCCCTCCAGCACCAGCACATGCGGCGGCAACTGCGCCGCCAACTGCACACAGCGCTCGGGGCGGTCTTCGATGATCTTGATGTGAAACCGCGCGGGGTCATCGCCCAGCATGCGCGCCAGGCGCAACCCCACCTGCCCACCTCCGGCGATCATGAGCCGCCGCACGGGGCGACTCGAATGCCCGGGTCCGTGCACGATGGACAGCACTTGCGCCACGTGGCGACTGTTGGCCAGCACGAACACCTCGTCGCCCGGCTCCACCCGCGTCTTGCCGTCGCAGGCAATGAAGCGATCGGGCTCGTCGGCAAAACGGCGGTACACCGCCACCACGCGCAGTTCGACGTCGGGCAGGGCCGCACGCAGGTCGCCGATGGTCTGCGTCACCAGCGGCGCGCCCGGCCGCGCGCGCACCGACACCAGGCAGGCGCGCCCCCCTGCAAACTCGCGCACCTGCAGGGCCTCGGGGTACTCGATGAGCTTGCCGATGTAGCGCATCAGCGACTCTTCGGGGCAGATGATGCGGTCCACCGCAAAGCCCTCGTGGCCCATGAGCCGCGGGTCGTCGCGGTACCCCCCCGAGCGCACGCGCGCAATGCGGGTGGGAATGTTGAACAGCGCCTGCGCGAGCTTGCAGCACACGAGGTTGGTTTCGTCCCGCGCGGCGCACGCGATGAGCATGTCGGCGTCCTGCGCACCGGCCTCGGCCAGCACGGCGGGCTCGATGCCGCTGCCCACCACGCCGCGCAGATCAAAGCGCGACTCCAGGTCGCGCAGGCGCTGGGCGTCGGTGTCGATCACCGTGATGTCGTTGCGCTCAGACACCAGGCTGTCGGCCACACTCTCGCCCACACGGCCTGCGCCCAGGATGATAATTTTCATGCCTTTTCAGCCCTCAGCCCAGCGCAGACAAGCACAACAAGCTATCAAAAAAGGAGCAAATCAACCCCGCACTTCGCCTTCGCCCAGCACCACGTACTTGAGCGAGGTCAACCCTTCAATCCCCACGGGCCCGCGCGCGTGGAACTTGTCGGTGCTGATGCCGATTTCAGCCCCCAGGCCGTATTCGAAGCCGTCGGCAAAGCGCGTGCTGGCGTTCACCATCACACTCGACGAATCCACCTCGCGCAAGAAGCGCTGCGCATGTCCGTGGTGGGTGGTCAGGATGGCGTCGGTGTGGTGGCTGGAGTAGTGGTTGATGTGCGCAATCGCCTCGTCCACGTCGGCCACCACCTTGATGCTGATGATGGGCGCCAGGTATTCCTCGAACCAGTCCTGCTCGGTAGCGGGCACCAGCGTGGCACCGGGCACCTGCGCCAGCAGCGCCAGCGCTTCGGGGCAGCCGCGCATCTCCACGCCCTTGGCCGCGTACACGGCACCAATGCGCGGCAGAAACTGCGCAGCCACGCCGCGGGCCACGAGCAGTCCTTCGCTTGCGTTGCAAGGGCTGTACTTCTGCGTCTTGGCGTTGTCGGCCACGCGCACGGCCATATCCAGGTCGCAGGGGTCGTCCACGTAGGTATGGCAATTGCCGTCCAGGTGCTTGATCACGGGCACCTTGGCCTCGCGGCTGATGCGCTCGATCAGACCCTTGCCGCCGCGCGGGATGATCACGTCCACAAACTCGGGCATGGCCACCAGATGGCCCACCGCCTCGCGGTCCGTGGTGGGCACCAGTTGTACGGCCGTGGGCGGCAGGCCGGCTTCTTCCAGCGCTTCTTCCACCAGCCGCGCGAGCGCGCGGTTGGAGTCGATGGCCTCGGAGCCGCCGCGCAGGATACAGGCGTTGCCGCTCTTGATGCCCAGGCTGGCCGCCTCAATGGTGACGTTGGGACGGCTCTCGTAGATCATGCCGAACACGCCGATCGGCACGCGCATGCGGCCCACGCGGATGCCGCTGGGCTGCTGCTGCAGGCCCGAAATCTCGCCAATGATGTCGGGCATGGCCGCCAACTGTTCGCAGCCCTGAGCGCAGGTTTCGAGCACTGCGGGGCTGAGTTTGAGGCGGTCCACCATAGGTGCAGCCAGACCGGCGGCGCGGGCGCGCGCCAAGTCGCGCTCGTTGTCGGCCTGCAGGGCCGCTGCGGCACTGCGCAGGCGGCGGGCGATGCCCAGCAGGGCTTTGTTCTTGGTGGCAGGGGAGGCTTTGGCCATCAGCGCTGAGGCGGTTTTCGCCCGCTCGCCCATCTGGCGCATCAGATCCGGTACGGAGAGTTCGCTCATTCCGGCATTCTGGCAGAAGCGCCTGTTCGCCCCGGGGCCTTGCGGCCCGGGCCGGGCGGCAAAACGGCTACCATCGGCGCCCATGCCCACCCCCGCCCTGCTCGACGATCTGGAATCCCGCCTGCAAGCCCTGCGCGACGGTGCCGACGCCGCCGCCTGGAGCCAGGCCACGCGCGCGCAGCCCGCGCTGTGGGCCGACCTGCCGCCGCAGTTTGAAACCGTGCTGCTGAACCTGCTGGACCGGCTCGAATCCGGCGCGCTGTTCAACCAGGAAAGCTGCTCGTTCAGCCAGGAAGCGCTGGTGGACAGCCTGCAGCAATGGGTGGACGCCGCCCGGCGCATTCTGCGCAGCACTGCGGCCTGACCCCGTTGCACCCCGGCAGCGCAGACATCGGACGCGCCGGCTTCAACGCGTGGGCTGGACCGCCCCGCCCTGCGCTTCGGCACAGCATCGGCTCCACTGCAAGGCCAGACGCTGTAGGGCCAGCCACGGATCGACCGGCCAGCCGGGTACGGGCAAGCCTTTGACAATGCCGTCCACCTGGTGCGCATGCACCAGCAGCCGGGTGATCTGCTGCTCCGAAAGGCGCGGCAATACCCGTTCATAGAGGCGCTCTTTGGCACCCCACACGCGCTGCTCGCGCAGCGCCATGGGCAAGGGGCGGCCGGCGGCCAGCGCGTCTTTCACGCGCTTGAGCGCGCGGATGTCGTCGGCCAGCGTCCAATGCACCAGCACTGCGGCCTCGCCTTCGGCCTGCAGTCCTTCGAGCATGCGCTGCACGCGCGCCGCCTGGCCCGCCAGTGCGGCCAGCGCGAGCTTCTGCACGTCGTAGCGTGCCACGTTGAGCACGACGGCCTGGATCTGCTCCAGCCCCAACTCGCCCTCGGGGTAGAGCAGCGCAAGTTTCTGGATCTCCTGGTGCGCCGCGAGCAGGTTGCCCTCTACGCGGTCGGCAAAAAACTGCAGCGCCCGCTGGCCTTCTTCGCCCGCGGCCACACGCTGGCCCTGGCGTGCCAGGCGCTGGGCGATCCAGGCTGGCAACTGGGCGCGTTCCACAGGTTCGAGGGCGACGCTGGTGCCGTGCGCTTCGAGCGCGCCGAACCAGGCGCTGCTGCGCGTGGCTTTGTCCAGCCGGGGCAGCAAGACCATGGTGAGCGTACTGTCCTGGGTCGGAGCCTGGGCGGCCAGTTGCTGCAAGGCCACCGCGCCGTCCTTGCCCGGCTTGCCTGACGGGATGCGCACTTCCAGCAGCAGCCGGTCGCTGAACAGGCTCATGCTGCCCGCGGCGGCCAACACGCCGCTCCAGTCGAAGTGCGCGCCCGACACCACATGCGCGCTGCGCTCGGTGTAGCCCTGCGCCCGTGCTGCGGCGCGAATGGCGTCGGCGGCTTCCTGCACCAGCAGAGGCTCGTCGCCGTGCAGCACATACAGCGGCTCCAGGCGGCGTTGCAACAGGGACGGAAGCTGCTCCAGAGTGGTCTGCATGCGCCGAGTCTAGCGCCTGCCCTGCGCGGCCCCGGCCCGCACGCTTGCCGTCACAATCACGGTTGCCCTGGCACGCGTGGCCACCCGCTGCGCGGCCTGCCAGGTCCCTGCGTTGCCCTACCCTGCTTTTGGAACACCTGACCGCCATGTCCCGCCACGCCACCTCCCCCGCTCCCTTCACGGCCAGTTTGATCGGCGCTCCCACCGACGTGGGCGCGGGCGCCCGGGGCGCCTCCATGGGCCCCGAAGCCTTGCGCGTGGCTGGCCTGCAGCCCGCACTGGAAAGCCACGGCCTCACGGTGCTCGACCGCGGCAACCTGGCCGGCCCGGCCAACCCCTGGACAGCGCCGCAGGACGGCTATCGCCACCTGCCCGAGGTGGTCGAGTGGAACCGGCGCGTGCGCGACGCCGTAGCTGCAGAGCTGGCGCTGGGCCATCTGCCCATCCTGATGGGCGGCGATCACTGCCTGGCCGTTGGCAGCATCAGCGCTGTGGCACGGCACTGCGCCGACACCGGGCGCAAGCTGCGGGTGCTGTGGCTCGACGCCCATGCCGACTTCAACACCAACGCGCTCACGCCCAGCGGCAACCTGCACGGCATGCCCGTGGCCTGCCTGTTCGGCTTTGGCCCGGAGGACCTGACCCAGCTTGCGAACATGCCCGGCGGTGGCCCGGCGCTGCGCACCGAGCAGATCCGGCAGATCGGCATCCGCAGCGTGGACCCTGGTGAAAAGCGCTTTGTGCACGAGCAGGGACTGGAAGTGTTCGACATGCGCTTCATCGACGAGGTGGGCATGCGCCAGACCATGGAGCGAGCGCTCGACGGCGTGGACAGCGACACCCACCTGCATGTGAGCTTTGACGTGGACTTCCTCGACCCCGACATTGCGCCGGGCGTGGGCACCACCATTCCGGGCGGCCCCACCTACCGCGAAGCGCAACTGTGCATGGAGATGATTGCCGATTGCGGCCAGCTCGCATCGCTGGACATCATGGAGCTGAACCCCGCGCTAGACGTGCGCAACAAGACCGCGCTGCTGGCGGTGGACCTGGTCGAGTCGCTGTTCGGCAAAAGCACGCTCATGCGCACGCGGCCCGCGTAAGCCTAGGAGTCTGTCGGACTTGGGAATCGTCGGCTGCAAATGGGCCGCAGCGGTCCATTTTTCACCGTCTTTGGGCCC
>JBKBUN010000017.1:0-22068 GCA_046289925.1 Burkholderiaceae bacterium | reverse complement strand
GGCTGCAAACACGGCGAAAACGGTCCTCGCTGGGGCTCATTTTCGCTTTCGACGCCCCAAGTCCGACAGGCTCCTAGGTTCAGCCCGCCGATCGGCCGAAGAGCCCGCGGGGTGGCTTGCTGGCCAGGGCCGCAGGCCGCGTGCTTAGGCCTGTGGCGGCCTTTGATCTTTGATATATCCCATGAAACCCTTGCGCCAGGGCCGTGCGCGGTGTGGGTGGCGGCTACACTGGACGCCTTTTCGTAAGCTGTTGGTGTCGTGATGTTTCGTAGTCTGGGGCGCATGCTGGCGTCCGTGGCGGTGGCCTGTGGTGCCGCGGCCGTCTGGGCGGCTCCGCCGCTGTTCGTGCTCAATTCTCTGGAGGCCAACATCAGCGTGATCGACCCGATCACCTGGACGGAAACCAGCCGTATTCCTACCGGCAAGGAGCCGCACCACCTTTACCTCACGCCCGATGAGAAGTCGCTGATCGTGGCGAATGCATTGGGTGATTCGCTGACCTTCATTGACCCGCGCACCGCTCAGGTGCAGCGCACGGTGCGCGACATCATCGACCCCTACCACCTGCGCTTCACCCCCGATATGAAGTGGTTGATCACGGCTGCCAACCGCCTCAACCATGTGGATTTCTACCGCTGGGACGGCAAGGACCTCACGCTCGCCAAACGCGTGTCCACGGGGCGCACGCCCAGCCACATCTGGGTGGACAGCCGCAGCCAGGTGGCTTACGTGACCATGCAGGACAGCGACGAGTTGGTGGGCATCGACATTGCCACGCAAACCCTGCGCTGGCGCATCAAGACCGGCCCCATGCCCGCCGACGTCTACGGCCGACCCGACGGCCAACTGCTGTTCGTGGGGCTGACGGGGGGCGACAGCGTGGAAGTGTTCGACATCTCGGGCCGCGAACCCAAGGCCGTCAAGCGCATCAAGACTGGGGCAGGCGCCCATGCGTTTCGCGCGGCAGGGGATGGTCGCCATCTGTATGTGAGCAACCGCGTGGCCAACACCATTGGTCGCATCGACATGCAGACGCAGGAGCTGGTGGCCACCTATCCCGCACCGGGTGGTCCGGACTGCATGGATGTGTCGGCCGATGGTCGCTACATCTACGTGACCTCGCGCTGGGCGCGCAAGCTCACCGTGATCGACACCGAAACGCGCAAGGTGGTGCGCCAAGTGCCGGTGGGCAAGTCGCCCCACGGTGTCTGGACCTTGCAGCATGCGCCGCGCTGAGGCTTCACACCCCGCAGGAGCCTGCCGTGGTCCGCTCGCCAGGTGCTATTAAATTCGTAGCAGTTTGTGCTTGTTTGGCAAGCACAATCGCCGGTTTTGCCTGCGAAAAGCCCCTTTATCTCACGCTGGACACCGGCCACATGGGCGTGGCCCCGCTGATCGCCCAGGTGCTGCAGCGCCAGCAAGTGCGGGTGACTTTTTTTGCCGCCCACGAACGCACGCAAGAAGGCGACGGCAGTCTGGGCGATCACTGGGCGCCCTGGTGGAAGGCGCGCGCGGCCGAAGGCCATGCGTTTGCGTCTCACACCTGGGACCACACCTACTGGCAGGCCGACCTGAAGCAGGGCGATGCGCTGGCCTTTCGCGTGCGCCCCTCGGCTGGGCCACGCCAGGGGCAGAGCTTCACGCTCACGGCAGCCGAGTACTGCGGCGAGATCCGCAAGGCCGCCGACCGGTTGCAGGCACTGACCGGGCAGCCGCCGCTGCCGCTGTTTCGCGCGCCGGGCGGCAAGACGTCGCCGCAACTGCTGCGCGTGGCCGAGTCCTGCGGCTACCGCCATGTGGGCTGGTCGCCTGCCGGATTTCTGGGTGACGAACTTCCCAGCGAGACCCACAGCAACGATGCCCTGTTGCGCAAGGCGCTGCAGGGCATCCGCGCGGGCGACATTCTGATGGCCCACCTGGGCATCTGGTCGCGCAAAGACCCTTGGGCTCCAGCGGTGCTGGAGCCGCTGATCGTGGGCCTGAAGGAGCGTGGTTTCTGCTTTCGCACACTGCGCGAGCACCCGGTGTACGGACAACCGCTGGCCGCAGCGCCGGCGCGATGAGGTGAACGATGGAATGGTCGCCTGAACGCTGGTTCAACGATGTCCAGCAATGGCTGTTCGAGGCCGTGGTGCAGCTCGTTTTGTTCCATGCGGGCCTCGGACATCTGCTGGAAGACGGCTACGCCGCTACCGGCTGGCTGCTGGTGGGCCTGCTGCAACTGGTGGTCATTGTCTGCCTGATCGGGCCGCTTCAGCGCCTGTATCCGGTGGAGCCGGTGCGCGACCGTGCGGCCGTGCGCACCGACATCGTCTACACCCTCATCCACCGGCTGGGTGTGTTCCGAGTGGCGCTGTTCTTTACGCTGGGGCCAGTGCTCGACAGTGTGTTCGGCCGTCTGCGCGCGGCGGGACTGGGCACCTTCCATCTGGACGATCTGTGGCCCGGCGTGACCGACATCGCCTGGGTCAGCCTGCTTCTTTATTTGGTGGTATTCGATTTTGTGAACTACTGGATCCACCGCGGCCAGCACCACTTTGAATGGTGGTGGAAGCTGCACGCGCTGCACCACTCGCAGCAGCAGATGACGATGTGGAGCGACAACCGCAACCACCTGCTCGACGACGTGCTGCGCGACCTGATCATCGTCACCGTGGCCCAGCTCATTGGCGTGGCGCCGGGGCAGTTCATTGCCATCGTGGCAATCGCACAGCTCAGCGAAAACCTGCAGCACGCCAACCTGAGGCTTGATTTTGGCCGCCTGGGCGGGCGGCTGTGGGTCAGCCCCTGGTTCCACCGCCGCCACCACAGCATTGGCATCGGCCATGAAAGCACCTCGCACAGCGGCCGTGTGGTGCTGGGTGGGCACAACTTTGGGGTGCTGCTGCCCTGGTGGGACATGCTTTTTCGCACGGCAATTTTTGATGGTCGCTATGAGCCGACCGGTGTGCGCGACCAAGTGGAGCCCGGACCCGACGGCCGATTGCGTGACTACGGCCGGGGCTTTTGGTCGCAGCAATGGCGCGGGGTGCTGCGCTTGGTGGGGCGTGCCTGATCTCCGGGGCTGCCGGAGAGTCTGGGCAAGCGGGTATGCTTGGCCCCATGCGCTTGTTGCTCGACGCTTTCTGGCGGGCCGCCGCCTACTGTCTGCATCCCCGGGTCATTGGGCTGTCCATGCTGCCGCTGGGCCTGATGGTGCTGTTGGCCGTGGGCCTGGGCTATTTCTACTGGGACGCCGGCGTCCAGTGGGTGCTGGCCTGGATGGAGACCGCCAGCTGGCTCAGTTGGCTCTGGGCCTGGCTCAAAGATCTGGGCTTTGGCGATGTGACGGGCATGGTTGCCCCGCTGCTGGTGGTGCTACTGGTCACGCCCATGCTGGTGGTGGTCGTGCTGCTCATTGTGGCGCTGTTCATGATGCCCACCCTGGTGTCGCTGGTCACGGAACGCCGCTTCGCCCATCTGGAGCGCAAGAAGGGGGGCTCCCTGCTGGCCAGCCTCGCGTGGTCGCTAGGGTCTACGCTGCTGGCTGGGATTGCGCTCGTAGTCTCGATGCCGCTGTGGCTGGTGCCGCCCCTGGTGCTGATTCTTCCGCCACTGATCTGGGGCTGGCTCACCTACCGCGTGATGGCGTTTGATGCGCTGGCCGAGCATGCCACGCGGGATGAGCGAGCAGAACTGTTCCGCCGCCACCGCGGCAGCCTGCTGCTCATCGGCGTGCTCACGGGCTACATGGGCGCCGCGCCCAGCCTGGTCTGGGCCTCGGGCGTGGTCTTCCTCGCGGCGTTTTACATCCTGATCCCGATCGCGATCTGGATCTACACACTGGTGTTTGCGTTTTCCGCGCTGTGGTTCACGCATTTTTGCCTGGCGGCGCTGGAGCGACTGCGTGCCGAATCGCCCCCGGGCGACGTGTTTGCCCCTTCAGCGGTGGTTGCGGACGATGTCGGTGCTGCGCGCGCGGCCCTGCCCGCCGCCGCGCCTTCTGCGCCTGCTGGCCCGCCGGCGCTGCCTTCCAACCAAGGTCCTGCCCCATGACCGCTGTTACCCCTGCGTTCCACGCCATCATCGTGGGCGACGAAATCCTGTCAGGCAAGCGTGCCGACAAACACCTGGCCAAGATCATCGAACTGCTGGCCGCCCGGGGCTTGGCGCTGTCGCAAGCCGAGTACGTGGGTGACGATCCGGCGCGGATCACGGCCATGCTGTCGCGGGCGTTTGCCACACCGGGCACGGTCACGTTTTCGTGCGGCGGCATCGGCGCCACGCCCGACGACCATACCCGCCAGTGTGCGGCAGCAGCGCTCGGGCGTTCGCTCGTACTGCACCCTGGGGCAGCCGACCTGATCCGCGAGCGCATGCGCGATGTGGCCGCGGAGCAGGGCCTGCCCTATGAGCCCGAGCGGCCCGACAACGTGCACCGCCTCAACATGGGCATGTTCCCGGATGGCGCTGCGCTCATCCCCAACCCTTACAACAAGATCGCAGGTTTTAGTTGCAGCCAGCCCGGTGGCGGTGTCGTTCACTTTGTACCGGGTTTTCCCGTGATGGCATGGCCGATGATCGAGTGGGTGCTTGATCACCACTATGCAGAGCACTTCAACCGCGCGCCCCAGACTGAGCATTCGGTGATCGTCATGGGCGCGATGGAGGCTTCGTTGACGCCGCTCATGGAGCAGGTGGAACGCGAGCACCCAGGGGTTCGCGTGTTCAGTTTGCCCAGTGTGGATCATCCACAATACGGACGCCATATCGAGCTGGGGGTCAAGGGGCCTGCACAGTTGGTTCCGGCGGCTTGGGCGCGCCTTCACCAAGGGTTGCACGATTTTGGTGCGCGTCTTGGCCCCGAAATGGTGCGAGTCTTGTAAGGCTGGGTTGGGCGGGATGGTGCGCACTCAATTGGTGCGCATCCTTGCGTTGAGACACTGCTTGGGCTGCAGACTGCTCCTTCCCTGTGCGTGCGTGCACTCGCCTGGCACGCAAACTGCTTAGATTTCGGCGTCATTTTTTAAACCGCGCTTTTCCAGGAGAACCTGATGGCCAAGACCGTTGCAGACGTGATGAAGATGGTGAAGGAGAACGAAGTCAAGTTCGTGGACTTCCGTTTCACCGATACCCGCGGCAAGGAGCAGCACGTGACCGTGCCGATCTCCCATTTTGACGAAGACAAGTTCACCACCGGTCACGCGTTCGACGGCTCGTCCATCGCAGGCTGGAAGGGCATCGAAGCTTCGGACATGCAACTCATGCCTGATCCGAACACGGCCAACATCGACCCGTTCTTTGAAGAAACCACGCTGTTCATGCAATGTGACGTGGTGGAGCCCAGCGACGGCAAGGCCTACGACCGTGATCCCCGTTCGATCGCCAAGCGCGCTGAAGCCTACCTGAAGGCTTCCGGCTTGGGCGACACGGCTTACTTTGGTCCGGAGCCCGAGTTCTTCATCTTTGATGGCGTGCGCTGGAGCAATGAGCCGGGCCGCGTGTTCAGCGAGATCGAAGAATACGAAGCCCCCTGGAACTCGGGTGCCAAGCTTGAGGGCGGCAATCGTGGCCACCGTCCCACCACCAAGGGTGGCTACTTTCCTGTACCGCCGGTCGACAGTTCGCAAGACATGCGCGCCGAGATGGTTCTGATCCTCGAGTCGCTGGGCATTCCGGTGGAAGTGTTCCACCACGAAGTGGCAGGCGCTGGTCAAAACGAAATCGGCACCAAGTTCAGCACGCTGGTCCAGCGCGCTGACTGGACGCAGGTCCTGAAGTATGTGGTCTGGAACGTGGCCAACGCCTACGGCAAGACCGCCACCTTCATGCCCAAGCCCTACCAGGGTGACAACGGCTCGGGTATGCACGTGCACCAGTCGATCTGGAAGGACGGCAAGAACCTGTTCGCTGGCGACGGCTACGCAGGCCTGAGCGATTTCGCGCTGTACTACATCGGTGGCATCATCAAGCACGCCCGTGCCCTGAACGCCATCACCAACCCTGGCACCAACAGCTACAAGCGTCTGGTGCCTGGCTTCGAAGCGCCGGTGAAGCTGGCCTACTCGGCCCGCAACCGCTCGGCCTCGATCCGCATTCCCTACGTGGCCAACCCCAAGGGCCGTCGCATCGAAGCGCGCTTCCCCGATCCCTCGGCCAACCCGTACCTGTGCTTCTCGGCCCTGATGATGGCGGGCCTGGACGGTGTGGAGAACAAGATCCATCCGGGTGAAGCCGCCACGAAAGATCTGTACCACCTGCCGCCCGAAGAGGACAAACTGGTGCCGACCGTGTGCCACAGCCTGGACCAAGCCCTGGAGTATCTGGACAAGGACCGAGCCTTCTTGACCAAGGGCGGCGTGTTCACCGACTCGATGCTCGACGCTTACATCGAGCTCAAGATGGGTGAAGTCACGCGCTTCCGCATGGCGCCGCACCCGGTCGAGTTCGACATGTACTACTCGCTGTAATCGCGGCGGCGGCACATTGCACACAAGGCGGCTTCGGCCGCCTTTTTGTTCTGGTCCGATCATCCTAGGAGCCTGTCGGACTTGGGAATCGTCGGCTGCAAATGGGCCGCAGCGCTCCATTGTTCACCGTCTTTGGGCCCCATAGCCCCGCTATGGGGCTGCAAACACGGCGAAAACGGTCCTCGCTGGGGCTCATTTTCGCTTTCGACGCCCCAAGCCCGACAGGCTCCTAGGATCATGGTCACCGCATCGGCCATGCTGGTCTGTCGGGAACCACGGACATGCGCAGGAGTCTGCCGGGAGAGGTCTTTGGTTGATGTACATGGCGGCCATTGACTGTTTGGCGACCCCCGGTGATTCGGGGGATACTCCATGCAGCGCCTGCATGACCATGCGAGGACATCGAATGAAGAACACCCTGATCACGCTGACCACCTTGACCCTGCTCTTGAGCCTGCCTTTTGCCGCGAAGGCTCAGGACCGCATTTACCGCTGCGGCAACGAGTACACCAACAACGCGCAACAGGCGCGTGAGCGTGGCTGCAAGCTGGTGGAAGGAGGTAATGTGACCGTGGTACAAGGGGCGCGAGGTGCCAGCGGCGGTGCCGCGCCTGCCGCCGCCGCTGCTGCGACCGTATCTCCGCCATCTGCGCCGCGCGTGGACAACAACGACCAGCGTGCACGCGACGCCGATGCACGGGCGATTCTCGAATCGGAATTGCGCAAGGCGGAGGCGCGTCACGCAGACCTGGTACGCGAATACAACAACGGGAATCCAGAGCGCAATGCGCTCGATCTGCGCAACCCGCAGCGCTACATGGAGCGTACGGCAGAGCTAAAGGCCAGCATCGCGCGCGCTGAGAGCGACATCGAAGGGATCAAGAGAGAATTGAGTCGCCTGCCGCCGGCAGCGCCTCGGTGAGCATGCCTGTGCAACGTACCGACACGGCATTGGCCGTGGAGCACCAGCAGCGCTTCCAGAGTCTGGATCAGCTTTCGACGCTGATCGCGGTGCTCCATCGCGACGGCACTGTGAAGTTTGCCAATGCCTCGCTGGAGAACACTCTGGGCTTGTCGAGGCGTACCCTGGAGGGTACCGAGTTCGCTGCTTTCTTTGCAGACCCTGCATTGCTGCAAACCGCCTTGAATGGAGCGCGAGAACAAGATTTTGCCGCCCTGCGGTACGAGGCAGCGCTCAAGCGTCTGCATCAGGATCCTGTGCCTGTGCATGTGAATGTCACAGTGGCCGAATCTCCTGAGGAGGTCATGGTGGAACTGTGGCCGCTGGAGCAGCAGGCCCGTCAAGACCGGGAAGAGCGCTTACTAGGCCAGGCGCAAGCGAACAAGGAGCTTATCCGCAATCTGGCGCACGAGATCAAGAATCCTCTCGGTGGCATTCGTGGCGCGGCCCAGTTGCTGGAGATGGAGCTCGATAGCCGCGAGCTGTCGGAGTACACGCAGGTCATCATCCACGAGGCCGACCGTCTGCAGGCCCTGGTGGATCGTCTGCTGGCTCCGCATCGCCATCCGCATCTGGTTGGCGATGTGAACATTCACGAAGTCTGCGAGAGGGTGCGGTCGCTGATCCTTGTGGAGTACCCGCAGGGCTTGAAGGTGCAGCGTGACTATGACATCTCGATTCCCGAGTTCCGCGGTGACCGTGCGCAGCTCATTCAAGCACTGCTGAATGTGGTGCAGAACGCCGCGCAGGCGCTGACCGATCGGATTGCAAAGGGCGACGCATGCATCACCCTGCGAACGCGTGTGGCCCGGCAAGTTACATTCGGGCGCCAACGCTACCGGTTGGCACTGGAATTGCATGTCATCGACAACGGCCCAGGCGTGCCCGATGCCATCAAAGAGCGGATCTTTTATCCCCTGGTATCGGGCCGCGACGGCGGTTCAGGGCTCGGGCTCACCTTGGCGCAGACATTCGTGCAACGCCACCATGGCCTGATCGAGTGCGACAGCGTGCCGGGGCGGACCGACTTTCGCATCCTGATACCGTTGCCCTGAGGTCCTGATGCAATCAACGGGAAGGTAGAGCCACACATGAAGCCGATCTGGATAGTAGATGACGACCCCTCGATCCGCTTCGTCCTAGAGAAGGCGTTAGCAAGGGAAAGCTTGCCCACGCGCAGTTTTACCCATCCGCGTGAAGTGCTGGATGCCCTCGCAGACCTGGGGCCGGGGGACCCTGACCGCCAGGGGCCGCAGGTTCTGGTGAGCGATATTCGCATGCCTGGCGGATCGGGGCTTCAGTTGCTTGAGAAGGTGCGCGAACTGCAGCCTGGTCTTCCCGTCATCATCATGACGGCGTACTCGGATCTTGACAGCGCCGTCTCTGCATTTCAGCGAGGGGCTTTTGAGTACCTGCCCAAGCCGTTCGATCTGCCCAAGGCGGTGGAATTGATCCGCCGCGCTGTCGAAGAGAGCCAGCGCGAAGAGGTGGTGGAAGAGCGGCAGGCGGCCACCCCAGAGATGTTGGGGCAGGCCCCCGCGATGCAAGATGTGTTCCGTGCCATCGGTCGCCTCAGTCAGAGTCAGGTGACGGTGCTGATTACCGGAGAATCCGGCTCTGGCAAGGAGTTGGTGGCCCGCGCTTTGCACAAGCACTCGCCCTGCGCAGACGGCCCTTTTGTGGCGATCAATACCGCCGCGATTCCGAAAGACTTGTTGGAATCCGAGTTGTTCGGCCATGAGCGGGGGGCATTCACGGGGGCGCAAACGCAGAGACGCGGGCGTTTTGAGCAGGCCGAGGGGGGGACTCTTTTTCTGGACGAGATTGGGGATATGCCCTTTGATCTCCAGACCCGCTTGCTTCGCGTTCTTTCGGATGGGCAGTTTTACCGCGTGGGAGGCCATGCTCCGGTCAAGGCCCATGTGCGCGTGATCGCTGCAACGCACCAAGATCTTGAGCGGCGGGTCAAGGAGGGGGGCTTCCGTGAGGATCTTTTCCACCGGCTAAATGTGATCCGACTGCGCTTGCCGCCTTTGCGCGAGAGGCCGGAGGATGTGCCGATGCTCACGCGGCATTTTCTGCAGCAAAGTGCCCGTCAGTTGGGGGTCGAGCCCAAGCGGATCTCTGATGCAGCATTGGCGCGCCTGGAGCAGTTCGGATTTCCTGGAAACGTGCGCCAATTGGAGAACATTTGCCATTGGCTGACGGTGATGGCGCCTGCTCAGGTGATCTCTTTGCGGGACTTGCCGCCCGAGGTGTTGGATGCGCCTTCGGCAGGGTCTGTCGGTGGCGCGGGGGAGCATGTCCCGCCGGTAGCGGCTCAGTCGTCGGCAGAGCCATCGTCGGCTGCAACGCCCGTGGCGGGAGTGGCGGAGTCCCTCACCGCCTTGCCGCAGGCCCCTGCGGGCGTTGTGAATGACAGCCTCAGTATTGCCGACGGCGCGACCTGGGAGTCAGGATTGGAGACCGAGGCCCAAAAGCTTCTTGCGGGAGGACATGCCGAGGTGTGGAACATTCTGACGCGACGCTTTGAATCCAGGTTGATCCGTACGGCCTTGCACGCGACGCACGGGCGGCGCATGGAGGCGGCGCAACGTCTCGGTATCGGGCGCAACACCATCACCCGAAAAATTCAGGAACTCGGACTGGATAGTGCCGACGAATCCTGATTGTCGCCCTCGCAAAGGCGGCAGTTTCACCCTGTTCCCTTGGCATCTGCAGCATTTACCCGGTACAATAGGAACTTCACGACCAAACGGGCGGGTGCCAACCGCCCGTTTTTTTTGGTCGCTCACTTTTGGAGCTCGAAGCCTCTGGGGGTTGTCGGGTTTTTCGTTTTTCCGGGACTGAACTGATACACGTGACGTTGCAGCAAATCGTCGAGCAAACTGTGATTGGTCTGGGCTACGACCTCGTGGAGGTGGAGCGCTCTGCGGGTGGCCTGCTGCGTGTCACGATCGACCTGCCTTGGGAGCCGTCTCAAGCGGGTGAGGCAGCACTTGAGCAGTTCGTTACCGTGGAAGATTGCGAGAAAGTCACGCGCCAACTGCAGTTCGCACTGGAGGTGGATGGCGTCGATTACCGTCGGCTCGAAGTCTCCTCGCCGGGCATTGATCGCCCTTTGCGCCACGTCCGGGACTTCGAGCGCTTCACTGGGGCGGTGGTCGATATCACCTTGAAGGCCCCGATGGGGGCCGCGGCAGCTGGGCAGGTCAGTGCCAACCGCAAGAAATTTCGCGGCACGTTAGGGCGGGCTGAGAACGGCGACTGGCAGATTGTGTGGAGTGACGAGCCGGTCATCAAGCCTGGTCAGAAAATCAGCAAGAAGAGGGCGCCTGCGCCGGTGCATGTTCTTGGCTTCAGTCTGGACGAGATTCGCGACGCCCGACTGGCGCCGATCGTGGACTTCAAGGGGCGTGGTGGCACCTCGGCGTGAGCCCGAAGGTGATGTGATGCATGGAGTGGCGGCCGGTGTTGCCGGATGTCAGCGCAGATTGAGAAATAGGAGAGTTGTCGCATGAACCGCGAACTGTTGATGTTGGTTGAAGCCATTTCGCGCGAGAAGAATGTCGAGCGGGATGTGGTCTTTGGGGCGGTGGAGTCTGCACTGGCTCAGGCCACCAAGAAGCTGTATCCCGGCGAAGTCGACATTCGTGTGTCGATTGATCGCGACAGTGGCAACTACGAAACTTTCCGGCGCTGGTTGGTCGTGCCTGACGACGCTGGTTTGCAGAACCCTGATGCGGAAGAACTGCTGATGGATGCCCGGGAGCGGATTGCGGACATTGAGGTGGGCGAGTACATCGAGGAGTCGGTGGAGTCTGTGCCCATTGGTCGTATCGGCGCCATGGCAGCCAAGCAGGTGATCTTGCAAAAGATCCGCGACGCGGAGCGCGAGATGTTGCTCAACGACTTTATGTCGCGCGGCGAAAAGATTTTCACCGGTACGGTCAAGCGCATGGACAAGGGCGACATCATTGTCGAGTCTGGTCGCGTTGAGGGGCGTCTGCGCCGGGGTGAGATGATCCCCAAGGAGAACCTGCGTACGGGCGATCGCGTGCGCGCCATGATCATGGAAGTGGACCTCAGCCTGCGCGGTGCACCCATCATCCTCTCTCGTTCTGCCCCGGAGTTCATGATTGAGCTGTTCCGGCAGGAGGTGCCTGAGATCGAACAGGGTCTGCTGGAGATCAAGAGCTGTGCCCGTGATCCGGGTTCGCGAGCCAAAATTGCGGTATTGAGCCACGACAAGCGGGTGGACCCGATTGGGACTTGCGTCGGTGTGCGCGGTACCCGAGTAAACGCGGTGACCAACGAACTGGCTGGCGAGCGGGTCGATATCGTGCTCTGGTCCGAAGACCCCGCCCAGTTCGTGATTGGCGCCTTGGCTCCTGCCAACGTTCAGTCCATCGTGGTGGATGAGGAAAAGCATGCCATGGATGTTGTGGTGGACGAGGAAAATCTCGCGATTGCCATCGGTCGTGGCGGCCAGAATGTTCGTTTGGCTTCTGACCTTACGGGCTGGAAGATCAACATCATGGATGCGAACGAGTCGGCGCAAAAACAAGCAGAAGAAACGACCGCCATCCGAACGCTCTTCATGGAAAAGCTGGATGTCGACGAAGAGATCGCCGACATCCTGATTGCCGAGGGCTTCACCAGTCTCGAGGAAGTCGCATATGTTCCGCTGGCAGAAATGCTGGAAATCGAGAGCCTCGATGAGGAAACTGTGAACGAGCTCCGGGCACGAGCCAAGGATGCTCTGCTGACCATCGAGATCGCGCGTGAAGAGAGCGTGGAGGAGGTGTCGCAGGATCTGCGTGATCTGCAAGGTCTGACGCCTGAGCTGATCGCCAAGCTGGCCCAAGGGGGCGTCCACACGCGTGATGAATTGGCCGATTTGGCCATCGACGAACTGACCGACCTGACCGGACAGTCCGAAGAAGAAGCGAAAGCCCTGATTCTGAAGGCGCGTGAACACTGGTTCACCGCAGGGCAGCAGTAAGGTCAGGGAGGCAAGAACCGAATATGTCGAGTAATACTGTCGCCGAGTTCGCCAACGAGCTCAAGAAGTCCCCTGAAATCCTGCTGGACCAGCTGCGAGCAGCCGGTGTGGGCAAGGCGTCTCCCGCCGATCCGCTGACCGAGTCGGACAAACAAAAACTGCTGACATACCTCCAGGCCAGCCACGGTACCCTCAGCGCAGACCGCAAGAAGATCACGCTGGTGAAGAAGTCAACCAGCGAGATCAAGCAGGCCGATGCCAGCGGCAAGGCTCGTACCATCCAAGTGGAGGTGCGCAAGAAGCGCACCTTCATCAAGCGCGAGGATGGTCTGGATGCGACTGCTGAAGGTGTGGCTCCCGCCCAAGGAACTGCTGTCCAGAACGATGCAGAAGCGCTGCAGCAGCAGGAACTGACCCGTCGCGAAGAGGAGGCGCGCCGTCAGGCCGAGTTGATCCGCCGTCAGGAGGAGGAGCTGGCTCAAAAACGCAAGGAGCGTGAAGAGCGCGAACGCAAGGAGCGTGAAGCTGAAGAGCGAGCTGCGGCATATGCTGCCGAGGAGGCTGCCAAGCGCGCGCAAGCCAGCGCTCAGAAGGCGGAGGCGGCTCGCGAGCAGGCTGCAGAAGCGGCGGCCCGCGAAAAAGCCGCTGTCGAGGCGCGTGAAAAAGCGGCTGCGGAATCGGCTGCTCGGTCTGCAGAAGAGGCGGCCCGTGCAGCCGATCTTGAGGCTCGCCGTCGCAAGGCGGAAGCCGAGGCGGCCGCTATCCGCTCAATGCTGGCGGCACCCAAGCGTACGGTCATGGTGGCCAAGAAACCGGAAGAGGCCAAACCGGTGGTCAAGCCCGCCGCAGCCGATGCCAAGAAGGGCACGCTGCATAAGCCCGCGACGGGCTCGACCACGGCCGCAGCGGCGCGCACTGGCGCTGCTGCCCCTGCTGCCGGTGCCGGCAATAAGGAAGTCAAGTCCTCCAAACTGTCGTCGAGTTGGGCCAACGATACGGCGAAAAAGAAAGAAATCAAAACCCGTGGCGACAGCAGTGGAGGCGTGGGGCGTAACAACTGGCGCGCTGGTCCGCGTGGTCGTCGTGGCAATGACCGCGATCGCGAGGACCGTCCGCAAACGGCCGTTGCCGAGGCGCGCATCATTGAGGTGCATGTGCCTGAAACCATTACGGTGGCTGAGCTTGCACACAAGATGTCGATCAAAGCGTCCGAGGTCATCAAGACGCTGATGAAGATGGGCCAGATGGTGACCATCAATCAGCCGCTGGACCAGGATACGGCCATGATCGTTGTGGAAGAAATGGGCCACAAGGCTGTGGTGGCCGCTCTGGACGATCCCGAGGCCTTCACGGCCGAGGAATCGGCGGCGATGCAGCAGGCCGAAGCTCTGCCGCGTGCCCCTGTAGTCACCGTCATGGGCCACGTAGACCACGGCAAGACCTCGCTGCTGGACTACATCCGTCGCACCAAGGTGGCGGCAGGCGAAGCTGGGGGCATCACGCAGCATATCGGTGCATACCACGTCGAAACGCCGCGCGGCATGGTGTCCTTCCTCGACACCCCGGGCCACGAGGCCTTTACGGCCATGCGGGCCCGCGGTGCTCAGGCGACCGACATTGTCATTCTGGTTGTGGCCGCCGATGATGGTGTGATGCCCCAGACCAAGGAGGCGATCAAGCACGCCAAGGCCGCCAAGGTGCCGATCGTGGTGGCGATCACCAAGGCTGACAAGCCCGATGCCAACCCCGAGCGCGTGAAGCAGGAACTGGTGGTTGAAGAGGTTGTGCCTGAAGAGTATGGCGGCGATTCGCCTTTCGTGCCCGTGTCTTCGAAGACGGGCATGGGCATCGACGAACTGCTAGAGCAGGTTCTGCTGCAGGCGGAAGTGCTGGAGCTCAAGGCGCCGGTGGATGCCGCGGCCAAGGGTCTTGTGATCGAAGCCCGACTTGACAAGGGGCGCGGCCCGGTGGCTACGGTCCTCGTGCAGTCGGGCACGCTCAAGGTGGGCGACGTGGTGTTGGCCGGTCAGACCTATGGCCGTGTGCGCGCCATGCTGGATGAAAACGGTCGTGCCACCAAGTCGGCAGGCCCGTCGATTCCGGTCGAAATCCAGGGGCTGTCTGACGTGCCGCAAGCCGGTGATGAGTTCATGGTGCTTGCCGATGAACGCCGTGCCCGCGAAATTGCCACCTACCGTGCAGGCAAATTCCGCAACACCAAGCTGGCGAAGCAGCAGGCAGCCAAGCTGGAGAACGTGTTTGCCGAAATGCAGGCAGGCGAGGTCAAGACGCTGCCCATCATCATCAAGGCCGACGTGCAGGGTTCGCAGGAAGCGCTTGCCGCCTCGTTGCTCAAGTTGTCGACGGACGAGATCAAGGTCCAGCTGGTGTATGCCGGTGTGGGTGGTATCAGTGAATCGGACATCAACCTGGCGATTGCCTCCAAGGCTATCGTGATCGGCTTCAACGTGCGCGCCGACACCGGCGCGCGCAAGGCGGCGGAGGCCAACGATGTGGACATCCACTACTACAACATCATCTACGACGCAGTGGATGAACTGAAGGCTGCTATGTCCGGGATGTTGGCTCCTGAACAGCGTGAAGAGGAGATCGGCACCGCCGAGATCCGTACGGTGTTCGTGGCATCCAAAATCGGTACCGTGGCAGGTTCGTACATCACCTCGGGCCAGGTTACGCGCAACTGCAAGTTCCGTCTTCTGCGCGACAACGTGGTTATCTACACGGGCGAAGTCGAGTCGGTGCGCCGCCTCAAGGACGACGTCAAAGAGGTCAAGGAAGGCTTCGAGTGCGGTATCAAGCTCCGGAACTACAACGACATCAAGGAAGGTGATCAGTTGGAGTTCTTCGAAATCAAGGAAATCGCCCGGACGCTGTAAGCCATGCCTGCGAAGAAGTCGTCTGCGCCCAATCGCGCGTTCAAAGTGGCCGATCAGATTCAACGCGATTTGACGGAGCTGATCGCGCGCGAGCTCAAGGACCCCCGTGTTGGCATGGTCACGCTGCAGGGGGTAGAAGTCACACCCGATTACGCCCATGCCAAGGTGTTCTTCAGCCTGTTGACGGGTGATCCGCAGGAGACGCAGGACGCGTTGAACCAGGCGGCGGGTTTCTTACGCAATGGCTTGTTCAAGCGTCTGCATATCCATACGGTGCCGACCTTGCACTTCGTTTTTGATCGCACCACCGAGCGTGCAGCAGACATGAACGCTCTGATCGCCAGGGCAATCGCTACCCGCGCCAAGGACGACTGAGCGATGCGCGATGCCGGGCTGCCCCAAGGTGCCTTGGCCCCCTTGGGGGAGGCCGGTGCACGGCCTGCTCGGGCCGATTGCGCTCCGCGGGTGCGCATCCAGCGCCGCCCGGTGCATGGGGTGTTGTTGCTGGACAAGCCTCTCGGCCTGTCGAGCAACGATGCATTGCAGAAGGCCAAGTGGCTGCTGCGGGCCGAAAAGGCCGGACATACCGGAACCCTCGATCCTCTGGCCACGGGCGTTTTGCCTCTGTGCTTTGGTGCAGCCACGAAGTTCAGCCAGATCCAACTGGAAGCGCCCAAGCGCTACACCGCTGTGGCCCGGCTGGGCGTGACCACCAGTACGGGGGATGCCGAAGGCGAAGTGCTGGAGCGTCGTGCAGTGGATGTGGGCGTGGTGACGGCCTTGCTGCCCGCAGTGCGCGAGCGTTTTACGGGCACGATCCAGCAAGTGCCGCCCATGCACAGCGCGCTTAAGAAAGATGGCAAAGCGCTTTACGAATATGCGCGTGCTGGCATCGAAGTGGAACGTGAGCCGCGGACGGTTCGCATCCACGCGCTCGATCTGCGGCTGGAGGTGCTGGACGATCGCACTGTCCAACTGCACATCGATGTGGCCTGCTCCAAGGGGACCTACATCCGCACATTGGGCGAAGACCTGGGCGCTGCCCTGGGTTGCGGGGCCCACCTGACGCTGCTGCGCCGTACCGAAACAGGTGGAATCGGGTTGCAGGGCTGTGTGAGCTTGGCCGCACTGGAGTCCATGAGCGAAGCGGAGCGCTGGGCCTGTCTACAGCCGGTTGAGTGTCTGCTCGGAGCCTATCCATCGATCACGCTCGATGAAGCGTCTGCCGGACGTTTCCTGTCGGGGGTTCGCCGCCGCGGTGCGTGGGTCGATGCCCCGGCCGTTGCCGTATTTGGTGCGCGCCCTCGCGCGTTGCTGGGCGTTGGGCACGTGACGGCGGGCGAGTTGATCCCCGACCGCTTGCTCAGCCCTCTGGAGATTCAACAGATTTTGGAAGGACCGCCGCGCCTGAATGCCCGCGGCACATTGGAAACACTATGAGCAAACAGATTCGAAATATCGCCATCATCGCGCACGTCGATCATGGCAAGACCACCATGGTGGACCAGTTGCTGCGACAGTCCGGCACCTTTGCCGATCACGAGAAGGTGGTGGACACGGTGATGGACAACAACGCCATCGAACGCGAGCGCGGCATCACCATTCTGGCCAAGAACTGTGCCGTGTCCTGGAAGGGCACGCACATCAACATCGTCGACACCCCCGGCCACGCAGACTTCGGCGGTGAAGTCGAGCGGGCCCTGTCCATGGTCGATGGCGTGCTGCTGCTCATCGATGCGCAAGAGGGTCCCATGCCGCAGACGCGCTTTGTGACCAAGAAGGCGCTGGCCCTGGGCCTCAAGCCCATCGTGGTGGTCAACAAGGTGGACAAGCCTGGTGCAGCGCCCGACAAGGTAATCAACGCCGCGTTTGATCTGTTTGACAAGCTTGGCGCTACAGACGAGCAACTCGACTTCCCGGTGGTGTATGCCTCGGGCATCAACGGCTGGAGCTCGCTCGAAGAGGGCGCGCCTGGCGAGCAGTGGGGCGCGGACATGTCGGCGCTGTTTGACACCGTGCTGAAGCACGTACCCGCCAATTCGGGCGATCCGAAGGCCCCGCTGCAACTGCAGATCTCGGCATTGGATTTCTCCACCTTTGTGGGCCGTATCGGCGTGGGCCGCGTGAGCCAGGGCACGATCAAGCCCGGCATGGATGTGTTGGTGATGGAAGGTCCGGATGGCAAGTCCACCAAGGGCCGTATCAACCAGGTGTTGACCTTCCAGGGGCTGGACCGCGTGCAGACTCCCGAGGCTGGTCCGGGCGACATTGTGCTGATCAACGGCATTGATGAAATCGGCATCGGCGTGACCGTGACCGATCCGAACAACCCCCAGCCGTTGCCCATGCTCAAGGTGGACGAGCCCACCCTGACCATGAACTTCTGCGTGAACACCTCGCCGCTGGCCGGGCGTGAGGGCAAGTTCGTGACCAACCGCCAGATCTGGGACCGGCTGCAGAAGGAACTGCAGCACAACGTCGCCTTGCGCGTGAAGGAAACCGACGAAGACGGCGTTTTTGAAGTGTCGGGCCGAGGCGAGCTGCACCTGACCATTTTGTTGGAAAACATGCGCCGCGAAGGCTACGAGTTGGCGGTCTCCAAGCCGCGCGTGGTGTTCAAGGAGATCAACGGTGAGCGCTGCGAGCCCATTGAACTGGTGACGGCCGACATCGAAGAGCAGCACCAGGGGGGGGTGATGCAGGCCCTGGGTGAGCGCAAGGGTGAGCTGGTGAACATGGAACCCGATGGCCGTGGCCGTGTGCGCCTGGAGTACCGTATTCCCGCGCGCGGCCTGATTGGCTTCTCGAATGAATTTCTGAACCTCACCCGCGGCTCGGGCCTGATCTCCAACATCTTCGACAGCTATGAACCGCACAAGGGCGACATCGGCGGTCGCAAGAACGGTGTGTTGATCTCCATGGACGACGGTGAAGTCTTCACCTACGCTCTGGGCAAGCTCGACGACCGCGGTCGCATGTTCGTGCGCGCAGGCGATCCGGTGTACGAGGGCATGATCGTAGGCATCCACAGCCGCGATAACGATTTGGTGGTGAACGCCACGCGCACCAAGCAGCTCACCAACTTCCGCGTCTCGGGCAAGGAAGACGCAATCAAGATCACGCCTCCCATCGAGCTCACGCTGGAGTACGGCGTCGAGTTCATTGAGGACGACGAGCTCGTCGAGATCACGCCCAAGAGCATCCGCCTGCGCAAGCGCTTCCTGAAGGAGCACGAGCGCAAGCGCGCCAGCCGTGACGGCGCCTGAGCACCCGGCACTGTCCCCTGCGGCTACGCCAGGCTTGAGTGGCCCGCGCTTTCTCGCCGGGCTCACACACCGGCGTGCCGTGTGGCTGATGGTGGTCGTGACGCTGATGTGGTCCATTGCTGGGGTGGTCACACGCCAGCTGGAGCATGCCCGCAGTTTCGAGGTGACCTTCTGGCGCAGCTTTTTCATGCTGCTGTCGCTGTTGGTGCTCTTGCCGCTGCTGCAAGGGCGCACGGTACTTCGCACGCTGCGCCGCAGTGGAGTGGCGTTGTGGTTGTCCGGCCTGTGCTGGAGCGTGATGTTCACTGCGTTCATGGTGGCCATCGTGCTCATGCCGGTGGCCAACGTGCTGGTTACCATGGCAGCCGGTCCGTTGCTCACCGCTCTCATGGCACGGGTTTTCATTGGGCACCGCATCGCGCCTCGTACCTGGGCAGCCATTGGCCTTGCGGGCTTGGGTATCGTGTGGATGTATGGCTCCCAGATCGCCGGTATCTCGCTGACAGGCGTGCTCGTGGCGGCCGGTGTCCCCTTGGCGGCGGCAGCAAACTGGACGGTGGTGCAGCATTCGCAGCGCCACGGCCACGCGGTGGATCTGGTGCCTGCGGTGCTGATCGGTGCTGCGCTGTCGTCGCTGGCCACGCTGCCGCTGTCGTTACCGTTCCAGGCCTCCGCGCATGACCTGGGTCTGCTGGCACTGCTCGGACTGGTGCAACTGGCCATCCCCTGCGTGCTGGTGGTGTACTGCGGTCGCGTGCTCAAGGCACCTGAGATCGCCCTGTTGGGTCTACTGGAAGTGATCTTCGGCATTTTGCTGGCCTGGGTGGGCGCGGACGAGCGTCCGTCGCAGGCCGTGCTGGTGGGCGGCGCGCTCGTGATTGGCGCGCTGGTGTTGAACGAACTGCTTGGATGGAAGGAACAACGATGACGGAGACAACCGAAGAGGTGCTGGTCGAGGTGCGCGGCCGCGTGGGTTTCATCACCCTGAACCGCCCCAAGGCGCTGAATGCGCTGTCGCTGGGCATGGTACGTAGCCTCATGGCGACGCTGCTGGCCTGGAAGCACGACGACCGCGTGCTAGCGGTGGCCATTCGTGGCAACGGGCGCGAGGGTGCATTCGGTGCATTTTGCGCGGGCGGAGACATCCGCTTTCTGCACCAGGCAGGCAGCACTGGCAACCCGCAGCTCGAAGACTTCTTCACCGAGGAATACACCCTCAACCACCTGATTCACCATTACCCCAAACCGTACATTGCCTTCATGGACGGTATCGTCATGGGTGGCGGCATGGGCATCAGTCAGGGCGGCTCGGTGCGCATCGTCACCGAACGCACCAAGATGGCCATGCCCGAGACGGCCATCGGCCTGTTCCCCGACGTGGGGGGGGGCTATTTCCTCAGCCGCTGCCCTGGTCGTGTGGGCGAGTGGCTGGCGCTCACGGGCGACGCCATCGGTGCTGGGGATGCCATTGCGTTCGGTCTGGCCGATGGCTGTGTGCCGTCCGACCAGCAGGCGGCGCTGTGGGAGGCGCTGGCCACGCAGGCTTTTGCCGATGCCGCAGCCGTCGAAGCACTGGTTGCTACATATTTTGTAGCTGCTCCTCCAGCATTGATAAGCACAAGGCCTGATATTGATGCCCACTTTGCGCATGACTCCGTGGCCGCCATCGTGCGCTCGCTGGAGTGCGCCGAAGGCAACGCATGGGCCTCGATGACGGCGGCCACGCTGCGCAAGCGTTCCCCCCTGATGCTGCATGTGGTGCTGGAACAGATCCGCCGTGCCCGCGGCATGGACCTGGCAGCCGATCTCCGCATGGAGCGCGACATGGTGCGCCACTGCTTCTACCTGCGCCCCGGGCAAAGCGAAACCGTGGAGGGCATCCGCGCCCTGGCCGTGGACAAGGACCACAGCCCGCGCTGGAACCCCGCCCGCATTGAAGACGTGACGCCGGACATGGTGGCCCCGTTCTTCGAAAGCCCCTGGCCTGCCCACGCACATCCATTGGCCACGCTGGCCTGATTACGCAGTGCCTGTGCTACGGTGCAGGCGCATCCAGCGGCAGCAGTTGCCGTACACGTCAGAGGCGTCAGAGTTGCGGGTGCAGTGCGCTGACCAGCGTCCAAAGCTGCGAGCGCGGCAGCGGCGCACTGAGCGCGTAGCCAAAGCCGTGGTCCACCCAGTAGAACGCTGGTACCGGTCCTTCCTCCAGAAACTCGAAGACCGTGGTTGCCGCCGCGCTTGGGGCTACCAGAGCGCCCACGTACAGCGTGACCCGCACGCCGGCCGCGTTCTGGTACATGAACTGTGCACGGGGCCCGCTGTCGCCGGGCAGCAGCCGACCTCCCATCAGTTCAAAGCCTTGCGGCTGGAGATCGGGCACCGCCAGCGGTCGTCCCAGGCGCTTTGAGAGCCAGGCTACCAGATGGTCTTGCTGAGCGGCCGAGACCTCCACCGGATGGCGCACCTCTGGCTGGAAGATGGCATGCGCCATGGAGGCATGCTGCGCAAAGCGCAGAGGCTCCGCGGCCAGCGTATACGGGGCGGCGGCAGGCGCACCCCGCAGTGATGGGGCCATGGTGAGGGCTGTAGCCGCTCCGGTGGGCCACTCCCCGCGCGCCAGCCAGCCCAGACCGAACGCCAAGCCCACACAGGCCGCCACGGCCGCTTGGTTCCACCAGCGGCGTGCATGCGTCCATCGCGTGTGCGCCTGCTGGGCCTTCCTGGCGGCTTCTTCAAGCCGTGCGCTAGGCGCTGGCTCAGGCTGCGCGGCGGCCAGTGCCCGCAATTGAGCGCGTTGCTGCGCCCAGGCTGTGGCCGCTTCCTGCGCTGGTGCACCGTCTGCCTGCCACTGCGACCACAGCGCTGCCGCCTGTTGCGGCGACAGACGACCGTCCGCCCATGCGTGCAGCGAGGGATCGTCAAGGGGGGGGGCTGAGGGCTTCATAGGAGCTCAGGGGGAGGGCTGTCATTCCGGAGTCGGGCCGGTCACTTCAATCGCCGCAGGCGGGGGCGTGCAGCGCTGGCAGGAAACGCGCCTGTGGGGGCGTCGGCGCCGCCAGCGCGTCGGTTCTGGCGGCGCTGTCCATCAAACCTCGCAGCCGTTCGCGGGCACGCGCCAGACGCGACATCACCGTACCCACCGGAATGCCTAGCACCGCGGCCGCTTCCGCGTATGGCATGTCTTCCACGGTCACCAGGAGCAGCACCGCGCGCTGCTCCGGAGGCAGGCGCTGCAGGCCCCGTTCAAGGTCCAGTGCCAGGTCGGTGGGCAGTTCGGGGGCGGCCAGGGGCAGGTCTTGTGGGTCCAGGTCCACCCAGGCGTGGGTGCCAGGATGGCTGCGCTGCTGGTTCAGGTAGATGCGGTGCATCAACGTGAACAGCCAAGCCCGAAGATCGGTACCAGTACGCCAGAGCAGCCACTTGCGGCAAGCGCGCTCTAGCGTGTCCTGCACCAGATCGTCGGCCGCCCAGGTATTGCCTGTGAGCAGAC
>JBKBUN010000176.1:0-5002 GCA_046289925.1 Burkholderiaceae bacterium | reverse complement strand
GCTATGGGGCTGCCAACACGGCAAAAACGGCCCTCGCTGGGGCTGGGGCTCATGTTCGCTTTCGACGCCCCCAGTCCGACAGGCGCCCGGGGTGACAGGACGCGCGAAGCGGGGCGTACCTGGTGGAATGTGCAGCACGGGCGATCTGCGCCTGGGCCTCGTGCGCGGTTTTTTATGTGCTGCCAGGGGCCGGTGTGCGTGCCAGCACCACCGCACTGACCTGCCGCGCGCCAGCGTCCCACAAGACCTGCGCTGCGGCCTCCAGCGTGGCACCGGTGGTCATGACATCGTCCAGTAGCAGCAGACTTTGCCCGCGCACGCGGTGGACGTGTGCGGGCTCCAGGGCCATTGCGCCCTGCAGGTTGCGCAGCCGAGCTTGGCGCGAGAGTCCGGCCTGGGGCGGTGTGTCGCGCAGGCGCAGCAGCCAGCGCGTTTGTGCCTGCGGGCCCGCCCAGGCCTGCGCCAACAGTGCGGTTTGCTGGAACCCCCGCGTGCGCAATCGCGCATCGGACAGCGGCACGGGCAGCACCCAGTCGGCTGCGCTGCGCAGTGCTTCGGCGGTTTCGCACCGCGAAAGCAGCCCCGCCAGGGGGCGTGCCCAGCCCGGATCGCCTTCAAACTTGAACGCTGCGACGATCTTGTCCCAGGGGTAGGCGTAATCTACCGCGGCCACACAGGCTTGCAGCGGGCTCGGGTGGCGCAGACAGGCTCCGCACAAGGCAACCCCGTCGGGAACGCGCAGTGCACAGCGCTGGCACCGGGGCACGGCAGGGGCCAGCCGCGAAACACAGTCTGCGCAGAGCCGGGCCGCGGGCCAGGCTGCGCAGATCGCACAGCGGCTGCCCAGGCATGCGAACCGGAGGCGCTTCGTCGGGGCGGGCGGTGTTGCGCCCGGCGCTGGTGCGGCGGCCGCTTCAGCGGAATCAAAGGGGGGCGGAGGCATGGACGCCTGGCAGATGCGAGTGGGGCCATCGCGACGCCGATACCGCAGCCAGGGTTTATGGGCGGCACGCCGCGTGGCGGCAAGGCTGTCAATATACTGCGCCCTCGCTTGTGTCCGCCATGCCCACTGAATCCCACGACCGTCCTCCTACCATTGACCCGGTTGCCGCCGCCCAGTGGCAGCGGCGCGCGCCTGCTCTCACACCCTGGCTGCACGAGGAGGTGGGTCGCCGCATGGAAGAGCGGCTGCAGTGGATTCTGCGCAAGCCTGCCGCGTGGTGCGACTGGGAGCCGGTGCGCGGCGGTCTCGAAACACACGCCCGCATCCGCGAGCGCTACCCCGATGCGCGTTGTCACCTTGTGCTGGACAACCCAGCCCACGAGGCGCAGGCCCGTCGCGTGCACCAGCAGCCTTGGTGGAGCCTGGCCCGCTGGCGGGCATCGACCGCACTGCACTGGGGAGATGTGCCCGATGCGGGAGTGGAGATGCTCTGGGCCAACATGGTCTTGCACCTGAGCGCCGACCCGCAGGCCCTGCTGGCTCGATGGCATCGTGCGCTGGCGGTGGACGGCTTCCTGATGTTCTCGTGCCTGGGGCCCGATACCGTGCGCGAACTGCGAGCGCTGTACGAGGCGTGCGGTTGGCCCCCACCAGGGCACGCGTTCACAGACATGCACGACTGGGGCGACATGCTGGTGCACCAGGGTTTTGCCGAGCCCATCATGGACATGGAGCGCATCACACTCACGTTTGAGACCCCCGAGCGCTTGCTGGTGGAACTGCGAGGACTTGGGCGCAACCTGCATCCAGAGCGGCATGCATCTTTGCGCGGGCGCGGTTGGTATCGGCAACTGCTCCAGTGCATGGAGCAGCGCTTGCGTCCGGCCGGTTCGCAGGGGCCCCTTGCGCTGACCTTCGAGGTGATCTACGGCCATGCCTTCAAGCCTGCGCCGCGGGTCCGTTTGGAGTCGCAAAGCACAGTTTCGCTCCAGAACATGCGTTCCATGCTGCGTTTGTCGGGTATAGAGGGCAAACGGTAAGACCTGTCAATGACATGGAACAAGGCGCGCTACAATTCCAAAGAATTGAGATTTCGGGCATCTTCCCGCGCAATTGCTGAAGCTTGGTGCGACCTGAGCGCCGTATTGCAATGAGTCTTCAGCAGTCTTGTGAGCATTGACGGTGACGGGCTTGGTTTTTCGTTTTGCCACGGTCTCGGGGCAGCGCATCGATTGGCGTTTGGCCCGCAACTGCTCGGTAACGCCTGCGCAACTGGGGTGGATGTATCTGTCCCTGTGCGTGGTGTCCTTGGGCATCGCCACGTTTTTCTGGGTGCAGGGTGCGTACCTGGTCATGCCCTTTGCTTGGGCCGAAATCATCGCGGTAGGAATTGCTTTCCTCTTGTACGGTCGCCATGCGGCCGACGGTGAGAGGATTTCGCTGCAAGGCGGTCGCCTTGTGGTGGAACTGGAGACGGCTGGCAGGTTGCAGCGTGCGGAATTTGACCGCCACTGGGTGCGGGTAGAGCCCAAGTCCGGGGATCGGTCGCTGATCACGCTGTCGGCGCAAGGGCGGTCTGTGCACGTAGGGCGTTTTGTGCGCCCTGAGCTGCGGGCTGCTCTGGCATCGGAGATCCGCATGGCCTTGCGCGCTGCCTGACCCCACGAGGGCGCGCCAGGGGTTTGGTTACATTGAGGCTTAGAAGTAAGTGAGAACTATGAAGAGCATTTCCAACAAGCTGGCTTCTCTGCTGCTTGCCGCCGGTGCTTGGATGGGGGGTGTCGCCCACGCCGTTCAAGATCTTCCTGGAGGTCCAGCGGTGAACCAGCTGAACCTGGCCCCTCCGGTCACCAAGATTGCCGAGCAGCAGCATTTTCTGCACTGGATGATGCTGATCATCTGCACGGTGATTTTCGTAGCGGTGTTCGCCGTGATGTTCTACTCCATCTGGAAGCACCGCAAGTCGCGTGGCGCGAAGCCTGCGAACTTCCATGAGTCGGTGACGGTGGAAGTGGTCTGGACGGTGGTGCCCTTCATCATCGTGATCCTGATGGCGTTGCCCGCGACCAAGGTGCTCGTGGCACAGAAGGACACAACCAATGCCGACCTGACGGTCAAGGTCACTGGGTACCAGTGGAAGTGGGGCTACGACTACATCACCGGCGAGGGTGAGGGCTTGTCCTTCATCTCCACGCTGGACAGTTCGCATCGTGTGCTGTCTGACAGTGGCAAAGTAGCCGATGCGCCGAACGATTACCTGCTCAAGGTGGACAACCCGCTTGTGGTGCCGGTGGGCAAGAAGGTGCGAGTGATCACAACGGCCAACGATGTGATCCACGCCTTCATGGTGCCGGCTTTTGGCATCAAGCAGGATGCCATTCCCGGCTTCGTGCGCGACACCTGGTTCCGCGCTGAAAAGGTCGGCGACTACTACGGTCAGTGTGCCGAACTGTGCGGCAAGGAGCATGCTTACATGCCGATCCATGTGAAGGTGCTGTCGGCCGAAGAGTACAGCGCATGGGTGGCGCAGCAGCGCAAGCTGGCAGCAGCCAAGCAGGACGACCCAAACAAAGTCTGGGCTTTGGACGACTTGCTGAAGCGCGGCGAAAAGATCTACGCAGCCAACTGCGCGGCCTGCCATCAGGCCAACGGCAAGGGTGCGGGTCCTATTAAGGCACTGGATGGCTCCGCCATCGTATTGGATTCGGACCATGCCAAGCAGATCCAGATCTTGCTCAAAGGCGCAGCCAACGGAGCCATGCCCGCATGGGCTCAACTCAGCGACACTGACATTGCGGCTGTCGTGAGCTACACCAAGAACGCTTGGTCCAACAAGACGGGTCAGCTGGTGCAGCCTGCAGAAGTCGTGGCCCAGCGCGGCAAGTAATCACCGCACCATTGCATTGAGGTAACCAACATGAGTGCTGTTCTCGACAATCACGGCCACGCTGGCGGTCACGCGCACGACGATCACCACCACGCCCCGACCGGCTGGCGCCGTTGGGTGTTTGCCACCAATCACAAAGACATCGGTACCCTGTACCTGCTGTTCTCGTTTGCCATGCTCATGGTGGGGGGGGTGCTGGCGTTGCTCATCCGTGCAGAGCTGTTCCAGCCTGGCCTGCAGGTGGTCAACCCCGAGCTGTTCAACCAGCTCACCACGATGCACGGCCTGATCATGGTGTTCGGCGCAATCATGCCTGCCTTCGTGGGCTTTGCGAACTGGATGCTTCCGCTGCAGATTGGTGCCTCTGACATGGCATTTGCGCGGATGAACAACTTCAGCTTCTGGCTGATGATTCCGGCTGCCATCATGCTCGTATCGAGCTTCTTTATGCCGGGCGGTGCTCCAGCAGCCGGCTGGACGCTGTATGCACCGCTGACGTTGCAGATGGGTCCGTCGATGGATGCGGGCATTTTCGCCATGCATATCCTGGGCGCCTCGTCCATCATGGGCTCGATCAACATCATCGTGACCATCCTGAACATGCGCGCCCCTGGTATGACGCTGATGAAGATGCCCATGTTCTGCTGGACCTGGCTCATCACCGCCTACCTGCTGATCGCCGTGATGCCCGTGCTGGCCGGTGCCATCACCATGACGCTGACCGACCGCCACTTCGGCACCAGCTTCTTCAACCCGGCGGGCGGCGGTGACCCGGTGATGTACCAGCACATCTTCTGGTTCTTCGGCCACCCCGAGGTGTATATCATGATCCTGCCGGCCTTCGGCATCATCAGCCAGATCGTGCCGGCCTTCAGCCGCAAGAAGCTGTTCGGCTACGCCTCCATGGTGTATGCCACCTCGTCTATCGCCATTCTGTCGTTCATCGTGTGGGCCCACCACATGTTTACGACGGGCATGCCCGTGACGGGACAACTGTTCTTCATGTACGCGACCATGCTGATCTCTGTGCCCACCGCGGTCAAGATCTTCAACTGGATCGCGACCATGTGGCGCGGTTCGATGACGTTTGAAACCCCCATGCTGTTCGCCGTGGGTTTCATCTTCGTGTTCACCATGGGTGGTTTCACAGGCCTGATTTTGTCGATGGCCCC
>JBKBUN010000175.1:0-5011 GCA_046289925.1 Burkholderiaceae bacterium | reverse complement strand
ATGGCGATGTCGAGCGATGCGGCCAGCGCCTTCAGGCCGCGGCTGATTTCTTCGAGCTGGTGATGGCGCGAAGCCTTCGGGCTGGTGGTGCCGCAGAGCTGGATGTAGTCCAGCACCAGCAGCTTGATGTCGTGCTTGCGCTTGAGCGTCCGGGCCTTGGCCGAGATTTCCTGCAGCGTCATGGCGGGCTGCTGGTCAAAGTGCAAGGGGAGGTCGCGCATCTGCTCGATGGCTTCTGCGAGCCGCCCCCATTCCTCGTCCAGCAGCTTGCCCGTGGCGTACCGACCAAGGTCGATGCGCCCGATGTTGCAGATGGCGCGGTCGGTCATCTCCTGGCCGGTCATCTCCATCGAGAACATGGCCGCGGCGTAGCCTTGATCGGCCACGTTGAGCGCGATCTGCTCTGCAAGGGACGACTTGCCCACGCTGGGGCGTGCAGCAAGGATCATCTGCTTGCCGCCCTTGAGCCCGCCGCCAAGCGCCCTGTCGAGCGCCGGGATGCGGGTGGGGATGCCGGGCTGCGTCTTGCCATCGGCCAGGTCTTGGATGCGATCCAAGGCCCCGGCGATGTAGTGCTGGATGGGCAGCGGCTTGGACTTTTGCACGCGATCCTGCAGCGCCTCGATCTTCGCCTGCGCCTGCCCAATGCGGTCGCTGGTTGGAATCTGGAGGTCGGCCGCGATGATCTTCACCTCATCGGCAGCGGACAGCAGCTTGCGCGCCATCTGCTTGTCGGCCACGATCTCTGCGTAGCGCCGGGCGTTCCGCGCGCTGGAGGCCCCGAGCGAGAGCTGGTGGATGTCCGCAATGGTCATCTCGCCCAGCAGCCCGGTGCTCTGGAGCTGGTCGTGGACCGAGATCACGTCCGCGGCTTTGCCGGCGAGGATGAGCTGGCCGGCTGCTGCAAACACGCACCCGGCGCGCTCGTCAAAGAACGACTCCGGGGTGATGAGGTCGGCCACGTGGTCGTAGGCCGTGTTGTCCATCAGGATGGCGCCGATGACGCCCGCCTCGGCGTCTGGTGCCCATGGGAGGTTGTCGGTCAGGTCAAAGGGGTTCAACTGCTGCTCCTTCAAGCGCCTCACCAATCCGGCGTCCAATCCACGCCACCACGGGCACCGCCCAACTATTGCCAAGGGCCTTGTATCGAGGGCCGTCTGGGCATTCCTCCACGCTCGGCCCGCGCAGGGTCATGCCGCGCTGGGCCAGCAGCGTTTCGTAGCTGATGCCCTTGCGCTGGGCTTCCTGATAGGTGCGCCAAGGGATGGCCGTGTAGTCGTCGGGAAAGCCCTGCAACCGCTCGCACTCGCGCGGGGTCAGTCGGCGGACACGCATGCCGTGATAGACCGGATTGATCATCCCGGAGTTATTTCCGGCTTTGGCTCCGTTGCTTCGATGCCAGTGGCTGGTGAGCGTATCGGCCACGCCATGGAGCGCATACGGCTTGTCGCCACCGAAGGCGACCGCCTGCACTTCGGCGCGCGCTTCAAGCGTGTAGGCAACGCCTTCCTTCACACCGACGCCATCAGGTCCACTGTTCGGGTTGGTTCGCAGCGCGCCGGCCTGAATGGCGTAGGCCACCATCGTCGTGGTCTCATAGTCCTGCGACGAGCCCTCGCGCGTTGCGAGGCAACGCGCTATTTCGGGGGCATGCGCCAGCCCACCGTCTAGGTCGAAGTCGGTTCCAAGGCCACCGCCTGCAGTGCTGCGTGCAGGGATGGTGGGAGCGACTTCCCCCTTTTCTCGGCTCGGCGCAGTATCCCGGCGCACGCCGTCGAACTCAAAAAGTACCGCTGCGGGATCGAACCCGTTTCGAGCACTTGCGACAACGAACACACGGCGGCGTCGTTGGGCCACTCCGAAATATTGGGCGTCGAGGACGCGCCACGCAACTGCCCTTTGGGGTCCAAGCACAAAACCAGCGTTCGCCCATCGGCCCCTTGGCGGCTGCAGCGGATCGTCTTCTCCGGCAAGCCCAGCAAGGAAGCAGCCGAAGGCGTTGTCTTTTGTGTTGAGAACGCCGAGGACGTTTTCCCAAAAAATGATGGAGGGCTGCATTCCGGCCCCAGCTCGAACAGCATCAATTGCATCGGCTATCTCGCAAAAAGTCAGGGACAGATTGCCCCGGGCGTCGTCCAAGCTGCGGCGCAGACCGGCGACGGAGAATGCTTGGCATGGCGTGCCGCCGCAGAGCACGTCCGGCGCCTCAACCTCGCAAGAAAGGATTCGCTCAGGAAGCGCTGTGATGTCGCCAAGGTTGGGCACTTCAGGGTAGTGGTGCGCAAGGACTGCGCTTGGGAACGGCTCGATTTCGGCAAGCCATGCCGCGCGCCAGCCCAGCGGGTGCCATGCCACGCTCGCAGCTTCAATGCCGCTGCAGACACTGCCGAACCTCATGCCGCCACCTGCTGCCGCGCCAAGATCGCGCGCTTCTCCTGCAGGCCCTCACTCGTCCACGTCGCCTCGCCTTCGTTGTTGACGATCCAGAGCCGATACCAGCGGGACTTGACCGAGTTGGCAAAGGTGCCGGGCCAGTCCTTGTAGCGCTTGTCCTTGCGCGCCCCCTGCGTGTGCTCCTCGCGGAATCTCAGCCACGCGATCTGGCCCATCTCGTGGGTGATCCCGGCGTCCTCCATGTACCGGCGGATGTAGTGGTCATCCGGGATGGGCTTCGTGCCCGCCTTGGCGCATTGCTTGAGGTAGGCGGTCAGGGTGATTGGCTTGGCAGGAGGGGGAGGGGCGGCGTCAGCCGGCTCTCTCTCTTCTTCTGTATCTGTATCTGTATCTGGCCGGGTGACATCTGCGTGACTGGTGCGTGACGTCACGCGTGACAGGGCTTGCTCGGCCTCCCGCTTGGCGGCGCGGTGGCGGCGTTGGCGCTCTGCTGCCGTGCTGTCGGCATCGCTTTTGAACTGGCGCTCACCCCAGCCTTGGGGCTGCATGCTCTCGCGGTCGATCAGCCCAACCTCTGCGAGCCGCCGCGCGACCTCTTCCAGCTCGCGCACGGCCAGGCCGAGCTTGAGTGCAACCTTGCGGCGGGTGAGTTCGGCGGGCTCGTCCTTGTCGAGCAGGCCGCGGCCCTTGCAGGCCAGCAGCGCGATGTAGTGCCAGCGGTCCTCGAACGCCAGCAGGCCCAGCTTCTCGTCGTCAATCACCTCCACGTAGAGGCGAATCCATGGGAGCGTTTTCATCGTTGGTAAACCTTTTTGATTTACTGCCTTGCCTGCGAAGGCGCGCAGGCTTCCCACACCCGCGCCCCGTTGCGCACCAGGTCTTCGCCCATGTGCTGGGAGACTCTGGCTTTGCCGGCTCGTCTGAGTTCGGGCAGTCTTCGGTCGATCTGCACCACGGTCAGGCCCGTGGTGGCTTGCAGTTCGTGCGCCGTGGCGGGGCCGAGCTGCAGGGCGGCCAGGATGCGGTCGCAGTGGGGGCCGGAGAAGGCCCGGCTGCCTTCGGCCGCGATCACGCTGGTGATGGGGTCGCTGGCGCGAACGAGGTGGTGCATGTGATCCCCTTTGGTTGACTGGGCTCCGGTGGAAATTCCGAGCGAGCCCGGACCATTGCGGTCCTGTGTACGGTCAGAGCCCAGTCACCAAAGGGGACCAGGCCCGCTTATGCGCTTTCCACAGCGACGGGTCAGTGTGACATAAGATTACGAGTAAATCAAGATGATTTACCCATCGCCATGGCGAATTCTTTGATCCCTCCACGGCGCATGGCCCGGTGGATGCCGCTTTCGGTGACGTTGTGCGAGATGGCGGCTTTGCGCCAGCTCGTGCCGTCCACCAAGATCGCTGCGATGGCGTTGCGCATGGCGCGGCTGGTCTGCGGGAGGTGGGTGTCCATGTGGTTGTTCAGGCTTTTGCGTGTCAGCATCATGCGTCTCGGTTGGACCAGAAGAGGGTTTTGGTGTGCAGGCTCAGGACGCTGGAGATGCCGCCGTCCTTGTCTCGGACATAGCCGCCTGCCAGGTTCCAGGCCACGTTTTTGAGGCCGCTGAATACAAAGAATTCGCGCAGCTCCATGAGCTTGTTGCGGAGCTGGCCGCCCAGCGGGTCGCGCTCCCATGCGTCTGCGCCGGCCTGGTAGAGCACCACGTCGCAGTCGCTCAGGTCGTCAATGGCGCTGCGCAGCCAGTGCAGGAATTCGCCATCTTCGGCCCGCTGCCGGCAGGGGAAGTGCGCGCCAAGGGTGTGGTGCTTGATGCCGTGGCCCTTGATGCGGCGCAGGATGTCCGCAGTGCCGTCGCCCTCGTGGGCATCGCAGTCGAGAATGCCGACCTTGGCGCCTTGCATGGCGACGACAAGGGCCGCCACGGCCAGGCCGTTGAGGGTGCAAAAGCCCCACGCGGAGTCGTAGCTGGCGTGGTGAAAGCCGCTGGTGGGTGAGCACACATGGCCGCCGTGGCGCAGGGCGTGCTCGGCCGCTGCGATCATGGATCCGGTGGTGTAGGGCAGGGCGGCAGCCACCCGCGGGTCGCGGTTGCCGAAGCCGTTGTCGCGCCGCAGATCCAGTACGTCATCCACATAGGCGGGATCGTGGGCGAGGTAGAGGTCTTTGCGGGTGGCCGGCTCGAAGCCCAGGATGTGCTCGGGCTGCCGTCCATGCTGCAGGGCCAGAACACCCACGCGCCCGACACCGTGGGCGGGATGCAGATGCTGCAGAACAACGCTGGTACGGCGCTGCGCCGCATTGCCCGCCTGTTCGATGACCGCGTGACAGAGCCCCACATTCGCCGCTACTACGAGTGGCTGATGCTGCATGGCGAGGACGAGGAGGCCAAGGGCGACTTCGTGATCGACGCTCGCGGCTCGACGGCTCTGGTGGAGCGCGACCTGCAGAACCAGTCCATCGCGCAGATGGGCGGGCTGGTGGGCAACCCCGCCTTCGGCATCGACCCGAAGAAGTGGTTTGCCGAGCTGCTGAAGTCGCAGCGCCTGTCCCCTGAGCGCTTCCAGATGGATGAGCGGCAGGCCGCCGCCATGGCGACTCAGCCGCCGCCCGAGGCGCC
>JBKBUN010000174.1:0-5101 GCA_046289925.1 Burkholderiaceae bacterium | reverse complement strand
GGGCGGGTGAGGGGATGCACGCTTGCTGCGTAAGCGTTGCCCCCTTGATCTGGCGATGGTCGGCAGCATCTAAGGCACACTGCAGGCGTGCACATCCTGCGGCCTCTCCCGCTCACCACTGACCCAGCCCCTTATGAAGACCATCGATGAAATGCTGAACCTGGATCTGCTGACACAAGAGCAGCACGGTGCCATCAGCGCCTGGATTGCACGCTCTGCGTCGCCGGATGACATCCTGCAGATGCCGGCCCCCCTGTGGCAGGCCGTGGAGCGTGCCAGTGAGGTGATGGGGGTGAACGAGGACTTGCTGCGCGTGCCTGCGCTGGATGCCGGCGGTGTGATGGAGGTGTGAGCCGCAAGCGCCTGAATGCCCGCTGCAGGCATGGCGTATGTCCAAGATGCCGAGGATTGGGTGTCTGCTTGGAGCCGGACACAGACAGCGTGCTCTGTTCTCGAGCATTGCGATTGCAGCATCCCAGATGCAGAGTCCAATTTGAAGAGCGGATGTCAAAGCCTGTCGCCGGTCATCGCTATGGCTGATTGGCATGTGTAGGTTCAGACGTAGTAGGTTCCCTGCTGCGAAAGTAACCCTGTCTGCCATGTTGCACCTATCAGTGACTTCTTTTTCGGCCAGATAGAGATCGGGTAATTCGTGGAGCGGATGACCTCGATAGGACCCCAAGTGTTTGTCTAAACATGTCCTGAACCATCGCTCGGTGTCAGGTTCTCATGTGGTGTGGACTAGCTCTGCAAGCTGCGGGCACGATTACTGCCTTTCGCTGTTGGCTATGTATGGCTGTGCACAGTCAGGACTAGGCGGCTGTGGACATGATCTTTGCAGCGTCAGTCACCTTGATAGTGATGTTTTCCCCCTTAGAGGTGGCCCAGCTGCATTCAGCCACCGAACCTGTATCTGCAGCGCACACAAGCGCATCACTGTGGTGCGCACGCGACGAATTTGCTTTTTGACTTGAGTTAAATCTTATTGAGATTGATTGTTGTTTACATTAATGCTCTTTCATTTCAAGGGCTAATACAGCCCAGAGGGAAGCGCGTGATGACGCACAACAAACCAAGCCTGCAGCAGGGCGCAAGCAAGGGACAACGCGGCGGGCTGCACCCTGTTGCGGCACTGGTGCTGCTGGCATTGCCCAGCCTGGCTCAGGCCCAGCAGGACGCGGCCGAAGACGTGGCGGCCTTGCCGGCCGTGCAGGTGAAAGCCTCGCAGTACGACGCCGACGATGTGCGCCCTGAAGGGGTGACCACGGCGACCAAGACCTACCTGGCGCCCAAAGACATACCGCAGACCATCGACACGCTGGAAGTCAACAAGTACAAGAGCTACGGGATCAACGATCTGGCCGTGATGCTGGATGGTGTGCCCGGCGTGAACACCAACTACGACATGCGTGGGGAGGGCGTGATGATCCGCGGCTTCAGCGCTGACGCCGGAGACATTTACCGGGATGGCATCCGTGAATCGGGCCAGGTGCGCCGCAGCACGGCCAACGTGGAGCGCATCGAAATCCTCAAGGGGCCGGGCTCGGTGCTGTACGGCCGGGGCGGGGGCGGGGGCATCATCAACCTGGTCAGCAAGCAGGCTCGTTTTGATGCCAAAAGCAGCCTGACCTTGCGCGGCGGATCCTGGGAGAACTTCGGTGGAACCATCGACATCAACCATGTGGTCAATCCGAATGTGGTGGTGCGCCTCACAGCCGATCGCGAGCAGGCGCACAGCTTCCGCAGTGGCATTCGCAACAAGAACGAGATGATCTCGCCCAGCATCCTGGTGGACACGCGCACCGGGCTGCGCTGGACGGCACAGTACACCTATGACAACGTCTGGCGGGTGCCCGACCGTGGACCGTCGTACGAAACGCTGCCGGCCGGGGTGTCGATCCGCAACGGTTTCCAGCATCCGGGCGACTATGTGGAGGACCGTCTGCGTGTGGCCCGCTCGGACCTGAGCTACGACTTCAACGACGACTGGAGTGTGCGCTGGGTGGCCAGCCAGCGTGAAGCCGATCAGGACTTCGACCACTACTTCGCCGGCACCTACAACGCGGTCACCGGGCTGATCCGCCCGAATTACGCCTGGCAGCAAACCCAGAACCGCACCACCTCCAATACGGTGGATCTGTCCGGCAAGTTCCAGACTGGCAGCGTCGGGCATGAGCTGCTGGTGGGCGTGGAGGTCAGCGAGGAGCTGCGTCGGCCCAAGGTCTATGGCACGGTGGCGGGATCGTTCACCTACGACCCGTTCAACCCGAATACCGGCGCATGGCCGGCCAAGGCAATCCGCGTTGCCCCGACGCAGAACAACCGCCATGAGGGGGAGACGCAGGCCGTGTACTTTCAGGACCTGATCAGCCTGACGTCCCAGTGGAAGCTGTTGGCGGGTTTGCGCCACGATCGCTTCAAGTTCCACTCGACCAACTACGTCACGGGGTTCCAGCGCGGCTATGAGGGGTCATCCACCAGCCCCCGCGTTGGGGTGGTCTGGCAACCTGTTCCCAGCCAGAGCCTGTATACGTCCTACAGCAAGAGCTATTCGCCCTATGGTGGGCGTGGCACCATTTCGGTGGACACCGCCGCGACGGCGGTGTACGACGACCAGCCGCAGCATTCCCGCCAGGTCGAGGCCGGCCTCAAGAGTGACTGGCTGGATGGTGCCTTGTCGACACAGCTGGCCGTTTACCAGCTCGAGCACTACAACATCCGTTATCGCCCCGATGCCACCAACCAGCCCACCGTGTGGGCGATCCGTGGCAAGGAGCGTTCGCGGGGGGTGGAACTCAGCGCTTCGGGGCGCGTAGCCCCCAGCTGGTATGTGCGTGGTGGCGTGGGCCTGATGAGTGCCAAAGTGGTCGAAGACCAGCAGGCCCCTGCGAATGTTGGCCTGGATCTGCAGAACACCGCCAAGCGCAATGGCAATTTGTTCGTGCGCTACGCACCGTCCGGCCCCTGGTACGGGGAGCTGGGGGTGACCTACACCAGCGCCCGCTGGAGCAATGCGGCCAACACGGCGCGCCTGCCGGGCTATACCCGCTGGGATGCCCTGGTGGGCTGGCGTGCAGCCCCCTGGACGGTGACGATGGCGGTCTCGAACCTGCTGGACACCGAGTACTGGCGCTCCAACGCCATGCCCGGTGCGCCGCGCACGTTCCTGCTGAGTGCGAACTACCAGTTCTGAGCGCGCATCAGAAACGGATGCGCTACGTGGCGCATCCCCACAAGCCTGGCGCAATCCCAAGTGGCCAGGCTTTTTGGTTAGTGCCGGCTTCAAGCGCCATCAGGCCTTCGTGTGTGGGCGGCCAGTGCGCCTGCCAGCAGGGTGGTGGTTTGTTGCCGGTGAACAGGATCTCTGCCCGGGCCCAGTTGGAATGTGCAGGGATGCGGGGTGCAACGACGGTGGGATGGGAAACTTTCGGTGCGGGCACCGCGTCATCAAAGCTCGCGGCGGATCAGCGTCCCCTTGAACAACACCGGTCCTGTCGGCCCCATGCTGCTGGGAACGCCGCCCTTGGGTTCCAGGCTGATGGCCAGCGCCGGGATCGTGTGCACATCCTGTTCTTGGGCTTTGAGCTCGTCCAGCTTGCCCTGGCCCAGGACGCCCAGGGACCGTGGGGCGCCTTGCTGTGGCAAAGCCCACAGCTGCAAGGATTGGTTCTCGCCTTCTTGGAATCCACCCACGCGCTGCAGCACGAGCTGGTCGTGCCGGGCATCAAACGTCACCAGCACCGAGGCATGCGCCTGGGCATCGGCCAACACCGCCACATACCGGATCTGTGGCGTCGCCTGCAAGGCTGCCTGTGTGCTCTGGAGCTGCGTTTGCAGCGAAGCCATCTGCTGCCGTGTGCTGTGCTGCAGGCCCTGGTGCGACCACAGTCCCAGCGCAACCGCTGCCACCGTGGCAAAACTGCCGGCCAGCGCCCAGCCTCGCCACCATGTCAATGCGCGCGCCGCCTGCCTGGACGTCGTGGCCTGGCGCTGCGTGCTCCACTGGGCATTCGGCGTCTCGGCTTGCACCAGGTTGTGGATGCGGGTCCAGACCGCGGCATCGGGCGCGACTGGCGCTTGGACTTCCGAGAAGGCCGACCAGCGGCCCTGCCACACCAGTGCCGAAGCGCGCACTTGGGGATACTCCCGGGCGAGTTGCTCAAAACGCCGGCGTGCGCCCCCGCGCAGGCTGCCCAGTGCGTAAGCGGCCGCCAACCGGTCAAGCAGTTGGGGATTGCGTGTTAGGTTCATGGGTGAGGCTCCTGGGGCTCAAACATGGCGCGCCATGCATTTGCGCAACTGCTCCAGGCTGCGGCGCATCCATGTCTTGACCGTGCCCAAAGGTAATTTCAGGTAGCTGGCCAGTTCGCTGTGACTGAGATCCTTCAGGTACGCCAGGCTGACCACCTGGCGCTGGGCATCTTCCAGGCGCTGCATGCACTGGTGCAGCACGGCAGCCTGCTCACTGGCTTCGACCAATTGCATCGGCCCCTGCGCCTGCGGGTCTTGCGGCAACTCCTCCATGTCTTCGATTGGAACGTTCAGGTGCAAGCGCTCCGCACGGCGTCTGCGCAAAAAGTCCAGGGCTCGGCTGCGCACCAGCATGCCCATCCATGCCAAAGGCGGACTCAGCGAGTCGCGGTAGGTCCCGGCATTGCGCCAGATGCCCAGAAAGCTGTCTTGCAGCACATCCTCGGCCCACTCCTTCTTACCCACGATGCGCAGTGCCAAGCCATACAGCCGCGAGGCGGTCTGGTCGTACAGCTGTTTGAGCGCCGCCTCGTCCCGGGCGGCTATGCGGTCAAGGAGTTCCATCAGTTGCTGGTCCGGTGTGGTGGCGTTCATGCAGCCATTGTGATCAGAAGCACCGGCTTGTTGGGGCGCTGTTGCATTGCCGCCAACGCAGCGTGCAGGCCTTGTCTTTGGGCATATACGCAGCATCCGGGCGATTGGATGCACGCGCAGTAGCAAAAAATTCTTAGAACGTGTTTACGATCCTTCTATGACTCGACAATAGCCGAGTGAAGAGAAAGCCCTACGCCAGCGACGTCAGCAGAGAGAAGTTTGCGCAGATCGAGCCGCTGCTGCGCAGCGTGCGGCG
>JBKBUN010000173.1:0-5120 GCA_046289925.1 Burkholderiaceae bacterium | reverse complement strand
TGCACACATGCCCACCGGGCTCGACGACCAGGAGTCATTGTGACTGTTGGGTTCCACACGAAATGACGAAGAGCCCATAGCGGGGCTATGGGGCCCAAAGACGGTGAAAAATGGACTACTGCGGCCCATTGGCCATTGGCATGCAGCCGACGATTCCCAAGCCCAACAGGCTCCTAGGCGGGCATCGCGCACCGCTGCGGGCACGGGCTTTGCGGATCACGACCGTCGTACACCGCAGGCGACAGGATGGGATCGCAGCATGCTGCGGTTCAGCCATTCAGGCCTTCTGCATGAGCACCATGTTGTCCCGGTGCACCATCTCGGGCTCGGCGCTATAGCCCAGCAGACGCTCAAACTCGCTAGAGGCACGGCGGCACAGCAAGCGCGCCTCGGCGCTGGCGTAATTGGCCAGCCCTCGCGCAATTTCCACCCCGTCGGGCCCGCGCACGGCGATCACGTCGCCCCGTGCGAAGTCGCCTTCCACCCCTGTCATGCCAATGGGCAGCAGGCTCTTGCCTTCGTCGCGCACCTTGGCAGCCGCTCCGGCGTCCACCATGACGGCCCCCCTCAGTTGCAGGTGATCGGCCATCCACTGCTTGCGGGCCTGCTTCTTGGCAGTCTGCGCTACCAGCAACGTGCCGATGGCATCGCCAGCCGCCAAGCGCAACAGCACATCATGCTCGCGGCCCCACGCGATGACGGTGGATGCGCCAGAGCCCGCCGCGCGCTTGGCGGCAAGAATCTTGGTGATCATCCCACCCTTGCCAATGCTGGAGCCCGCCCCCCCTGCCATGGCTTCGAGCGCAGGATCACCCGCTTTGGCTTCATGCACGAAGGTGGCAGCAGGGTCGCGCCGCGGATCGGCTGTGTACAAGCCCTTCTGATCGGTCAGGATCACGAGCGCATCGGCCTCAACCAGATTGGCCACAAGCGCACCCAGCGTGTCGTTGTCACCGAACTTGATTTCGTCGTTGACCACGGTGTCGTTCTCGTTGATGACCGGCACCACCCCCAAACGTAGCAGCGTGAGCAGGGTAGAGCGCGCATTCAGGTAGCGCTCGCGGTCGGCCAGGTCGGCATGCGTGAGCAGCACCTGAGCACTGCCCACGCCCTGCTCGCGCAGCTTGGTTTCGTATATCTGCGCAAGGCCCATCTGGCCTACGGCAGCGGCGGCCTGCAGCTCGTGCACCTCGCGCGGTCGGGTGCTCCAGCCCAGGCGCTTCATGCCTTCAGCAATCGCACCGCTCGACACCATGACCACCTCGCGCGACGTGCCGTCGACACCTCGCACCAGGGCCGCAAGCTGGCGGCACCATTCGCCGATCGCCGCCTCGTCCAGACCACGGCCTTCGTTGGTGACAAGACTAGAGCCGACCTTGACCACGATGCGGCGCGCATCGCGCAGTACGCTGGAAACCATGAATTCGATGAAAAAGGCCGTTCGTGCTTATAAATTAAGCACAAACAGCTATCAAAACAATAGCAGATCAGACTTCGGGTGGAACATCCACGAAACGAGGATCCACTTCGGTCGGTGCCTGAACGGCGCGCTGCTCGGCATGGACATGATCATAAATCGCACGGATCAGCGTCTCGCAGCCCTCGCGGGTGAGCGCCGAGATCTCGAACACCGGCCCTTTCCACTTGAAGCGCTTGACGAAATCCTTCACGCGGGCGGCACGCTCGTCGGCAGGCACCATGTCCAGCTTGTTGAGCACGAGCCAACGCGGCTTTTCGTAAAGGGCCGCGTCGTACTTTTTGAGTTCACCGACGATGGCCTTGGCCTGCGCCACTGGGTCTACCGCGTCATCAAACGGCGCAAGATCCACGATGTGCAGCAGCAGCCGGGTGCGCTGCAGATGGCGCAGGAACTGGTGCCCGAGCCCCGCACCTTCGGAGGCCCCCTCGATCAGCCCCGGGATATCGGCCACAACAAAGCTTTGCTCAGGGCCGACGCGCACCACGCCCAGGTTGGGGTGTAATGTGGTGAAGGGATAGTCGGCAATCTTGGGCCGCGCGTTCGACACCGCGGCGATGAACGTAGACTTGCCCGCGTTAGGCATGCCCAGCAGGCCCACATCGGCCAGCACCTTGAGTTCGAGCTTGAGGCTCTTGCGCTCGCCAGGCCAGCCAGGCGTTTTTTGGCGTGGTGCGCGGTTGATGGCGCTCTTGAAGCGCAGGTTGCCATAGCCGCCATCACCGCCCTTGGCAATGGTGACGACCTCTCCAGCGTTCAGCAATTCGTACAGCACCTCGCCGGTCTCGGCGTCAGAGATGATGGTGCCCACGGGCATCTTGAGCGTGATGTCCTCCCCCGCCGCCCCAAACATGTCCGATCCCATGCCGTGCTCGCCGCGTTTGGCCTCAAAGCGACGGGTATAGCGGTAGTCCACCAGCGTGTTCAGATTCGGGTCTGCTACGGCAAACACATGGCCGCCGCGGCCGCCGTCACCACCATTGGGACCACCGAACTCTTTGTACTTTTCATGGCGGAACGAGACGCAGCCATTGCCCCCGTCTCCAGCGGCGATATCGATAAAGGCTTCATCAACGAACTTCATGGCCAATCCAGTGTAACGAATGAGTAGATGGGGACCCGTGCGCACTGCACTTTTGCCCACCTTGCAAACGACAAAGCCCCGCAGAGCGGGGCTTTGGCTTGCCTGGGTGATACCTCAGACAGGGGTCACATTGACCGTGTGCTTGGACAACGCACCCTTGGTGCCGAAGCTCACGTGGCCATCGACCAGGGCAAACAGCGTGTGGTCCTTGCCCACGCCGACGTTTGCGCCGGGGTGAAACTTGGTGCCGCGCTGGCGCACGATGATGGAACCGGCGCTGATCAATTCACCGCCAAAAGCCTTCACACCGAGCATCTTGGGCTTGGAATCGCGCCCGTTTCGCGTAGAGCCGCCGCCTTTTTTCTGTGCCATGACTTCAGCTCCTGTTTAAGCAGCGATTGCACCGATCTGCAGTTCGGTGTACTGCTGACGGTGACCTTGGCGCTTTTGGTAGTGCTTGCGGCGACGCATCTTGAAAATGCGCACCTTGTCGTGCTTGCCATGGGCTACGACGGTAGCCTTGACCGTTGCACCGGACACCAGGGGCGTACCCACCTTCAGTTCAGCGCCGTTTCCGACGGCCAGAACCTGGTCGATCACGATTTCCTGGCCAACGTCCGCAGCAATCTGTTCTACTTTGATTTTCTCGCCGGAAGCAACGCGATACTGCTTGCCACCGGTTTTTATGACCGCGTACATGTGGACCTCTTGAGTTGAGTTCTGCGAACGGATTTCCGCAGAGCTAGCAATTGTACTACGGGGCAACAAAGCTGTCACCCAGGGTCTGCGCAGCACCCAAAGGATCAGCCTTCGGCCTCCTTGGCACGCTTTCTATAATCCGGCCGCACTCTGCGCGACGATCACCTTGAACGCCCCCCTCCCCCCCACCTCTCCCAACCCCCTGGCCCCTATCGCGCACGACATGCTCGAAGTGGACAGGGTGATTGCCCATCGACTGACTTCCAGCGTACCGCTGGTCGCCCAGATCTCCCACTACATCATCGCGGCTGGCGGCAAGCGCCTGCGGCCGGCCCTGCTGCTGCTGATCTGCGGCTCCCTGGGCTACAAAGGGAGCGAACGCTTCAATTTGGCTGCGGTCGTCGAATTCATTCACACCGCCACACTGCTGCACGATGACGTGGTGGACGAGTCGACGCTGCGGCGAGGAAGGGCCACAGCCAACGAGAGCTTCGGGAACCCCGCCAGCGTGCTGGTGGGAGACTTTCTGTACTCCCGGGCGTTTCAAATGATGGTGAGTGCGGGCAGTATGCACATCATGGAAATCCTGTCTGATGCCACCAACGTGATCGCCGAAGGCGAAGTGCTCCAACTCATGAACATGCACGACGCCTCACTGGACGAAGAGGGGTACTTGCGCGTCATTCGCTCCAAAACCGCCAAGTTGTTCGAGGCCAGCGCCCGCCTGGGGGCCGTGCTGGCAGGCGCCCCCCTCGCCACTGAAACCGCATGTGCCACCTATGGACAAGCGCTGGGCACTGCCTTTCAGATCATCGACGACGTCCTCGACTACGACGGCGTGACCGCAGAAATGGGCAAGAACCTAGGGGACGATCTGCGCGAAGGCAAATCCACGCTGCCACTGATCGCAGCCATGCAACGCGGCACGCCGGAGGAATCCGCCCTCATACGACGGGCCATCGAGCAAGGCAGCACCGAGCACCTGAAGGACATCGTGGCCATCGTTCGGAACACTGGCGCCCTCGATGTAGCCCGGCAGGCGGCCGCAGCCGAGGCACAACGCGCCATCGACGCAATCTCCGGCCTGCCTGCCAATCAACACACGGCAAGTTTGCTACAATTAGCGGCTCAGCTGCTTGAGCGCCGCCATTGAACTGGCCGGCGCACCTTTAAAGGCTGACATCGGGGTGTAGCTTAGCCTGGTAGAGCGCTACGTTCGGGACGTAGAGGCCGGAGGTTCGAATCCTCTCACCCCGACCAGAATGACCTTTTAAATCACAAAGCCCCGCACCGCGGGGCTTTGTCGTTTCAGCAGGCGTTAGTGGCAGATGAGTGGCAGACAAGCTGCATGCGACGCAGATGGCGAAACGACATGACCTAGATGTCGCATCTCGGACGATTGCATAGACCCCAAACGCTACCCACTCTTGCTGGCCCGAGCGGTCCTGCAAGGGTTGTTAGAGTCCTTGCAATCGAGTTCGGGAGTGACGCCATGTTGATAGCCCTGCACAAGAACGCCCGCACCACACCCGCTGTGCGGGCCGAGATCGCTGCCAGCGACGAGACGGCCAGCGTCCTGGCCCAGCGTTTGGGGATCACCGAGCAGACGGTTTACAAGTGGAAGAAGCGATCTGTCTTGGGGGACCGCTCGCACACGGCTCATCACCTGCAAACGGTGCTCACGCCTGCGCAAGAGACCGTGGTGGTTCATCTCAGGCGAACCTTGCTGCTGCCCCTGAAGCAAGACGCAAGGCGCTGGCGGCGCGCCAAAGGGCTGGCGATAAGGACCAGCAGCCGCAAGTGGTGGACACGCTGGGCGGGCGCATGCACGTGCGTTGGGACGAAGGTGCGGCAGCCACG
>JBKBUN010000172.1:0-5197 GCA_046289925.1 Burkholderiaceae bacterium | reverse complement strand
GGGCGCATAGCGCTCTCACCCAGAAGGTGAGCGTGCCCACAAGGCGCAACTTCAACGGACATCAGAACTTTTCAGTGCGAACAGGCGGTCAACTGGGGTTTCTAGGTTCAAACCCGCGCTGAGTCCATGGCTGATCGGGGGAATAGGCCAGGGCGCTGCTCTTGAAAGTCCTAAAATGCGCCGCAAGTGGACCCTCAGGGTTTGCCCCCGTTTTTTCTCAAGTGACTGGAGTCCCGCTTGAACAATCAGTGGTTTTCTAAGGTGGCTGTATGGCTGGTGATCGCCATGGTGCTGTTCACCGTGTTCAAACAGTTCGACACGCGCACCACGGCGGGCGCCGGGTATATCGGCTATTCCGAATTCCTGGAGGAAGTGCGAAGCAACCGGATCAAGAGTGCCACCATCCAGGAAGGGCAGGGCGGCACCGAAATTGTGGCCGTCACGTCGGATGACCGCCGCATCCGAACCACGGCAACCTATCTGGACCGGGGCCTCGTGGGTGATCTGATTGCCAACAACGTCAAGTTCGATGTGAAGCCGCGTGAAGAAGGCTCTTTGCTCATGACGCTGCTCGTGAGCTGGGGGCCGATGCTGCTGCTGATCGGGGTGTGGATTTATTTCATGCGCCAGATGCAGGGCGGCGGCAAGGGGGGGGCGTTCAGCTTTGGCAAGAGCAAGGCGCGCATGCTGGACGAGAACAACAACACCGTCACCTTTGCCGACGTGGCTGGCTGCGATGAGGCCAAGGAAGAGGTCAAGGAAGTGGTTGACTTTCTGAAGGACCCGCAGAAGTTCCAGAAGCTCGGCGGCCGCATTCCGCGCGGGTTGCTGCTCGTGGGGCCTCCAGGCACTGGCAAGACCCTGTTGGCCAAGTCCATTGCCGGCGAAGCGAAGGTGCCGTTCTTCAGCATCTCGGGTTCCGACTTTGTGGAGATGTTCGTCGGCGTGGGTGCTGCCCGTGTGCGCGACATGTTCGAGAACGCCAAGAAGAACGCACCCTGCATCATCTTCATCGACGAAATTGACGCTGTGGGCCGTCAGCGTGGCGCTGGCCTGGGCGGTGGTAACGATGAACGTGAGCAAACGCTCAACCAGATGCTCGTGGAGATGGACGGTTTCGAGACCAACCTCGGCGTGATCGTGGTCGCTGCTACCAACCGTCCGGACATCCTGGACGCCGCACTGCTGCGCCCAGGCCGTTTTGACCGCCAGGTGTACGTGACCTTGCCCGACATCCGCGGTCGTGAGCAGATCTTGAACGTGCACATGCGCAAGATTCCGATCGGCCAGGACGTGGCGCCCAGCATCATTGCGCGTGGCACGCCAGGCATGAGCGGTGCGGATCTTGCCAACCTGTGCAATGAGGCTGCCCTGATGGCTGCCCGTCGCAACGCGCGCACGGTGGAGATGCAGGACTTCGAGAAGGCCAAGGACAAGATCCTCATGGGGCCTGAGCGCAAGAGCATGGTCATGCCTGAGGAGGAGCGCCGCAACACTGCCTACCACGAGGCGGGTCACGCGCTGATCGGCAAGTTGCTGCCCAAGTGCGATCCGGTGCACAAGGTCACCATCATTCCTCGCGGCCGTGCCTTGGGGGTGACGATGAGCCTGCCCTCCCAGGACCGTTACAGCTACGACCGCGAGTACATGCTCAACCAGATCAGCATGCTGTTTGGTGGCCGCATTGCCGAGGAAGTGTTCATGAACCAGATGACCACGGGTGCGAGCAACGACTTTGAGCGCGCCACGCACATTGCCCGCGACATGGTCACCCGCTATGGCATGACGGAGGCCCTCGGGCCCATGGTGTATGCCGAGAACGAAGGCGAGGTGTTTCTGGGCCGCTCGGTGACCAAAACCACCAATATGAGCGAGCAAACCATGCAGAAGGTGGATGCTGAGGTGCGCCGCATCATCGATGAGCAGTACAGCCTCGCGCGTCGCCTGATCGAAGAGAACCGTGACAAGATGCACGCCATGGCGAAGGCCCTGCTGGAATGGGAAACCATCGACACGGAGCAGATCGACGACATCATGGCGGGCAGGGAGCCCCGTCCGCCCAAGGACTGGACGCCGCGTAAGCCTTCGTCTGGGGACAGCAATGGTGGCGGCGGCAGTTCGGCCGTGTCCACCGACACAGCACCTACCGCCGCTTGACGGCTGGGGATGCCAAGCGCGCAGCGGGGCCCACGGGCCCCGCTGTTGCGTTCAGGAAGCCAGCAGGTGGCTGCCCTGACCCGATGTCGGCGGCAGTCGTTCGATGCTCCTGCCAGCCTGAAACCGTTTGCGCATCATGAGCTCTTCTGTTTCGCCCTTGCCCGCTGACCAGCAGCCTACCCTTGCGGCAGCACCGCGCTGGTGCACTACACGCTTCGACATCGACCTTGCGCAGCCGCGTGTGATGGGCATCGTCAACGTCACGCCGGACTCCTTTTCAGACGGGGGGCGCTACGACAGCACGCGCCGCGCGCTGGACCATGCCGATCAACTGCTGCGCGAGGGGGCCGACATTCTCGACATTGGGGGGGAGTCCACGCGGCCTGGCAGCCCAGCGGTGCCGCTGGATGAGGAATTGCGGCGTGTGCTGCCCATCCTGCAAGAGGCGGTCACCTGGGGCTGCCCGGTGTCGATCGATACCTACAAACCCGAAGTGATGGCCGCTGCGCTGGATCTTGGCGTGGATATCGTCAATGACATCTGGGCGCTGCGCCAGCCGGGCGCGCTGGAAGTGGTGGCGGCGCACCCGCGTTGCGGCGTGTGCCTGATGCACATGCACCGCGAACCGCAGACCATGCAGCAGGCTCCCATGGAAGGCGATGTGGTCGAGCAGGTGCTATCATTTTTGAAGCGCTGTAACGATGCAATTCAAGCACGAGGGGTGTATTCGGATCGCATCGTGCTGGACCCTGGTATTGGGTTCGGAAAGACCGTTGAGCAGAATTTTGCGTTGCTGGCGCAGCAGCCACGGCTGCTCGCGCTGGGGCGGCCGGTGCTTGCGGGATGGTCGCGCAAGTCGTCCCTGGGGGCGGTCACCGGGCGTGACATCGATGAGCGGTTGGTGCCCAGTGTGGCCGCGGCCGTGCTTGCGGTGGAGCGCGGCGCCCGCATTGTGCGGGTGCATGATGTGCGCGACACGGTGGCTGCGTTGGCGGTGTGGCGGGCGATGGCGCAACAGGATTGAACAGGCGGGCACTGGCTCCAGGCAGGGGGCAGGCCGGTAGATGACAGAGGGAGACAAGGTATGAGTCGTCAGTATTTCGGCACCGATGGCATTCGGGGCACTGTGGGCCAGGCACCGATCACGCCCGATTTCGTGCTGCGCCTGGCGCACGCCGTGGGGCGCGTGTTGCGGACGTCCGAAGACCGTCCGCTGGTGCTGATCGGCAAGGACACCCGCATTTCGGGTTACATGCTGGAGAGTGCGCTGGAGTCGGGGTTCAATTCGGCTGGGGTGGATGTGCTGCTCCTGGGGCCTTTGCCAACGCCCGGCGTGGCCTATCTCACCCGGGCGCAGCGGGCCAGCCTGGGGGTGGTGATCTCGGCCAGCCACAACCCGTATCCGGACAACGGCATCAAGTTCTTCAGCGCACAGGGCACCAAGTTGCCCGACGCGTGGGAGTTGGCTGTCGAGCAGGCCCTGGAGCAGGCCCCTGTATGGGTGGAGTCTGCCCAGTTGGGCAAGACGCGGCGGCTGGACGACGCCGCCGGGCGCTACATCGAGTTTTGCAAGAGCACCTTCGCGTCGGACCTGACCCTCAAGGGCGTGCGCATCGTGGTGGATGCCGCCCATGGCGCGGCCTACCAGGTTGCGCCCAAGGTGTTCCACGAACTGGGGGCCGATGTGATCGCCATCGGCTGCACCCCCGACGGCCTGAACATCAATCACGAGGTGGGCGCTACCCATCCAGACGCCCTGGTGCGTGCCGTGCGTGCCAACCAGGCAGATTTCGGCGTCGCGCTCGACGGCGACGCCGACCGGCTGCAGATGGTGGACGCTCAGGGCCGCTTGTTCAATGGGGATGAGCTGCTGTACTTGATGGCCGTCGACCGCATGGGCCGCGACGAACATGTGCCCGGTGTGGTGGGTACGCAGATGACCAATCTGGCCGTGGAACAGGCGCTGGTGCAGCGTGGCGTGAAGTTTGTGCGCGCCAAGGTGGGCGACCGCTATGTGCTCGAAGAACTGGTGCGCCACGGCTGGGTGCTGGGGGGCGAGGGGTCGGGTCACCTGCTGGTGCTGGACCGGCAAACCACTGGCGACGGTCTGGTCAGCGCCTTGCAGGTACTGCAGGCCTGTGTGCGCAATGGCCAGACGCTTGCCCAACTGCTCGACGGGTTGACGCTGTTTCCGCAGGTGCTGCTCAATGTGCGCCTGGTCCCTGGCCAGGACTGGAAGGCCAACACTGTGCTGGCCGAGACCACGCGGGCGGTCGAGCAGGAACTGGCGGGGCAGGGGCGGGTGCTCATCCGCGCCAGCGGCACCGAGCCGCTGCTGCGCGTGATGGTGGAGGCCCGCGATGCCGCGCAGGCCAACCGTTGTGCACAGCGCCTGGCAGACGCAGCACGCGCTGGCTGAGCAGGGCAGGACGGCATGGCAGTCTCCGAGCCTTCTGTGTGTCTCGTCCAGCGTGTGGATTACGCGGATCCTGTGCAGGCCCAGGCGCTGGTCGATCTGCTGGACGCCTATGCGCGCGAACCGGCCGGGGGTGGTGAACCCTTGTCGGCCCATGTGCGTGCCGAACTGGTACCGCGTCTGCAGGCGCTGCCCCAGGCTTTTTCGGTGATGGCCTGGCATGGGCCGGTGGCCCCGGGCAATGCGGTGGGTCTGGTCAATTGCCTGGAAGGTTTCTCGACTTTTGCCGCCCGTCTGTTGGTCAATGTGCACGATGTGGTCGTACAGCCGGCCTGGCGCGGGCGCGGCGTAGCACGCGCCATGCTCCAGGCCGTCGAAGCGATCGCACGTGAGCGCGGCGCGTGCAAGCTCACCCTCGAAGTGCTCTCGGGCAACCATCCTGCCATGCGGCTGTACCGCGACATCGGCTTTGAGGGCTACGCTCTGGACCCGGCCATGGGTACGGCTGTGTTCCTACAAAAGAAGCTGCCCTAGGAGTCTGTCGGACTTGGGGCGTCGAAAGCGAACATGAGCCCCAGCAAGGACCGTTTTCGCCGTGTTGGCAGCCCCATAGCGGGGCTATGG
>JBKBUN010000171.1:0-5245 GCA_046289925.1 Burkholderiaceae bacterium | reverse complement strand
CAGCGGTCCATTGTTCACCGTCTTTGGGCCCCATAGCCCCGCTATGGGGCTGCAAACACGGCGAAAATGGTCCTCGCGGGGGCTCACGTTCGCTTTCGACGCCCCAGGTCCGACAGACTCCTAGGCGGGCGGGCGTGCCAGGCCCCCAGTGTGCGCAGGCCTGACGCTCCGGTCACGGCCGGCAGATTGCCGGCCTGACCGCGCACACGCCGGGCGGCGAGCCATGCAAATGCTGTGGCTTCGACCTGTTGCGGCGGCAAACCCAGCGCATCGGTGCTCACCACGGTCCAGCCGGGCAAGTCCTCGCCCAGCATGGTCATCAGCGTCCGGTTGAATGCGCCGCCACCGCAGACAGCCAGGATCGGGGCGGTGCCAAGGCCGTACGGGCGCGCCGCATCGGCGCAGCAGCGGGCGGTAAAGCGGGTCAGGGTGGCCTGAACGTCCACAGGAGGCAGCGCTGGCACCGATTGCAGATGGGCGTCGAGCCATTGGGCGTGGAACAGATCGCGGCCCGTGCTTTTGGGTGCAGGCAGGGCCAGAAAAGGCTCTTGCAGCAGCCGCTGCAGCAGTGCCGTATGCACCTGACCCTGGGCTGCCCAATCGCCATGGGCGTCGTAAGCGGCGCCGGTATGCCGCTGGCACCACAGATCCAGCAGTACATTGCCTGGGCCGCAGTCGAAGCCCAGCACAGGGCCGGGCTGCAGCACACTGAGGTTGGAGATGCCGCCGATGTTCAGCACCAGCGGTGCGGGATGCTGCTGCCCGAACACTTCGGCGTGGAAGGCCGGCACCAGCGGTGCGCCCTGCCCGCCAGCGGCCACGTCGGCGCTGCGCAGGTCGGCCACCACATCGATGCCAGTACGCTCTGCCAGAAGGCTGGGGTTGCCCAACTGGACCGTATAGCCTGTGCCATCGAAGGTCCCCGGACGGTGTCGCACCGTCTGGCCGTGTGCGCCGATGGCCACAATGTCCGCAGCAGCCACGCCGGCAGCACGCAGCAACTCGGCCACCACCTCTGCATAGGCTTCGGCGAGGGCATTGCTGGCGAGGGCCGCGCGGTGCAACTCATTCGGGCCTGGTTGGTTCAGGGCCAGCAACTCTGCGCGCAGCGCAGTGGCAAAAGGCTGGCTGGCGTAGGCCAGCACGCGCAGTGTGCCCGTTGGGGGAATGTGGGCCACCACGCCGTCCACCCCGTCCAGTGAGGTGCCCGACATCAGACCGATGAACAGGGAAGATGCCATGTTGCGGCCGAGTGGGTGGCAATGCCCGCTGCGTCAGGCGGGGAGCGCAGCGGTGGCAGGGCGGGCTTACTCTGCGCTGGCCTGCATGATCAGCTCGGCCGAGTCCAGTTGGATGCGCATGGAGCGCGCGAGCCGGTCGAACGCCGGACGTGCAGCGGCCGAGACGGGGGCTGCGGCCTCGCTTTGCGCCACGATGGTCTGCGGGTCCTGGTGAACGCCGTTCACGCGGAACTCGAAATGCAGGTGCGGTCCGGTGGCCCAGCCGGTGGCGCCGACGGCGCCGATGGTTTGTCCCTGCTCGACCGACTGGCCCTTGCGCACGTCGATGCGGCTGAGGTGGGCGTACACGGTCACATGCTGGTTGCGGTGCTTGACGAACACCACGTTGCCAAAACCGTTTTGCACGCCCGCAAAATCGACCACGCCATCGCCCACGGTGCGCACCGGTGTGCCGGTGGGGGCTGCGTAGTCGGTGCCAAGGTGCGCGCGCCAGGTCTTGAGGATCGGGTGCAGGCGCATCTTGAAGCCGCTGGTCACGCGCGAGAACTCCACGGGCGATGCCAAGTAGGCGCGGCGCAGGCTTTCACCCTCCAGCGTGTAGTACGCGCCCTTGCTGGAGCCGGGCTCCTGGAACCACACGGCCTGGTGCGTTTTGCCGTTGTTGTGGAACTCTGCACTGATCACTCGGCCGGTGCGCAGCGGCTCGCCATCTGCTTCGAGTGTTTCGTACACCACGGCAAAACGGTCGCCCTTGCGCAGTGCGCGGTGGAAGTCGATGCTGCTGGCGAACAGCTCGGCCATCTGGATGGCCACGGCGTCCGGGATGTTGGCGGCGTCGGTGGCGGCAAACAGCGAACTCTGTATCACGCCGCCAGCCAGGCGCGTGCGGGCCACGAGTGGGGCGGTTTCCAGGCGCGAGCTGAATTTGTCTCCGTTGCGCTCGACCACCAGGCGGCGGAAGTTGCCGCTGTCGTCCGGCGTCCAGCGGGCCGTCAGGCGCACCAGGCGGTGGTCGTCGGTGGTTTCGGCCGTGGCCATGCGTCCGGTGCGGCCCAGCAGGTTTTGCCGAACCGCTGCATCACCGCGCAAAAAAGCGGCAGCGGCAGGATCGGCCACGCCCATGCGTTGCAGCAGCGATTCGGGGGTGTCGCTGCTGCGGATTTGTTCCGAGCGGTACAGCGAGAAACCGGGAGCCTCCAGGGCTGCGAGCAGGTTTTGGTCGGCTTGCGAGTCCACCGCATGCGTGACCTGGCGCACAGGGATTTCGCTGGGTTCGGGCGTGAGGGTCGCGACCGCAAAAGCGCCGCCGCCGCCCGTGAGCAGCAGGGCGGCGAGGGCTGCGGTGACCCGCTTGGGGTGTTGCTGGATGCTCTGGGACAGTCGTTCAAGCAATGCCTGGCTGGCAGTGTTCAAGCCGTGAGTCAATGGTCTATCCCCAGGATCTGTTGTTGCCCACGCTGCCCTGCCAGAGGGGAGGTGGTGAGAGGGCGAAAGGGTCGCATGTGAGACCCGTGCCGGCACGGGGTGCCGCACCACTAGAATCCGCCCTTGCAAAGTGGCACGAAGTATAGCGGCGCATCTGGTGCCCACATCCCAAAAAACCCTTATGAATCAATCCGCTGTTACAACCTCCGAGCTCTCCGATGGTGTAAAGCACGCGCTGGAAGTCACGCTGCGTGGCGTCGAAGAACTGCTGCCCCAGGGCGAATGGGTGAAAAAGCTCGTGCGCGCGGAGGCCACGGGCACGCCGCTGCGCATCAAGCTTGGGCTCGACCCTACGGCGCCCGACATCCACATCGGCCATACAGTGGTGCTCAACAAGCTGCGCCAGTTGCAAGATTTGGGCCATCAGGTGATTTTTCTGATCGGCGATTTCACCAGCCTGATCGGAGATCCGTCGGGTCGCAACAGCACGCGCCCGCCGCTGACCAAGGAGCAAGTCCAGGCCAACGCCGAGACCTACTACCGTCAGGCCAGCCTGGTGCTGGATCCGGCCCGCACGGAGATTCGCTACAACAGCGAGTGGAGCGAGCCTTTGGGCGCAAGCGGCATGATCCAGCTGGCCGCCAAGTACACCGTGGCGCGCATGATGGAGCGCGATGACTTTCACAAGCGCTTTACCTCCGGCCAGTCCATCAGCGTTCACGAGTTTCTATATCCGCTGATGCAGGGCTACGACTCGGTGGCGCTCAAGAGCGATCTGGAGTTGGGCGGCACCGACCAGAAGTTCAACCTGCTCATGGGCCGTCATTTGCAGCAGGAATACGGCCAGGAGCCGCAGTGTGTGCTGACCATGCCGCTGCTGGTGGGGCTGGATGGCGTGGACAAGATGTCCAAGTCCAAGCACAACTACATCGGCATCACCGAAGACGCGAACACCATGTTCGCCAAGGTGCTGTCCATTAGCGACACGCTGATGTGGGACTGGTTCACGCTCCTGTCGTTCAAGAGCCTGGCCGAGATTGCCGCGCTCAAAGCCGAGGTGGCCGGCGGGCGCAATCCCAAGGACGCGAAGGTGATGCTCGCCAAGGAGATCACTGCGCGTTTTCACAGCGCGGCTGCGGCCGATGCGGCGGAGCAGGATTTCATCAACCGCTCCAAGGGCGGCATCCCGGACGAGATTCCGCAGCTCAGCCTCAGCGGTGCGCCCCTGGGCATTGGCGCGCTGCTCAAGCAGGCGAACCTGGCGCCGTCCACCAGCGAAGCCAACCGCCTGATCGACGGTGGCGGTGTGCGCGTGGACGGCAGCGCCGTGAGCGACAAGGGCCTGAAGCTGCCGGCGGGCACCTATGTGGTGCAGGTGGGCAAGCGCAAGTTTGCCCGTGTGACGCTGGCCTGAGCGGGTCTGCCCGGCCGCAGACCAGCCCGCTTGTGCCCGCGGCGTGGGGTCAATCTGGCAAGTCCCGCGTGTCGGGCTTGGGCCCGTCGCCGATCGCGTCGCGTGTGCGCTGGGCTTCGCGCAGCAGCCAGGCCTCAAACGCCTGCACCTCGGGCCGTCCGCTGCTGCGCGGGGACACCAGCAGCCAGTAGGCCAGTGGCGAATCGAGCCGCCGCGTCGGCATCACTTCCACCAGATCGCCCGCCGCCAGCGCATCGGCAACCAGCGGCATGCGCGCCAGTGCCAAGCCTTGGCCGGCCAGGGCGGCCTGTACGATTTGGTGCGCGTAATTGAAGTACAGCCAGCGCACAGGCTCCAGCTTGGGGCAGCCCTGCGTGTCGAGCCAGCGCCGCCAGCTCAGCCATTGCAGGTGCGCGCTGCGGTGCGTGTCGCCTGCCTCGATCAGTGCGCAGTGCGCCAGGTCTTCGCCGCGCTGCACGGCATGGTTCTTCAGCAGCCAGGGGCTGGCCACGGGCGTGAGCTGTTCGTCGAACAGGTGCACGGCGTGCGCGGGCACCCGGTCGGGCTGGGTGTAGCGCAGCACGAGGTCGACGTCGGCGGTGTCCAGGTCCACGGCGGCGTCGCTGGCGTCGATGCGCAGGTCAATGCCCGGGTTCTGGCGCTGGAAATCCTCCATGCGTGGGATCAGCCACATCGACGCGAAGCTGGCCCAGGTGGTGAGGCTGACACTGCGCCGCCCGGCGCTGTGCCGCACCTGGCGCACGGCCAGGTCGATGCGTTCGAGCGCCGGCCCCACTGCGCGCTGCAACTGTGCGCCGGCGCTGGTCAGCTCCACCGCCCGGGTGTGGCGCAGGAACAGGGGCACGCCCACCTCCTCCTCTAGCGCCTGGATCTGGCGGCTGATGGCCGACTGCGTGAGCGCCAACTCGTCCGCAGCGGCGCGAAAGTTCAGGTGCCGGGCCACGGCCAGAAAAGTGCGCCAGTGGCCCGCGCCCACCGGGCGGGTGCGCAGGCGCGGTACGGTGCTGCCCGCGGGGGCTGCGCTGGTGTCGGGTTCGAGAATGTCCACAGTGTTGATTGATGCGATTCAGGTATCAATAGCCTAGCGGGTTTTCATCGGACTGCGCAGCCCCGTTTGCGCATGATTTGCACATCGGAGCGCGGT
>JBKBUN010000170.1:0-5249 GCA_046289925.1 Burkholderiaceae bacterium | reverse complement strand
CCAAAAACGAAAGGGCTAGATCTTGCGATCTAGCCCTTCAATTTTGGTCGGAGCGGCGGGATTCGAACTCGCGACCCTCTGCTCCCAAAGCAGATGCGCTACCAGACTGCGCTACGCTCCGACAAGCTAAAAGTATAACTGATTTTTTCGGCGCCAAAAAAACTGCGCCGCACTTTGGCACCCCACATCGATGGGCGCGCCACGATGCCTTGCGGCTGGCCTGCACCTGCCCGTGATTTAAGAGAGGCTCCACCGTCGCCCGGACATGCCCGCGCCTGCCGGGATCACCCAACCAAGGTGCCGCAGGCCTGTACTGCCGGACCCACCCCATCGATCGCCCGCGCACCTGCCCAGCCACAGTGGTTAGGATGGCAGTTTTGCCTCTGAAGGTCTGAGCCTGTGTCTGAAACTTACCTCGGGAGCTGCTTGTGCGCAAAGGTCCGCTACAGCTTGCACTCAGCCCCCCCAAGCGGTCACCCACTGCCATTGCAGCCAATGCCAGAAAAGCCATGGCACAGCCTTTGCGGCCTACGGTGCCGTTCCACGCCACGACTTGCAGATCACCGCCGGCGACACCGACCTGCGCGCCTATGCGTCGTCGGCCGCGGTGTGGCGCCAATTCTGCGGGCATTGCGGGTCCTCGCTGTTCTGGTCCCGCACCCAGGGTGACTGGAGTGACTGGATCTGCATCGCCCTGGGCACGCTGGACTCTGCCTTCATGCCCCAGCAGCAAAAGCACGTGCATGTGGCCTCCAAGCCCACCTGGTCCAACTTTGGCGCAGCGTGTGCGCACGGGGAGTGACGCCATGACCGGTTTCCCAACACCATCCCGCCGCCAGCTCCTGCAGTGCACCGCAATGTGGATGGCGGCGTGCAGCGGCTTCAGCGGCCAGGCCGTTAGGGCCCAAGACCTCGCCAACCCCGTCGGCACCTACCAGCTCCAGGGGGTGAGAGAAATGGTCTCGGCCATCCAGCTGCGCGCCGATGGCACCTACAAATTTCTCCTCATCTATGGCTCGGCGGATGAAACCGATGTGGGAACCTGGGAAAAACGGGGCCAGCAGATTGTGCTGAACTCCACAGCCCCCTCCACGGATCCGCAGTTCGAACTCGTCCGCTCCAGCCAGGCCAGCCACCCCGGTGCACGCGTCGTATTCCAGGAGGAAGGAGCGCCCGTGGCGTCCTACATCACCAGCGTTCACTTTGAGTCGGACGGGCAGGCGTTCACGGCCGACCACCTCACCCAGGATTCCCTGGAGGCCGGGGACGTTGCGCCCCCGATCGACAGCATCCACCTGAGCCTGCACGGGGTGTTCAGGCATTACCCAGAGACCATCTTGGTCCCGGCACACCCCACCCACAACCACTTCACGGTGCGGGCCCGCCTCGGCAATTACGGCGCAGTGCGTTTTGACCATGTGGCGCTTCAACTGACGGGGCATGCGCTGACCTTGACGCTGCCCCACGCCACGCAAGAGTTCACCTACGTGCGACGCCAGAAAGCCCCCTAGACAACCCGCAGATCCTGGCCAGGCCATGGTGGCCTAGCCAGGCGATGCCGTTCAGGCCACCTGTTTGGCGTTGCGGTCGGGCGCCACCACCACACAGTTGCGCCCCCGGCCCTTGGCGTCATACATGGCCAAATCGCTGCGCCGCATCAGGGAGGACAGGGTTTCATTGCCATCGGGCGCAATCGCGATGCCGACGCTGACGGTCGGCGCCACCACGTCATCGTCCAGCGGGCAGCGCACCTTGGCCACGGCCATGCGCAAGCGTTCCGCCGCCGCCATCGCCGCGTCCAGCGCTGTCTGCGGCATCAGCACGGCGAACTCCTCACCGCCCAGGCGCGCCAGACAATCGCTGGTGCGCACCATGTCCACAAACACGCTGGACACGGCCTTGAGCACCTCATCACCGGCCAGATGGCCGTAGGTGTCATTGATCTGCTTGAAATGATCAATGTCCACCATCAGCAGTGCGACTGGCTGCTGGTAGCGTGCATGGCGCTCCAGCTCATTGCGCGCCGTAGTGATGAAGTGGTCACGGTTCTTCAAGCCGGTCAGCCCGTCGGTCTTGAGCTGCTGCTCCAGCTCACGGATCAGTTCGCTGTTGCGCTCGCGCAGCACCAAGGTTTCCGTCGAACTGGCATGAATTTTCAAGCCGACCATCAGCATCAAGGCAATGTAGAAGATGCCCAGCAGCGCCAGACCGGCGCTGAACAGCGTGCCATCCAGCACAGGCGGCGCCACCAGGGCCACCGTCGGCGCCACCAGATCGGACATCAGCAGCCGGCGGTGCGGGTTGCTCATCACCACCGTCAAGGAGATCAGGCCCACATGCACCAGCATCACAAACATCAGACTGGTCAGGTTGCCGGGGACATAGGCCCACACCACGATGGACGACCACATGGCCATGTGGACGCCGTGCGCCCAGGCGATACGGCGCACCCACACGACCTCATCCAGTGGCTTGGCGGCGCGGCGAAACTGCAGGTAGACACAGGTGTACACCGCGATCGCCACCAACTCCAGCCCCGCCCACAGCACCGCCTGCCAGACCGGCACCCACAGCGTCAGCAACGCCGCCACCACCAGCGTCAACGGTGGCGCCAGGTAGCGGTCGTGCAAATGGTTATCGATGTAGAGGCTGAGCTGGTGCCATCGCACACGGGCCTGCTGGGCGTCTTTCATAGCACTCCCGAAGGCGCTCACACCACCACCGGTGAGAGCTGTATACAAAAATCAGCCCACGATGCTAGCGCATCGACGCTTTCCAGCCTGCACCGCCAATCGCATGGCCAGATGTACGTGGAACCTCAATCACACAGCCCCCGTCACCGCCCACCGCTACGCCTAGACCTGCGGTGTTGCCATGGTCCTCCATCGAATCGCATTTTTGATAGCTGCTAGCGCAGACTAGATGCGCGCTAGATGCCAATTTCTCTCCAATTCTTGATCCTACTCCTGGAATCCCGTTGCAATTCCAGTGCGGCACTTTGGACCATCCGCCGGGCCTTGCTGCACCAGCACGCAAAATTGCTCCGCATAAATTCCCGCCAGCCTTGAACGGCGTGCGCAACGCAGTGCTCGCCAAGCACACATGAGGCATCGTCTTGATGCCCGTCGCACATGCAGGGGCGCAGCATGCAGCACTGCGCCAGCAAGGACCATGCCGGCACAGCGCCTCCCACGCATGGACTGGCGCTCGGCGTGGGGTGGAATGCGCCCTGCACCGACAGGCACAACGCAGGGGGGCTTGGAAGATGGGCCGAGGCTGAAGACCCGCTGCGGTATCCACCGTGCACTTCACCGCAGCCACCGGGAGCAACGTCATGCTCGACGACAACGCAGATTTCAAGACCATCCAGCACGCCCATCCGCACATCGGGAAGCAGCTGCTGGCTTTATGGGGGCAGCCGGGGTTCCTGCCCTACATGCAATCGCTCACGCGCGATGACCGCCCGACCGTGCGGCAGGGCTTTGCCGACAACGTGTTCCTGGCCTTGCACAGGCTGTCGGAACAACACCGGCGCGCCTACCCCGACTACCGGCTGGAGAGCAAATACGACCCCTGGGCGACCTCGGTCGGTACACCCCACACCCACTGAACGCACCGCACTCAGTGGCCCAGGCAAAAACCTCCGGCACAAATGGAAATCATGGACGGCATCGGCGGCATGGGCCGGTCCTCTTCCAGTTGCGCGGTGGCGGGTGGTGGACTGCTGGGCGGTGCGACCGCACTCTCCAGAGGGGGTGTCCTCGGACGGACATCGGCTGGCGGCTCGGCAGGATGCCCCTCGCTGGCGAGCAGGTCGTTGCCATCACTTGGCTGCGTCGGCGAAGCCTGCGCCGGCACAGCCCGCGAAGCGGGCGCCACGCGCCGCGGCGGCTGGGGCTGCGTCGGACGCACCCGCTCCTCCCAGGCCGAGTTTTTGTGCAGAACCGCGCCATCGTAGACGCAGGGTTTGTCGGTGAAGATCGGACCCTCAGGTCCTGGACATCGCCACACCTGGGCAGATGCAGCGCCATGCCACGCCAGCAACGCACAGCAGGCCAAGCGCGATAACCAGCGCATACCAATTCCTCCTGCGCAAATTGTAAGAAAAACTTACAAAGTGACGCAGCAAAAGATGGGAACGACCTTGACGCAAGGCATGGGCGGCCTGCGGCTACAAGGGCGAGCGCCCCGGCATGGATGCCTGACCGGGCCACAGCGTCAATGCCGCGCCCAGCCATAAAGGCGGAAAACCCACGAGCACGGCCAAAACCACCGCCATGCCGGAAGCCCCATCCCCCCAGCGAAGCAGCAACAACACCACCAGCGGCACCACCCCCCCCACCACCAGCCCGCGGACGACCTTCTGCCGCGCGCGCCCACTCAGTTTCTGGGCCAACCAGCGCACCAACCACCGGCCCAGTACCGAAGCCAGAATAACCACCTGGGCCAAACCGAACAGAAAGACGAGTGCGAAAAAGGCTGGTCCGTCGCCACCACCAGGGTTGGCCTCCAGGTACTGCAACGCCAGGACCGCCAAGACGACCAGCAGCACAGCGACCACGGCCAGCGCAGCGCCAAATTGACGCCGACCGGGAAGCAATGCCGGCAGCGAACACCCCAGCAGCAACAGCACAATGACAACCGCTGGCATGGATTCAGGCACCACCTTGGTCAGCATGGCCTGACGTACCGTCGCGATCCGCAAGCCAGCGCATGAAATCCACGCCACTCATGGCCTTGGCAAAAAGCCAGCCCTGCGCTTCTTTGAAGCCCAAATTGGCCAACCACTGGCGCTGATCCTCCTCTTCCACCCCTTCGGCAATCAGCTCCAGACCCAGGGCATCCGCCATCGCCGCAATCGCGCGAACAATCGCCTGGTCCGACGGTGTAGTCACCACATCGTGCACAAAGGCGCGGTCCACCTTGAGCCGGTTCAGGGGCAGCAGCTTGAGCATGGACAGCGAGGAATAGCCCGTCCCGAAGTCGTCGAGGGCAATCTGAATGCCCAGGTCGGCAATGCGGGTCAGGCGCTGCTCCACCTGTGGCACACGCTGCAGGGCGGTCTCGGTGACTTCGATCTCCAGATCCTGCGGTTGGAGGCCTGCCTCCTTGAGTTCACGCGCCAGCACATCGATGAATGTGTCGTCCTGCAACTGCAAGGCCGACACGTTGATGGCCAGCCGCCCTTGCACCAGCCCCGCACGGCACCATTCGGCCCAAGTGGCCAGCGATTGGCGCAACACCCAGGT
>JBKBUN010000169.1:0-5260 GCA_046289925.1 Burkholderiaceae bacterium | reverse complement strand
TGCCCCGCCCCGTGGGCAGCGCCGACTCCCTGCTGCTGGCCCGCCTGGCCGAACGTGACAAGGCCGGTGGCCGCACCACCGCCATCGTCACAGCCGATGCCACCGATGCCCAGCGTCTGCTCGACGAGATGGCGTTTTTTGCACCTGGCCTGCGCTGCGCGCTGTTTCCCGACTGGGAAACCCTGCCCTACGACACCTTCTCGCCCCACCAGGACCTGATCAGCGAACGCCTTGCCACGCTCTGGCGCATCCGCCAGGGCGAGGCCGATGTGGTCATCGTGCCCGCCACCACGGCGCTGTACCGGCTGGCGCCGCCGTCGTTCCTTGCGGGCTACACCTTCCACTTCAAAACCAAGCAGAAGCTCGACGAGGCGCGTCTGAAGGCCCAGCTCACGCTGGCCGGGTATGCCCATGTGTCGCAGGTGGTCAGCCCCGGCGAATATGCGGTGCGTGGCGGCCTGATCGACCTGTTCCCCATGGGCTCTCCCGTGCCCTACCGGGTGGATTTGTTCGACGACGAGATCGACAGCATCCGCACCTTCGACCCAGACAGCCAGCGCAGCCTGTACCCGGTGCCCGAGGTGCGCCTGCTGCCGGGCCGTGAGTTCCCAATGGACGACGAGGCGCGCGCGCGCTTTCGCAGCCGCTGGCGCGAAATGCTCGAAGGCGACCCGACCAAAAGCCGCATCTACAAGGACATGGGCAACGGCGTGGCCACGGCGGGCATCGAGTACTACCTGCCGCTGTTCTTCGATGAGACTGCCACGGTGTTCGACTACCTGGGCGAGGCCGCCACGGTGGTGCTGCATGGCGATCTGGAACCCGCGTTCCAGCGCTTCTGGCAAGACACGCGCGAGCGCTTTCGCCTGGTGCAGGGCGACCCCGAGCGTCCCGCACTGCCGCCCGAGCTGCTGTTTCTGAGCGCCGAGCAGTTCTACACGCGGGCCAACGCGCATGCGCAGCTCGCGCTGCGCGGAGAGGTCGAAGATTCGCCGCAAAGCGCGTGGTTCCAGCGCCTGCCCGACCTGTCGGTGGTGCGCGGTGCCGACGACCCTCTGGCCCGCCTGCACGCCCACCTGCGCCGTGCCGGGCAGCGCATGCTGCTGCTGGCCGAAAGCGATGGCCGCCGCGAGAGCCTGCTCGACTTTCTGCGCGCAAGCGGCCTGAACCCGCCGGCCTTTGATTCGCTGCAGGCCTTCCTCGACGACGCGGCCGCAGAGCCCGTGGGCATTGCCACGGGCGCGCTCACAGCGGGCTTCCATTGGGGCGAGCAGGCGCTCGACCTGGTGACCGAGACCGAGCTGTTTGCCACCGGCCCCACCACGCGGCGGCGCAAAAAGCAGGAGCAGGTCAGCGACGTGGAGGCGCTGATCAAGGACCTGGCCGAACTCAACGTGGGCGACCCGGTGGTGCACAGCCAGCACGGCATCGGGCGCTACCGCGGCCTGGTCAACATGGACCTGGGCGAAAAAAACCCCGATGGCAGCCCGGCGCTGCAAGAGTTTCTGCACCTGGAATACGCCGACAAGGCGGTGCTGTATGTGCCTGTAAGCCAGTTGCAGCTCATCAGCCGCTACACCGGCGTGAGCGCCGACGAAGCCCCACTGCACAAGCTGGGCAGCGGCCAATGGGAGCGCGCCAAGCGCAAGGCCGCCGAACAGGTGCGCGACTCGGCGGCCGAATTGCTCAACATCTACGCTCGTCGCGCCGCGCGCCAGGGCCACGCGTTCCGCTACAGCCCGCACGACTACGAAGCCTTTGCCAACGACTTCGGCTTTGAGGAAACCGCCGACCAGAAGGCCGCAATCCATGCCGTGATCCAGGACATGATCAGCCCCCGCCCCATGGACCGGCTGGTCTGCGGTGACGTGGGCTTCGGCAAGACCGAGGTGGCGCTGCGCGCGGCCTTTGTGGCCGTCACGGGCGGCAAGCAGGTGGCCTTCCTCGCGCCCACCACGCTGCTGGCCGAACAGCACTATCAGACCCTGGTAGACCGCTTTGCCAAGTGGCCGGTGAAGATTGCCGAAGTCTCGCGCTTCCGCTCGGGCAAAGAGATCACATCGGCCATCAAAGGCATTGCCGACGGCACAGTGGACATCGTGGTGGGCACGCACAAGCTGCTCTCCGAGTCCACCAAATTCCACAACCTGGGCCTTTTGATCATCGACGAGGAGCACCGTTTTGGCGTGCGCCACAAGGAGCAGATGAAGGCCCTGCGCGCCGAGGTGGATGTGCTCACCCTCACTGCCACGCCCATCCCGCGCACGCTGGGCATGGCCCTGGAAGGGCTGCGTGACCTGAGCGTGATCGCCACCGCACCACAGCGCCGCCTGGCCATCAAGACCTTTGTGCGCAACGAGGGCACGGGCGTGATCCGCGAGGCGGTGCTGCGCGAATTGAAGCGCGGCGGGCAGGTGTACTTCCTGCACAACGAGGTCGAGACCATCGAAAACCGCCGCCAGAAGCTCGAAGAAATCCTGCCCGAGGTGCGCATTGGCGTGGCCCATGGCCAGATGCCCGAGCGGGAGCTGGAGCGCGTGATGCGCGACTTCGTGGCCCAACGCTTCAACCTGCTGCTGTGCTCGACCATCATCGAAACCGGCATCGACGTGCCGACGGCCAACACCATCATCATCAGCCGGGCCGACAAGTTTGGCCTGGCGCAGCTGCACCAGCTGCGCGGCCGTGTGGGCCGCAGCCACCACCAAGCCTATGCCTACCTGATGGTGCCCGACGTGGACGGCCTGACCAAGCAGGCACAGCAACGGCTTGACGCCATCCAGCAGATGGAAGAGCTGGGCAGCGGCTTTTACCTGGCCATGCACGACCTGGAGATCCGCGGCGCGGGCGAGGTACTGGGCGAAAACCAAAGCGGCAACATGCTCGAGGTGGGCTTTCAGCTCTACAACGAAATGCTCAGCGAAGCCGTGCGCTCGCTCAAGGCGGGCAAGGAGCCCGATCTGCTCGCGCCGCTGTCGGTCACCACCGACATCAACCTGCACGCCCCTGCCCTGCTGCCCAGCGACTACTGCGGCGACGTGCACCTGCGCCTGTCGTTTTACAAGAAGCTGGCCACGGCCAAGACGGCCGACCAGATCGACCGGCTGCTCGAAGAGATCGTGGACCGCTTTGGCAAGCTGCCGCCGCAAGCGCAAACCCTCATCGACGTGCACCGCCTGCGCGTGCTGAGCGCCCCCTACGGCGTGGTCAAAGTCGATGCGACCCCGAGCGTGATCCTGATCACCTTCCGCCCGCAGCCACCGGTGGACCCGATGCGCATCATCGAGCTGATCCAGAAAAACCGGCACATCAAGCTGGCGGGCAACGAAAAGCTGCGCATCGAGCGCGCGCTGCCCGAAGCCAAAGACCGCGCGCAGCTCGTGCGCGACATCCTGCGCAGCCTGGGCCAGCCCACCGCGGCCACGGCTGCGGCCTGACAGCCCCGCGCCCATGCCACTCGAAGCCCTGCTCACCGCCTGCGCCTTGGCCGTGGCCCTGTGGCTGCGCCCCTGGCGCATGCTGCGCATGCCCCCCGCCGCGCCGGGCGGGCCCGCGGGGGTGTCGCCCCTGGTCACGCCGCTGCTGGCCGTGCTGGTGCTGCTACCCTGGCTGTGGGCGCTGCCCACGCTGCACCGCATGCCGCTGCAACTGCAGTGGTCAGGAGCCTGCCTGGTGGTGCTGATGCTGGGCTGGCCGCTGGCCGTGCCAGCGCTGGTGGCGGTGGGGGCGATCGCCTGCGTGCTCTCGCCCGCGCTCGGCTGGGAGCAGGCGCTGGGCGCCATCGCCTGGCAGGGCGTGGTGCCCGCCACGCTAGCGCTGGGCCTGGGCGCGGTGCTGCGGCGTTGGCTGGGCGCCAAGCCCTTTATCTATGTGCTGGGCCGGGCCTTTTTGGGCACGGTGCTGTGCCTGTTTGTGGCCAGCGTGCTGGGCCAATGGGCGGGCCACACGCTGCCCGGTGTGGAGGGCGAGCTGTCGCTGGTGGCCCGCTGGCTCATGGCCTGGGGCGATGCGTTTGTCACCGGCATGCTCGCAGCCATCTTTGTGGCCTTCAAGCCCGAGTGGTTGGCCACTTGGTCAGACCGGCTGTACCTGCCGCGCCCGAACGGCCGTTGATCGCCAGCATCGCGGCCTTCGTGGACCACGGTTGACCCCCATCAAACCGCCCTGCAAGGGCGCAGCCGATCATGAAGCCCTCACATACGAGGAGGCGTCCCATGAAGCTGCTGAGCGACCTGCTGCACACCGACTACGGACTTATGAGCCTGACCGTCATTGCCATCACCCTGGGCATGGCGGTGTTCTTCATCCGCCTGTTTGCGGGCAAGATGAACGAAAGCGCGGCCCAGGCCACTCGCGACACGCAAGGCCCGCCACCTGCCGCGCGGCGCTGAGGCCGCGCGCGCAAGGCCTGCCGGGAAAGGCCGGGGTCGCATTGCCCTAACATCGCGGGTTTCGTAGACCCGCTTGGCTATTCCGGCATGACCTCTCCCACCGAATTTGCGCCCGGCCTTGTGCTGCAGGGCGTGCAAGGCCCGTTGTCGCTGCGCGACTTCAAGCTCATCGCGTTCGACATGGACTCGACCCTCATCAACATCGAGTGCGTGGACGAAATTGCCGACGCCGTAGGCCGCAAGGCCGAGGTGGCCGCGATCACCGAAGCCGCGATGCAAGGCCTGATCACCGACTACAAAGAAAGCCTGCGCCAGCGCGTGGCGCTGCTCAAGGGCGTGACAGTGCAACAGTTGGAGCGTGTGTTCACCGAGCGGTTGCGCTTCAACCCCGGCGCGCAGACGCTGGTGGCCGCCGCCAAGGCCGCGGGCCTGACCACGCTGCTCGTCTCGGGCGGCTTCACCTTCTTTGCCGACCGCGTAAAGGCCGGGCTGGGCATCGACCTGGCGCGATCGAACCAGCTCGAAGTGGACAACGGCGTGCTCACGGGCCGCATGGTGGACCAGTGCTGGGGCGACATCTGCGACGGGGCCGAAAAGCGGCGCACGCTGCTCGAAGTCGCCTCGCTGCTGGGCATTGCGCCCTCGCAGGCCATTGCCGTGGGCGACGGCGCGAACGATCTGCCCATGATGGGCGCGGCCGGCCTGTCGGTGGCCTACCACGCCAAACCGGCCGTGCGCGCCCAAGCCAAGGTGGCCATCTGCCAGGGCGGGCTCGACCGCCTGCTCGAAGTGCTGCGCTGACCCTAGGAGTCTGTCGGGCTTGGGAATCGTCGGCTGGAAAAGGGGCACAGCCGGGCCATTTTGAACGA
>JBKBUN010000168.1:0-5285 GCA_046289925.1 Burkholderiaceae bacterium | reverse complement strand
CTTTTACCTCGCTGTCATGGCTCTCAAGCGGGCCAAAGACGCGGGGTTGTTGACCAAGACCGCCGAGGCTTTCGGGTATCCAGTCCTGTTCGTGGGGCTGGTGCTCGATTTCTTGGCGAACGTGCTTGTCATGTCCGTCCTGCTGCTTGAGCTGCCACGCGAAGGAACTGTGACCAGCCGACTCAAGCGGCACAACAAAGGCTCTGGATGGCGCAAAGCTATCGCCCAATGGGCTGAGCCGCTGCTAGACCCGTTCGACCCCTCGGGCGATCACATCTGAAAGACATCATGGCGATCATCACTGTCCCAACGGTCGGACAGTATGGCGTCATCAAAGACCAACCCCCCCACGAGCTTCCGATCAACGCATGGTCGGATGCATCGAATATCCGTTTCCGTGAAAACGGCGCGGAGCGATTCAAGGGCGAGAAGCAAATCTTTGATACGCCTGCTGTTACCCCGTACTGGCTCCAGCAGTACAACACCACGGGCAAGCGTTGGTGGGTTCACGCAGGGCTGAATGCGTTGTATGCGGACGATGGGTCCACCCGTTCCAACATCACGCCTACGCCAGCCCCGACAGGGACTGTTGATGACCGCTGGACGGGTGGGGTGCTCAATGGCTTTTTGATCGCCAACAACGGGGTAAACGTCCCGATCAGTTGGAACGGTTCTGGCGTTGCGCTGGCTCTTGCCAACTGGCCTCCAACCCTGCGCGCTGCGGTGGTCAGGCCGTACAAGAACTTCGTTGTCGCGCTTGACGTTACGAAGAACGTTGGGACCACCAACAACCGCTTCCCGCATATGGTGAAGTGGTCGCACTCTGCGGTACCGGGTTCGTTGCCAGACTCCTACGACGAAACCAACGTCACGAAGCTGGCCGGTGAGCTGGACTTGGCCGAAGACCCATCCTTGATGGTGGACATGCTCCAACTAGGTGATGCCAACATCATCTACAAAGAAGCGTCCATGTGGGGCATGACGCCCACAGGTGGAACTGATGTGTTCCGCTTCCAGCGTCTGCCGGGTTCAGTGGGTGCTCTGGCTCGAGGCTGTATCGCCAACACCGATGTGGGCCATGTCGTGCTGACCCCCGGTGATGTGGTCTTGCACAGCGGTCAAGGCCCGAAGTCGATCATTACCGGAACTTTGCGTCGGTGGATATTCAACCAGATCGACTCGACCAACCGCAGGCGTGCGTTCCTCACGACCAACCCCGCCGCAAATGAAGTGTGGGTGTGCTTTCCTGAGCTTGGAAAAGACGCCTGCACGATGGCGGCGGTGTGGAACTGGACGACCGGAACATGGGCCATCCGACCGCTCAACAACGTCACCTTCGGCGCTGTCGGTCAGATTGACTACAACATCGTCTCGACCTGGCAGAGCAGCGGCGACACTTGGAATGACGCGGTAACAGCGTGGAACCAGGACGAACTCTCGCCCGCCCAGTCTCGCCTGCTCACGGCCCACCTTGCCCCGTCCATCCGTGCGGTTGATGTGTCGGCCACGTTCGACGGTGCGGTTTTCACCTCGCGTCTTGAGCGCATTGGCCTTGCCTTTGACCAGCCGGACCGCGTGAAGCTGATCAAGCGTATTTGGCCGCGCATCGATGCCGCCAAGGGCACGCGGGTGCAGATCCAAGTGGGCGGGACGAACGACATTGAAGTAGCACCGACATGGAGCGACCCCGTCACTTACGTGGTGGGATCCACGACCTACGCGGACTTGTTCGCCTCCGGTCGGTTCCTTGCCGTGCGGTTCCAGTCGCTCGACAACCAGCCTTGGCGCATTCGCTCCTACGACATTGATGTTCAAGCGATGGGACTCTTCTGATGCCCTACAGACCAAGAAACGTACCCACAGACCCGGCCCAGTTGCCGGGTTTTTTGCGTGACGAGCTCGAAAACATCCTGCGAGGGATGAACAGCTTTTCCTTCCTTCAGTTGGAAGTCACGACCACAGCCCCCGCCAAGCCGCGCGACGGGCAGATCTACCTCGCTGACGGCACGAACTGGAATCCCGGCTCTGGCGGCGGCTACTACGGATACCGGGCGGGTGCCTGGCGATTCCTCGGATGAAAGGGCAATGACATGGCAGGACTAGACCCACGCACCGGCATCTACACCTATGCCGATGGTTCGACGTACCAGAACCCCCACAACTACGGCACAGCAGAGAACCCCCAATGGGCGCTCAACGGCGCTCAGGTCGGCTCCATGCTCGGCTCCCAAGGCGCAGCCGTCAACGCTGCAAACAACTGGGACTCTCGCCCCGTCTGGCAGGGTGGGTCGGGCACCCAAGACCTGAGCGGCGTGCAAGGTGGCGGCATGGGCGCATTCGGGGCTGGCGCTCCTGCGGGTGGTGCTTCTGGCTTCAACACCAAGCCCATGCAAATGGGTGGCGGCGCGTCGTTCGGCGCAGGGCAGGGCAGCGGTGCTACGTTTGGCGCAGGGCAGGGCGGCTCCACTTCTGGTCAAAACCCCTACCTCTCGCAGATGGGTGGCCTGCTGGCACAGCAGATGACCGACAACTTCAACCGTCGCGTCATGCCGCAAATCAGCTCGCAGGCCATTGCAGCCGGTGGGTTTGGTGGATCGCGTCAGGGCGTGGTGGAGGCCAACGCGATGAACGACCTGAACCAGCAGATCGCTTCGGGTCTGGCGGGTCTGTACGGCAACGGCTTCAACACTTCGCTGAACTACGACCTCGGCCTGCGAAACAACAACCTCGGCTTTGCCAACCTTGACCGCAACATCAACAACGACAACCTGAACTGGCAACTCACAGGTGCCAACTTCGGCTTGGGTATGTATGACCGCCTGCAGCAAGGCAACCAAATGGGCATCGGTGCGGGGACGAACATCCAGAACACCCCGATGAACTACTGGAGCCAGTTTGGCAACCAGTACAACTCCATCGGTCAGGGTTACGGCACCACGACAGGCAGTGCCAGCCAGCAGGGCAACCCGATGATGGGGGCGCTTGGTGGTGCGATGCTGGGCCGCCAGATCGGCAATTGGTGGGGCAACAACTCCGGGGGCGGCAATCAGCCGACTTGGTACACCGGCACAGGCGGCATGGGCGACTGATGCCATTCGCTCCCGCTGATGTATCGGCCATCCGCAAGGAAGCCGAGGATGCACTGCGGCCCGCGTTCGACCACTCCGATGTGGATCACGTAGAGCCGTGGGTGCAGCGGTGCATTGATGACCAAGCCCAGCTATGGCGCAAGGGTGATTACTGGGTCATCACAGAGGTGCAGCAGACCAAACACGGTCTTGTGGTGCACCTCGTTTTTTCGGCAGGCATCTATGAGCCTGATCTGGTGACGGAGATTGAGGATTGGGCGCGCTCCATCGGGTGTGTCCGATCCTTTTTTTCTGGCCGCCCCGGCTGTCAACGGCGACGACCTGACTACCGGGTGAAGTACGTAACGATGGAAAAGGAACTCACATGCCCGCAGCAATCCTCGGCCCCATCGCTGGCTCCGTAGTCGGCGGCATCATGTCCAAAGGCGGCTCCGGTGGGCAGCAGACCCAATCCAAGGAGCCGTGGGCACCAGCGGTCAAGCCACTGACCAACACCCTCGAAACGGGACAACGACTGGAAAACTACCACCAGCAAAACCCGTTCAACCCGCTGCAGCAAACGGGTTACCAGAACCTCTATGGCGACCTTGATGCTTTCCGCAATCAGATCGCGCCGGGAATGATGGGCTTTGCCAATCGGCTGATGGGCACGAACTACCAGCGCTCCATTGGCCCGACTGGCGACATGGGCCAGATGCGACCCATGCAACAGGCAATGCCAGACCAGTACCAGACCAAGCCCATGCTGATGGACATGGGTGGCGCAATGGGTCAGGGGGCCGCGCAGATGGGGCCTAGCGGTGGTCTATTGGGGCAGGGCGGGCCGTTCATGGTGCCGCAGGGCCAGTCGTATGGCTTGCTGGACTTCACTGCTCTCAACCCGTTCACAAGCGGTGCGATGGACAAGCCCAAACAGCCAGACGAGACAGACGAAGAGCGCCGCCGACGTGAGCGCGAAGAAGAGGCAGCACGCCGTTACCGCGAAGACGAACTACGTGGCGCAGGAGCTTAACTATGGGTCTGCTTGATTTCGACAATCCAGAAGTGCGCATGGGCATGGGCCTTCTCGCCCTTGGGCAAATGCCGCGCTCGCAGGGCTTTCAGGGGCTGGCGACCTTGCTCCAGATGCAGGACGCAGCAGCGCGCAACAAAGCCGAGTCCGATTGGGTGCAAGAAGCCCGCCAGCAAAAGCGCAAGGAATGGTCGCGCGAGGAAGCCGCAGCACAGCGCGCAGCAGAGGTTCAGGCGGCTATCCCAAGCCTTTTCGGTGGGACGACCCAAGGCTCTGTGAGCTTCGACACCTCCAACGGAGTGCCGTTCGTGTCTAAGGGTGTGCAGGTGACGCAGCCATCCATGCGGACCGGTGGCTTTGATGTGCAGCGCGCACTGCAACTGGGTCTCCAGCCGGAGCAAATCCAGAAGCTGGTTGAACTGCAAAACGTGGGGCGTCAGAAGGTCGCGCGCACTGTAGAGGGTACTGACGCACAGGGTCGCCCGGTCACGTATCAATTTGACGAGTACGGCCAGCCGGTGGGGCAGGCAGTGGGGCAGTGGAAGACTCCGATGCTCATCAACCAAGGCGATCGGCAAACTTTGCTCGACCCCGCGACACGCCAGCCCGTTGGAAGTTTTACCGTCAACATGTCGGCAGCAGAGCGCGATGCATCGGCGCGCGGCTGGGCGTCCAATGCACTGGCTCGCGAGCGCATGGCGTTCGACATGGCCGGTGGTGCAGAGGCTGGCAAGCCCCAGTACCGCGACGGTCAGTGGGTCATGCCGCCGCGAAACATGCAGCCAGGCCAAGCCGTGCCCGCCGTACCGTCCACAGCAGTCAAAGAGGCGAACGAGGCGCTCGCCCTCATCAAGCAAGCCGAACAGATCATTCCGAAGGCGACCGGCAGTTATCTCGGCACTGGTGTCGATGCTGCTGCGCGGGCATTTGGCGTGTCCACCCCAGGCGATCGCGCCACAGGCCAGCTGCAAGCGTTGGAAGGTGCCTTGGTTTCCAAGATGCCGAAGATGAGCGGCCCGCAGTCCGATAAGGACGTTCAGCTGTACCGCCAGATGGCCGGTGTGATTGGCGACCCGACCATCCCGACCGCTCGCAAGCTGGCAGCGCTGGAGACCATCAAGGAAATCCAGAGCCGATACGCAGGGCCGCAGGCTCCGCAAGCACCTGCACCGATGCCTGGTCAG
>JBKBUN010000167.1:0-5334 GCA_046289925.1 Burkholderiaceae bacterium | reverse complement strand
GCCGAGACGGTGGAGCGTGGGGGGGGAACTCATGGCAACCAATCATACGCAGGCACTCGGGTGGGCAGTCCCCAGTGCGCGTCGTAGACCGGTCCGAGAAAATACAAGCCGTCCGGTGCGAACGTGGGTGCCGCCGCGTCGCGCGAGCGCGCCGCCAGCACGTCACGCATCCAGCCGGCGGGCTGGCTGCCCTGGCCGATGGCGATCAGGCAACCCATGATGTTGCGGATCATGTGGTGCAGGAAGGCGTTGGCTTCGAACTCGAAACGCCAGTAGCAGGCATCCTCGTCCCCCATGGGCGTGGCCGGGCGGCGGCTGATGCGGATCTGGTACATCGTTTTGATCGGCGTGTGCGCCTGGCAAGCGGCTGCTCGGAACGATGTGAAATCGTGCTCACCCAGCAGCACGGATGCGGCCTGCCGCATGGCTGCCTCATCCAACGGCTGAAACACCCAGCCAACGCGATCAGCCTCCACGCTGGGGCGTACACGGGACTGCAGCAGCACATACACATAGCGCCGAGCGACGGCACTGGCCCGCGCGTGGAAGGTGTCTGGCACGACACGCGCCCACTGCACAGCAATATCGGTCGGCAAAAACGTGTTGGTGCCTCGCACCCAGGAGTTTTCCGCGCGGTTCAGTGGTGTGTCGAAATGCACCACCTGCATAAGCCCATGAACGCCCGCGTCGGTGCGGCCAGCGCATACCGTGCTCACGGGCTGCGCAGCAAACCGGCTGAGGGCTTTTTCTAGATGGTCTTGTACGGTATTGCCAGAGGGCTGACTTTGCCAGCCGTGGTAGCGCGTCCCGCTGTAGCCTACGCCCAGGGCCACTCTCATGCCAATCGCTCCCTGCCGGGGCGCCGCATTGACAGGGGGACTTCGCCCCCGCACCGATTAGCCAAGTTCCGAAAGCAGGCGCTGTGCCCGAGTGCGCAGTGCACCCGTAGCTTCGGCAACCACCTCTTCGACCAAGGTACGAGCCCCGTCCGTATCGCCGATCGCGTTGAATTCCTCCGCAAGGGCCAACTTGGTGGCCAGCGGGTCCTCGGATGTAGCCTCGGCATCGTCGTCGCTGTCGGCATCCAGCGCAGGCTCGGTGGCAGCCGAGTTGAGCGCGGATGGGACCGTCGGCATCGGTGCGCGAGCGCTGTTCAGGTCCAGCGACAGATCACCCAGGTCGAACTCCATGGGGGCCGAATCTGGCGGATCGGCCTGCAGCGGTACAGGCCCCGACGGTGCCATGCTCAGTTCGTCGGCGGCGGCTTGCATGCGGCCGGCCAGATCCGCCGGTTCAGTGGACGCAGGGGCGGAAGCGCTATCCAGAGACGGGAGGTTCAGGTCCAGCGAGGGCTCTGGGGGGAGGGCGTTGGCCGCTGCGGCCGCCGCCGCTGCAAAGCTGCTGGGCGCTGGTGCAGGTGCCGGATCACTCTGAGCATCGTTGGGCAATTCCAGGTCCAGATCCAGGTCCAGATCCGGTGGAAGCGCTTCGACGGGAGGTGTCACTGCCGCTGCCGCTGCCGCTGTTGCTGCGCCTGCCACTGCCGCGACGCCCATACCAGGCCTGCCGCCAGGTTGGTAGAGAGCGTTGCCGCTGTCGATGTCGCGCCCGAGCTCCGCCACACGCGCCCAGTCGGGACCTTCACCTTGCGTGAGCTTGAATACTTCCCCGGCTACGACCTCCAAGGCCTTGCGGTCCTGGCGCTTGGCATAGATTTCTGCCAGCTTGACATGGATGGACACGCGCGCCGGGTTGTGGCGGACGGCTTCTTTGAGGATTTCTTCGGCTTGCAGATCGCGTCCATAGGCCAGATACACATCGGCCTCGGCCACCGGGTCGACATCGCCTCCCACGTCGAGCTGACTCGGCGAATAGGCCATGGACGAGCCGGTGGTCATGTCGCTGCCCGACGTGTCTACGCGCTGGCCACCGCTAGAGCCGAAGAAGGAGTCAGGCTGGATACGGCTTTCCATAAAGGAACTGTCCACGCCAGCGCCTGCGCGGCGTCGCTGCACCACGCGGTAACCGCCGTAGCCGATCAAGGCCAGCAGAGCCAATCCCAGGCCTCCGAGCACCATCGGATCTTCCATCAGGGTGTCGAGGAAGCTGGGATCTTCGACAGGAGCTGGCGGAGCCACCGGAGGCTGCGCTGGTACGGAGGCCGCAGCCGCAGGGGCCGCCGCTGCGGGGGCGGCTTCTGCTGCGGGAGCAGAGGCCGTCTCAGCGGGCACGGAGGCCGGATTCTCTGGCGCCGACACCACGGGTGCGCTGGCTTCCACGGCAGGGGCCGGTGTGCTGGCGGGCGCCGATGCGGCCGCAGGCGTTGCCACAGCCACGGGGGCCGCGATGCCCGGCGCAGCAGGCGCACTGGCGGCGGCCGGGGTGCCCGCCGGTGCAGAGGCAGCCCCCAGCTTGTTCAGGTCGGAGATGTTCTTGGACAGTTCGGCCATGCGGGACGCGTTGTCCTGGGCCTGCTTGTCTTTGGCGATTTGGTCTTCAGGCGTTTTTTGGCCCTGCACGGCGCCTTTGGACAGCGTCAGCCGATCGGGCGCGACGGTTGCCGGTTTGCGATCTTCGACCCGCGCCTGCACCTTGCCAGCGGCACTGCGGTCTGCACCTGCCACCTCGGGCGTGGGAGCCGCGCCTGCGAGATTGCGTCGGAAGGCGTTGAAGTCGCGGCTCTGGGCGGCCAGGATCTGCCGCGCCTCCGGCGCTGAAGTGGCCTGTGCGGCGCTCTCGTCGGGCATCTGCAGGACGGCCCCTGCCTTAAGCCGGTGGACATTGCCCCGGATGAAGGCATCCGGGTTGGCTCTTAGCATCGCGACCAACATCTGGTCGAGCGAAACGCCAGTTGGGCGATAGATGTTGGCCAGCTTTCCAGCCGTGTCGCCTGCCTGGACCACCACACCACCCGCCGGCGCTTGTGGCGCGGGTGCTGACGCACGTGGTGCTGCGGGGGAACGAGCGGCCGCAGGCGCAGGCTCAGCCCGAACAGGAGGGGGTGCCACCACGGTAGGTGCGCTCGGGGAAGGCAGTTGTGCTGCAGCAGTGACTGCAGGAGCCGGGCGGCGCAGCGCTGGCGGATCGAACAGCATGGTGTAGCTGCGCGTGATACGTCCCGTGCCCCAGTTGGCTTCCAGCACGAAGTCCACGAAGGGTTCGTTCACAGGGCGATCGCTGCTCAGTCGCAGGAACGCTGTACCGTCAGCACGGCGCTGCAGTTGCACCTGCAAGCCATTGAGTGCCGACGAGTAGTCCATGCCCTGGGCTTTGAAGACTTCAGGTGCCGCAGGGGCGACTTTAAGGGTGTCGGCCTCTGCGGCGGTGATTTGCGGTACATCGATTTCGGCGCGCAGCGGCTCGCCCAAGGCCGACTGGACCGTGATGCGCCCCAGCGCCAGAGCGGCGGCATCCCCGGAATAAAAGCCCGCGGATGCGACGGCCGCAGCCGCCAGCACAGAAAATTTCCAACGATGCATGTGCGCGATGAGCTGAAGAGGTTGGCCGGCGCGGTCCAGCGGTCGTATGGTTCTCATGGTGTGATGTCCCCGCCCCGGCCGTGAAATATGTAAAAAGCACCATAGCAGCAATGTTTTGCACTGACAAGCTGAGGTGCTACGGAAGCTTTGGCGAACCCGACTGTGCACCACCTTGGTGCAATTTGCTGTTGCCTGTCGACAACGATCAGTAACCGGCTGTATCGGTTCTGTTTCAGTCCCAACGCACCGCCACGGTGGTGCCTTGGGACTGTTCTAGGAGCCTGTCGGACTTGAGAATCGTTGGCTGCAAATGGGCCGCAGCGGTCCATTTTTCGCCGTCTTGGGGCTCCATAACCCTGCTATGGGGCTGCAAACACGGCGAAAACGGTCCTCGCTGGGGCTCATGTTCGCTTTCGACGTCCCAAGTCCGACAGGCTCCTGGTGGTGCAGATCAGGCGTCCAGCAAGATGCGCAGCATGCGGCGCAGCGGCTCGGCGGCACCCCACAGCAACTGATCGCCGATGGTGAAGGCGCCCAGGTATTCAGGGCCCATGGCCATCTTGCGCAGGCGGCCGACGGGAATGCTGAGCGTGCCGGTGACCGCCACCGGCGTGAGTTCCCGGATTGTGGCTTCGCGGGTGTTGGGCACCACCTTCACCCACGGGTTGTCGGCGGCGATCATGGCCTCGATGTCGGCCAGCGGTACGTCCTTCTTGAGCTTGAACGTCAGGGCTTGACTGTGGCAGCGCATCGCGCCAATGCGCACGCAGAAACCGTCCACCGGCACGGCAGGCGTGCCAAAGCCCTCGCCCTGGCCCAAGATCTTGTTGGTTTCGGCCATGCCCTTCCACTCTTCACGGCTGACGCCGTTGCCCAGGTCTTTGTCGATCCACGGGATCAGCGATCCACCCAGCGGCACGCCGAAGTTCGCGGTTTCGGCATCGCTCAGGCTGCGTTGCTTGGCGATGATCTTGCGGTCGATTTCGAGGATGGCGCTCTTGGGGTCGTCGAGCAGGGCCCTGACCTCGGCGTTGAGCGTGCCGAACTGTGTGAGCAACTCGCGCATGTGCTGTGCGCCGCCGCCGCTGGCAGCCTGGTAGGTCTGGGTGCTCATCCACTCTACGAGCCCCGCCTTGTACAGCGCGCCCACGCCCATCAGCATGCACGAGACGGTGCAGTTGCCGCCTACCCAGTTTTTGCCGCCCTTGGCCAGCGCGCCCTTGATGACGGGCATGTTCACGGGATCCAAGATGATGACAGCGTCGTCCTTCATGCGCAGCGTGGATGCGGCGTCGATCCAGTGGCCGTTCCAGCCCGCTGCCCGCAGTTTGGGGAAGACTTCGGTCGTGTAGTCGCCACCCTGGGCGGTGATGATGATGTCGCAGCGCTTGAGCTGCTCAATGTCGAACGCGTCCTTCAGGGTGGTTTCGTTCTTGGCCATCGAAGGGGCAGTGCCGCCCGCGTTCGAGGTGGAGAAAAACATCGGCTCGATGAGGTCGAAGTCTTTTTCCTGCGCCATACGGTCCATTAAGACCGAGCCGACCATGCCGCGCCAGCCGACCAACCCTACCAACTTGCTCATTTCAACGCCCTTTCAAGTAAAGAAACAGTGCCCGACCGGCCTGTTTGCCCCGGCTCGTCAAGGCCAGGGAGGGCGCACGACGATCCGGAGCTGGTTCAGCCCTTCATAATGGTCGTGGTTTTGGTGGTGATTGCACGCGCGGCCACGCCTGCCAGGGAGGCAGAGGCGGTGTTCGGGGCGAACGGGCGGGCGGCAAACATAGCCGTGCAGTATAAAACAAAAGACCCGGAGCCAGTCAGGGCCTTGCGGGTGTTGTGCTTGCATGCGGATGTC
>JBKBUN010000016.1:0-31190 GCA_046289925.1 Burkholderiaceae bacterium | reverse complement strand
GCTGGGGCGTATTTTCGCTTTCGACGCCCCACAAGTCCGACAGACTCCTAGGATCGGGCGGGCCGGGCCTTCGGGGCCGCCGGGGCAGAGGTCGGTGGCGCAGCCTGGGGCGCGACATCACCCAACCAGCGCAGTGCGCGGCCCAGCGACCACCAGATCGCCAGAAACGCCCCTCCAGCCAGCGGCACACCGCCATTCCACCACCACAGCACGCCCAGCAGCACTGTCATGCCGAGTGCACCGCGACGCGCCCAGCGCACCACCTTGAGCAGGGCCGCAAACACTGCCGGGTTGCGCTGCAGTGCCTGCGCCACCGCGACTCGATCCGCCCGCGGCTGTGTGGACATCAGGCGTGTTCGCGAGGCCGTCTTGCGCTGCGGAGCAGCAGGCGCGGGAGCGGGAGCAGCGGGCGCAGGCGCCACTGCTGAAGCCCGGTGGGCCACAGCGGCAGCGCGCGCAGCCGACTCGGCAGTCAAGCGCTCGACGTAGGCCACAAAGTCGCCATGGGGTGGCGTGTTCCAGGGTGACCGCTCGGGCAGCATGGCCAGCACTCAGCGCGCCACACGGCGGCGCGCGATCTCGGCTACCAGCTCTTGCGCCAGTTGCCGCTTGGAGGCCCTGGGCAATTCGCGATGGCCCTGTGCATCCACCAGTAGCAGGGCGTTGTCGTCTTGTCCGAAGGTGGCCGGGCCAATGTTGCCCACGAGCAGCGGCACGCCCTTGCGCGCGCGCTTGGCCGTAGCGTGCTGTAGCAGGTCGTGGCTCTCAGCAGCAAAGCCCACGCAGTACAGCGCACCGCTGCGGGCACGCTCCGAACGGGCCACGGTGGCCAGAATGTCGGGGTTCTCGACAAAACCGAGTTGCGGCGGGCATCCCGAGCCGTCTTTCTTGATCTTCTCGGTCGAAGCGTGCGCAGGCCTCCAGTCGGCCACGGCCGCTGTGGCCACGAAGACATCGGCATCCGCCACGGCCTGCTCGGTAGCGGCAAGCATCTCCTGCGCGGCGCGCACGTCTACGCGGCGCACGCCGCGCGGCGTTGGCAGGTGCACCGGCCCGGCCACGAGGGTCACGTCGGCCCCAGCCTCGCGCGCCGCACGGGCGATGGCAAAGCCCATCTTGCCGCTCGACAGATTGGTGATGCCGCGCACCGGATCGATGGCTTCGAACGTAGGTCCCGCCGTGACCACCACGCGGCACCCCCGCAGCGGCTTGGGCGCGAGGGCCGCGACAATCTCCTCCAGCAGTTCGGTCGGCTCCAGCATGCGCCCGTCGCCGGTTTCGCCGCAAGCCTGGTCGCCGTTGCCAATACCCAGCACCAAGGCACCATCGGCCTGCACCTGGTCCAGGTTGCGCTGCGTGGCCGGGTGCGACCACATCTCGCGGTTCATGGCCGGGGCGATGAGCAGCGGCACCCGCTCGCACGGGCGGGCCAGGCACAACAGACTCAGCAGTTCGTCGGCGCGGCCCTGCACCAGCCGCGCGATGAAGTCGGCGCTGCACGGAGCCAGCACGATGGCATCGGCGTTGCGGCTGAGGTTGATGTGGGGCATGTTGTTGGGCTCGCGCGCGTCCCATTGCGAGCCGTAGACCGTGCGTCCCGACAGCGCCTGCATGGTGACCGGCGTGATGAACTGCTGGGCCGCGTCGGTCATCACCACCTGCACGGTGGCGCCGGCCTTGATGAGCTGGCGACACAGGTCGGCGGCCTTGTAGCAGGCTACGCCCCCTGTCAGTCCCAGCACCAGATGTTTGCCTGCGAGCTCACTCATGCGCCGCAATGTAGCAGAGCCCTGTCGCACGGCCGGGCCGCCCAAGGCGCGCGCCAGACCGGCGAGGGGCGGCACTTATAATCCCGATTTCCCACCACCTACAACGACATGACCAAATTTGTCTTCGTCACCGGCGGTGTGGTGTCTTCCCTGGGCAAGGGAATCGCCTCAGCCTCCCTTGCCGCGATCCTCGAATCGCGGGGACTCAAAGTCACCCTCATCAAGCTCGACCCCTACATCAACGTCGACCCTGGCACGATGTCGCCCTTCCAGCATGGCGAAGTTTTCGTGACCGACGACGGAGCCGAAACCGACCTGGACCTGGGCCATTACGAGCGTTTCATTGAAACGCGGATGAAGAAGGCCAACAACTTCACCACGGGCCGCATCTACCAAAGCGTGCTCGAAAAAGAACGCCGCGGCGACTACCTGGGCAAGACGGTGCAGGTGATACCGCACATCACCAACGAGATCCAGGAATACATCAAGCGCGGCGCGGGCGTGGGCACCGACGACGCGGTGGATGTGGCCATCGTCGAGATTGGCGGCACGGTGGGCGACATCGAATCGCTGCCTTTCCTCGAAGCCGTGCGCCAGCTCAGTCTGCGCCTGGGGCCCAACAACTCGGCCTTTGTACACCTGACCTACCTGCCCTGGATTGGCGCGGCGGGCGAGCTCAAGACCAAGCCTACGCAGCACACGGTGCAAAAACTGCGCGAAATCGGCATCCAGCCCGACGCGCTACTGTGCCGCGCCGACCGCCGCATTCCCGACGAGGAGCGCGAAAAGATTTCGCTGTTCACCAACGTGCAGAGCTGGGGCGTGATCTCCATGCCCGACGTGGACACCATCTACAAGGTGCCGCGCGTGCTGCACGAGCAGGGCCTCGATGGCCTGATCTGCGACAAGCTGCGCCTGAACACGCCGCCCGCCAACCTCAAGCGCTGGGACGACCTGGTGTATGAGACCGAGCACCCGCGCGGCGAAGTCACGATTGCCATGGTGGGCAAGTACGTGGACCTGTCGGACAGCTACAAGTCGGTGAACGAAGCCCTGCGCCACGCGGGCATGCGCAACCATGTGCGCGTGAAGATCGATCACATCGACTCCGAAACCATCACCAGTGCCGATGCAGCCGCCAAGCTGGCCCGCTACGACGCCATCCTGGTGCCCGGTGGCTTTGGCCAGCGCGGAGTGGAAGGAAAGATCGCCACGGCCCAGTTTGCGCGCGAGCACAAGGTGCCCTACCTGGGCATCTGCCTGGGCATGCAAGTGGCCACCATCGAATACGCACGCCATGTGGCGGGCCTTGCCGGTGCCAACAGCACGGAGTTCGACCCCGCCACCCCCCACCCGGTGATCGCGCTGATCACCGAGTGGAAGGACGCAGACGGCAGCATCCAGCGCCGCGACGCCAATTCGGACCTGGGCGGTACCATGCGTCTGGGCGCGCAAAGCTCGGACGTGGCCAAGAACACACTGGCCCACAGCATCTATGGCGACGTGGTAACCGAGCGCCACCGCCACCGCTACGAAGCCAACGTGAACTACCTCGACCAGCTCCGCCAAGCTGGTCTGGTGATCTCGGCGCTCACGCAGCGTGAGCAGCTGACCGAAATCATCGAGCTGCCGCAGAACGTGCACCCCTGGTTCATCGGGGTACAGTTCCACCCTGAGTTCAAATCCACGCCCTGGAACGGCCACCCCCTGTTCAACGCCTTCATCAAGGCAGCGATCGACCACCAACAGGCCACCAAGGCCTGAGCGGAGCCCATCCCATGCAGTTGTGCGGATTCAACGTCGGCCTCGACCAGCGTTTCTTCCTGATCGCAGGCACCTGCTCGATCGAAGGGCTGGAGATGTCGCTCGAAGTGGCAGCCCGCCTGAAAGAGGCCTGCACACCGCTGGGCATCCCGCTGATCTACAAGGGCTCGTTCGACAAGGCCAACCGCTCGTCGGGCAGCAGCAAGCGCGGCGTTGGCCTCGATGCTGGCCTGAAGATCTTGGATGAAGTGCGTCGCCAGCTACAACTGCCCGTCCTGACCGATGTGCACGACGAATCGCAGGTGGCCGAGGTGGCCTCCGTGGTCGACGTGCTGCAGACCCCGGCGTTTTTGTGCCGCCAGACGGACTTCATCCGTGCCGTGGCCCAGTCGGGCAAGCCGGTCAACATCAAGAAGGGCCAGTTCCTTGCGCCCTGGGACATGAAGAACGTGATCGACAAGGCCCGCTCGGCAGCAGCCGAGGTCGGCCTGTCGGAAGACCGTTTTCTGGCCTGCGAACGCGGTGTGAGCTTTGGCTACAACAACCTCGTGGCCGACATGACCAGCCTGGCGGAGATGCGCAAATCGGGCGCGCCGGTGGTGTTTGATGTGACCCATTCGGTGCAAAAGCCCGGCGGACTGGGCACGGCCAGCGGCGGCGCGCGCGAAATGGTGCCAGTGCTGGCCCGCGCCGGTGTGGCTGCAGGTGTGGCCGGCCTGTTCATGGAGACCCACCCCCGCCCGGCCGAAGCCTGGTCCGACGGCCCCAACGCGGTGCCGCTGCAGCATATGAAAGCGCTGCTGGAGACACTGGTGGTGCTGGACGAGGCCACCAAGAAGAGCGGATTCCTCGAAAACGACTTTGGAGCTTGAACCCACCATGAGCAGCGGCTACATCATCGCATCGGTCACCGTCACCAACCCCGAGCAGTACGAGGAATACAAGAAGTGGAGCACGCTGGCCATGCAGGCGCATGGCGCCGAGGTGTGCATCCGCGGCGGCAAGGTGGAGGTGCTGGAAGGCGACTGGAACCCCGGCCGCACGGTGCTGCTGAAGTTCCCGAGCTTCGAGGCTGCGCGCTCCTTCTACGACACGCCCGAGTACCAGAAAGCCAAGGCCGCCCGCGAGGGCGCGGCCATCATGCGCATGGTCTGCGTCGAGGGCGTATGACCCTAGCCGTCTCGCCCGGCCTGGCGCGCCGATCACGACCCTGGCGGGCGCATCCAACTGCGGTTTCTAGGATGACGCAGCCGCCATCGTATTGCTATTGAGTTTATAGCGGCTCGTGCTTACCAAATAAGCACAAGCAGCCGATTTCATTCCAAACTTCCAACAAAGGAAACCATGAGCGCCATCGTTGATATCGTCGGCCGCGAAGTGCTGGACAGCCGCGGCAACCCCACCGTCGAATGCGACGTCCTGCTGGAATCGGGCGTGATGGGCCGCGCCGCCGTGCCCAGCGGGGCCTCCACCGGCAGCCGCGAAGCCATCGAACTGCGCGACGGCGACAAGGGCCGCTACCTCGGCAAGGGCGTGCTCAAGGCCGTGGAGCACATCAACACCGAAATCTCGGAGGCAGTGCTGGGCCTGGATGCTTCTGAGCAGGCGTTTCTGGACAAGACCCTGATCGACCTGGATGGCACCGACAACAAGAGCCGCCTGGGCGCCAACGCCATGCTGGCCGTGTCCATGGCCGTGGCCCGCGCTGCTGCCGAAGAATCGGGCCTGCCGCTGTATCGCTACCTGGGCGGCATGGGCGGCATGCAGTTGCCCGTGCCCATGATGAACGTCATCAACGGCGGCGCGCACGCCAACAACAGTCTGGATCTGCAGGAGTTCATGATCATCCCCGTGGGCGCACCGAGCTTTCGCGAGGCTGTACGCTGGGGCGCAGAGGTGTTCCACGCCCTCAAGAAAATCATCCACGACAAAGGCATGAGCACCGCCGTGGGTGACGAAGGCGGCTTTGCGCCCTCGGTTGAAAACCACGAGGCCGCCATCCAGCTGATCCTGCAAGCCATCGACGCCGCCGGCTACAGCGCAGGCGAGCAGATCGCCCTGGGCCTCGATTGTGCGGCCAGCGAGTTCTACAAAGACGGTCAGTACGTGCTCGAAGGCGAAGGCGGACTGCGTCTGACCGCCCAGCAGTGGACGGACATGCTCGCCACCTGGTGCGACAAGTACCCGATCATCTCCATCGAAGACGGCATGGCCGAAGGCGACTGGGACGGCTGGAAGATCCTCACCGAGCGCCTGGGCCAGAATGTGCAGCTCGTGGGCGACGATCTGTTCGTCACCAACACCAAGATTTTGAAGGAAGGCATCGACAAGCGCATCGCCAACTCGATCCTCATCAAAATCAACCAGATCGGCACGCTGACCGAGACCTTCGCTGCCATCGAGATGGCCAAGCGCGCGGGCTACACGGCCGTGATCTCGCACCGCTCGGGCGAAACCGAAGACAGCACCATCGCCGACATTGCCGTGGGCACCAACGCTGGCCAGATCAAGACCGGCTCGCTGTCGCGTTCAGATCGCATCGCCAAGTACAACCAGCTGCTGCGCATCGAGGAAGACCTGGGCGACATTGCCCACTATCCCGGCCGCGCTGCCTTCTACAACCTGCGCTGAGTCCCCCCGTGCGGCCCCTGCTGCCCTCTCCGGCTGGCCGTCCTGCGGCCAGCGGGCACTGCAGCGGGCCGCTGCTGAGCCTACAAGCAGGCCTGCAGCTGTGCGGGCCTGCCCTCCTCCCTTGTGCGGCGCTGCCGACATCCTGAGAACCCGCACGCATGGGCTCCCGAATCATCCCGCTGGTGCTGCTCGGTCTGCTCGTGGCCATCCACGCCCAGTTGTGGATGGGCCGCGGCAGTCTGCCCAAGGTGCAGGAAATGCAGCGCCAGATCGAAGCGCAACAAGCCGCCAATGCGCGCGCGCGGCAGGTCAACGCCCAGCTCAGCTCTGAAGTACAAGACCTGAAGGAAGGCCTCGACATGGTCGAGGAGAAGGCCCGCAGCGAACTGGGCATGGTCAAGCCCAATGAAATCCTTGTGCAGTACAGCCGCCGCTGAGTCCCCACGGCCTGCGGCTGGGGCCACGGGCTTATGAGGCGGTGGCGGCCTCCCCTCTCGAGCGACACGCCCTCCACTGCGCTGCGGGTGCTGCTGCTCGCCGTCCCCAGCGACCCCCAGGCTCCGCAGTTGCGGGCGGCCCTGCAAAGCGATGCGCGCATTGCGCACGTGGCGCTGTGGTGTCCTGTGGCCCATGCCGTTGCGCAGGCAGCCCCCGCGCCGGCCGACTGGACGACGGCTGTGGACGGTTTCAGCCACCTGCTGCTGTGCCACCCCGCGCCCCAAAGCCCGACGGCGTCTGCACCACCGCAAGGCGGTGCAGACGCCGAGGTCTGGGCCCTGCGCCAGGCCCTACAGCGCATAGCCCGCAGCTACCAAGTGCTGCACGGCCCCTTGCACACGCAGATCGCGCGCGCAAAGGCCGCGCTGGGTTTGCCAGGCGACGACGACGCCTTGCAGGACCGCATGCAGCGCCTGCGCCCTTGGGCCTGCGAAAAATGCAGCGACCCGGCGTGCGAGCACCAGCTCTTTACCGCGCTGAAGGCCGAACGCGAACGCCACAGCGGTGATCCCTAGGAGTCTGTCGGACTTGGGGCGTCGAAAGCGAACATGAGCCCCAGCGAGGACAGTTTTCGCCGTGTTTGCAGCCCCATAGCGGGGCTATGGGGCCAAAAGACGGCGGAAAATGGACCGCTGCGGCCCATTTGCAGCCGACGATTCCCAAGTCCGACAGGCTCCTAGAAACTGCAGTGGACCGCTTGTTCACACTGAAAAGTGAAAGTTCTGATGTCCGTTGAAGTTGCGCCTTGTGGGCACACTCACCTTCTGGCTGAAAGCGCTATGCGCGCGCCACGCAGGCCGCGCTACTGCATGGCGCTGGAACTGGGCGGCTGCGATCCGGCTTCGCGGAAGATCTGCGCCACGTCCACCGCATCAAAGCGGTACTGCTGGCCGCAGAAGTCGCAGCCGACCTCGATATGCCCCTTCTCAGCCAGGATGTCTTCGGCCTCGGCCACACCCAGCCCGCGCAGCATGCCGCGCACACGCTCGCGGCTGCAGGTGCAGGCAAAGCGCGGGCCTTGCGCCCCTTGCAGCGGCTCAAAGCGCAGCAGTTTTTCCTCCCAGAACAGGCGGCGCAAAATGGTGTCGGCGTCGAGCGTGAGCAGTTCCTCGCGCGTCAGGCTGGCTGCCAGGTGGGCAATGCGGTTGTAGTCCTCGTTGCGGCCTATCTGGTCCGCATCGGGCGTGGGCGTACCGCCAGCCAGATTGGCCTCGCCCGCCATCGGCATGCGCTGGATCAGCAGGCCCGCGGCCACTTGGTCGTTGGCGGCCAGCACGAGCACAGTGTCCAACTGCTCGGACTGCAGCATGTAGTGCTGCAGCACCTCAGCCACGTCTTCGAGCTTTTCGCCCGCATCGCCATGCAGCGGCACCACGCCCTGGTAGGGTTGCTGGCCCGGCATCCGGGCTTTGGGGTCGAGCGTGATCGCGCAGCGGCCTGCACCGCCCACGTTGAGCATGCTACTCAGGCGTGCCTCGTCTGGCACCGGGGCCAGCACTGTGGCCGTGGCGCGCAGGCTGAGGTCGGACTGCACCTCCACCACCGCCAGCTTGACTGGCCCATCGCCAAACACCTGCAGCACCAGCGCACCGTTGAACTTGATGTTCGACTGCATGAGCACACCCGCCGCAGCCATCTCGCCCAGCAGCGCACGCACCGGCGCGGGGTAGGCCCCCGTCTGCGTGTTGGCGGCCCGGCGCGCGAGGATGTCGGTCCAGGCATCGGTCAGGCGCACAAGCATGCCGCGCACGGGCAGGCCGTCAAAAAGGAATTTGTGGAGTTCAGACACGCAAAAATGTTCCTGTGTAGGCGCAGACCGGCTCAGCCGATCTTGCGCAGCCCGCGCCGAAAGCGCCGGGCGTTGTCGATGTAATGCTGCGCGCTCATGCGCAGGCCGGCGATCTGCTCGGGCGTGAGCTGCCGCACCACCTTGGCCGGACTGCCCAGGATCATGGAGCCGTCGGGAAACTCCTTGCCCTCGGTGACGAGTGCGCCCGCCCCCACCAGGCAGTTGCGACCGATGCGTGCGCCGTTCAAGACCACGGCCCCAATACCGATGAGCGACTCGTCGCCAATCGTGCAGCCGTGCAGCATGACCTGATGGCCCACCGTCACGCGCTCGCCCACCACCAGCGGCTGGCCGATGTCGGCATGCAGCACGCTGGCGTCCTGGATGTTGCTGCCCGCGCCGATGGTGATGCATTCGGTGTCGCCGCGCACCACCGTGCCGAACCAGACGCTCGCGTCCTCGCCCAGCACCACGTTGCCCATCACCTGCGCGCCGTCGGCCACCCAGGCCGATTCGGCCACGCGCGGGGCCACGCCGTCGAGTTCGTACACTGCCATCTCCGCCTCTCCTGGTTATGGGGTTGATCGGCTCGCGCCCCGCGCACAGCCGGCACACGGGGGCTTGCAGTTGAGGGCGGAGCGCCGCGGCCGGTGCTACGGCGCCATGCACCGCAGGCTTCGAGGCCACGCCGCCTAGAATTGTACGAATGGAGCTACGTCACCGTGCGCTGGAGGTCTTGCAACTCCAGGATCCTGAACAAAAAGTGGCTGCGGTCCTTGATTTGCAGGCACGAGCAGCTCATATTTCGATAGCGCCAGAAGCCATCCTCACCGAGCCTGCCGGCCTGCCAGGCCGCCCCGAGCGTCCGGTGCTGCGCCACCACACGGAAGTGGCACGCCGATCGCCGGCCACACCCCTCGGCCGGGCCGTGCTGCTGCATGCGATTGCACACATCGAGTTCAACGCCATCAACCTTGCACTCGACGCCGTCTGGCGTTTTGGTGGCATGCATGGCGACTTTCCTGCGCACCAGGGCCTGTGGACCATGTGCGAGAAGACCCGCGGCGACATCGTGGCGCGCATGGCGCTGGTGCCACGCACGCTGGAGGCCCGCGGGCTGGACGCTACGCCGCAGATCCAGCACAAGCTGCGCAGCGTGGGCACGCCCGATGCGCTGGCGGCAGTGGAGATTCTCGACACCATCCTGCGCGACGAGGTGGGGCACGTGGCGATTGGCAACCACTGGTACCGCTGGCTCTGCAGCCAGCGCGGCGATGACGCCGAGGCGCTGTACGAAGTGCTGGCCCAGCGCTACGAGGCTCCGCGCCCGCGCCCGCCTTTCAACACCGAAGCGCGGCGACGTGCAGGGTTCAGCGACACCGAATTGGCGTGGCTGGAGCAGGCCCCCTGAGCCCCTGAGGGCCAAGACCCGCCCACCGCAGCCCGGCGCCGTGTGGCCGCACACCACTCGTAACACACGCGCCCCCGCTCGGGTTTGATCGGTTTCCTACAATCAGCACCCCAGTTTCGATCAGCGCTGCATTGCGCCCAATCCACGCCATGTCCCATTCTGCCAACGGCGGCACGCCCGGCTCTGCCCCTGCGGGCGGCCAGACTTCGGTTTCCATGATCGCCCGCCAGGCCATCGTGAATGGCCAGCAGCAGGTGGTGGGCTACGAGTTGTTCAACCGCTCGCGCAGCGGCACGGCCCACACGGCAGCCACCGACGTGATCCTGGTCTTCACAGCCCTCTCGCACGCCGGCACCGAGGACCTGGTGGGCAAGAAGCTGATCTTCGTGAACTGCACCCACGAAAGCCTGACCGGCGGCCACCTGGAACTGGTGGACCCGGACAAGGTCGTGCTCGAAATACCGCCGCTCGGCCACGTGGCTGCCGAAGAAGTGTCCGCACGCCTGCCCATCTTGCAGGGGCTGCGCATGCGCGGCTTTCATCTGGCGTTCAACCACACGGTGCTGGAGTCGGCCTATGCGCCGTGGCTGCCGCTGGCCGATTACATCAAGCTCGACCTGTCGGTGCTCGCACCCGACCAACTCGCCGTGCTCATCCGCTATGCAGGCCGACAGTCCAAGGCCGAGCTGATCGCCGAGAAGGTCGAGACTGCGCAGCAGTACGACATGGTGTCCAGCCACGGCGTGCAGCTCTACCAGGGCTACTGGTTTGCACGCCCCGCCCTGGTCGAAACCAAGCTGCTTTCGCCGTCGCAGGCCAGCATCGTCGACCTGATCAACAAGGTGCGCCAGCAGGCCAGCACCGACGAGATCGAGGAAGTGCTCAAAAAAGACGCAGGGCTGGCCTTCAACCTGATGCGGCTCATCAACTCGGCGGGCTTCGGCTTGCAGCGGGAGATTACGTCCTTCCGCCAGGCGGTGATGCTCATGGGGCTGAAAAAGCTGTTCCGCTGGGCTGCGCTGCTGCTGACGGCCTCGCGCGCGGGGGGCGTCCCCTCGCCAGTGGGGCAGACGGCCGTGGTGCGCGGCCGCCTGATGGAACTGCTGGCGCTGGAGACGCTGCCACCCCAGGAAGCCGACCAGGCTTTCGTCGTGGGGATCTTCTCGCTGCTGGACGTGATGCTCTCAATGCCCATGGTGTCGGCCTTGGGGCTGATTTCGCTGCCCGAGCCAGTGGTGGCCGCGCTGCTGCGCCGTGAAGGCTTTCTGGGCGACTTGCTCACGCTGGCCGAGGCCTGCGAGTCGAGCGACGATGCCATGTTCGACCGCGCTGCCAGCACGCTGCACCTGTCCAGTCAGCAGATCAACATGGCGCACCTGCAGGCGCTGGCCTGGGCTGATAACTTCGCCGTGTGAGCGCAAGATCCGAAGGCGGTCCCTGAGCACTGCAAGGTCTAGAATCTGATGAAGAGTCTGACCTTATCTACAGCGCACCATGTCCAGCCAGCCCGATATCGCCCCCATGCCTTTGGACGCTGCCAGCCAGACGCCGCCGCCCGACCTTATCGACCATATGGCCGTGATCGCCCGTCAGGCGATCGTGGATGAAACGCGCGCGGTGTACGGCTACGAGCTGTTCGACCGCTCCACCGCATCAGACGCCCACACCGCCGCCAGTGATGCGGCCCTGCTCTTCAACGCACTGTCGTACGCAGGCACCGAGGCCCTGGTGGGCAAGAAGACGGTGTTCATCAACTGCACGCACGACAGCCTGGCCGGCGGCCACCTGGAGCTGATCCACCCCGAAAAGGTGGTGCTGGAAGTGCCCACTCTGCTCGACACCGCCACGCAGGAAGACATCGACGCACGCCTGCCGATTCTGCAAGGGCTGCGGGCCAAAGGCTTTCGCCTGGCGCTGAGCCAGCAGGCGCTTCGCAAGCCCTACGCACAGTGGCTGCCGCTGGCCAGCTTCATCAAGCTCGACATGATGGCCTTCAAGCCCGAGATGGCCGGCCCTTTGGTGAGGTTCGCCACCAGCAACAGCCAGGCCACGCTGGTGGCCGAAAAAGTAGAAACGCAGGAACAGTTCGAACTGATGCTGGGCCTGGGCGTCAAGCTGTTCCAGGGCTTCTGGTTTGCCAAACCGTCCCTCGTCAAGGCCACGACCATCCGGCCCTCGCAGGCCACGATCATCCAGCTCATCAACCTGGTACGCAAGCAGGCTTCGACCGCCGAAATCGAAGAGCTGCTCAAAAAAGACCCGACGCTGTCCTTCAATTTGCTGCGCTTCATCAATTCGTCGGGGTTCGGCCTTTCGTGCGAGATCACGTCCTTCCGGCATGCGGTGATGATCCTGGGCCTCAAAAAGCTGTTCCGCTGGGCAGCGCTGCTCATGACCACTTCGCGCGCGGGCGGTGCGCCACCCGCAGTGGGCACCACAGCGGTGGTACGTGGCCGCCTGATGGAACTGCTTGCCGCCGAACTACTGCCCCCGGAAGACTGCGACAACGCATTCGTGGTGGGCGTGTTCTCGCTGCTTGACACCATGCTGGGCCTGCCGCTGGACAAAGCACTGGAATCGGTGGCGCTGCCGCAGGCCGTGACCGACGCACTGCTGCACAACACCGGCGTGTTCGCCCCTTTCCTGGAGCTCACCAAAGCCTGCGAAAGCGGCGACGACGAGGTGTTTGCACGCACGGCCGAGGCCTTGCACCTGTCGAACCGCCAGGTCAACTGGGCCCACCTGCAAGCCCTGGCATGGGCCGAGTCGCTGGGCAGCGACTGATCCCCAACCCCAACCCCAACCCCAACCCCAACCCCAGCCCAAGCCCACGACATCGGCCCGTTCAGCGGGCCGATTGATTGGGAAGACATGCCTCCGGGCTGCCCCCATGCCCGGCCTCATCCCCAAGGTTTGCCAAGCGTCCATGGGCGCCAGGCCATAGCAGGAGTGCATTCGAGAGATTAGTTTTAATCAATGGCTTATCGGCATCCATTTGCGTAATCTAAGGGCCTTGTCAAACCCGGCCCCAGATCGCCAAGGAGAAAGACCATGAGCCCAACCTCCCAATGCCCCTTCGCCGCCGCCCACGGTGCCCAAACGGCCCAAGGCACGCAGTCCAACCGCGACTGGTGGCCGAACCAGCTGAACCTGGGCATCCTGCACCAGCATGCACCGGCGTCCAACCCCATGGGCGCAGACTTTGATTACGCCCAGGCCTTTCTGCAGCTCGACTACAACGCTCTCAAAGACGACCTCCGTGCACTCATGACCTCGTCGCAAGACTGGTGGCCCGCCGACTGGGGGCACTACGGCGGCCTGTTCATCCGCATGGCTTGGCACAGCGCTGGCACCTACCGCACGGCCGACGGCCGCGGCGGTGCTGGCACGGGCAACCAGCGCTTTGTACCGCTCAACAGCTGGCCCGACAACGGCAACCTCGACAAGGCACGCCGCCTGCTGTGGCCCATCAAGCAGAAGTACGGCAACCAGATTTCATGGGCCGACCTGATGATCCTGGCGGGCAATGTGGCGCTCGAATCCATGGGCTTCAAAACCTTTGGTTTTGCCGGCGGCCGCGAGGATATCTGGCAGCCCGAGGAAGACATCTACTGGGGCTCCGAAAAGACCTGGCTGGGCGATGAACGCTACGCCGCGCAAGGCCCGGGCCGCGATGCCCGTTCGCTGCAGACCCCGCTGGCCGCCGTGCAGATGGGCCTGATCTACGTGAACCCCGAAGGCCCAGGCGGCAACCCGGATCCGGTGGCCTCGGGCCACGATGTGCGCGAGACCTTTGCGCGCATGGCCATGGACGACGAGGAAACCGTGGCCTTGGTGGCCGGCGGTCACACCTTTGGCAAAGCGCACGGCGCGGGCGACCCCAAGCTGGTAGGCCCCGAGCCAGAAGGCGCGCCGCTCGAAGCCCAGGGCCTGGGCTGGATCAACCAGTTCGGTAGCGGCAAGGGCGTGCACACCACCACCAGCGGCATCGAAGGCGCATGGAAGCCGAACCCTACGAAGTGGGACAACGGCTACTTCGACATGCTGTTCGGCTACGAATGGGCTCTGACCAAGAGCCCGGCCGGCGCGTACCAATGGGTGGCCCAGAACGTCAAGCCGGAGCACATGATCCCCGACGCACACGACCCGGCCAAGAAGCACCCGCCGATGATGACCACAGCCGATCTGTCGCTGCGCTTTGATCCGGCATACGAGAAGATCTCGCGCCGCTTCTGGCAAGACCCCCAGGCCTTTGCCGACGCGTTTGCACGCGCATGGTTCAAGCTCACGCACCGCGACATGGGCCCCAAGGCGCGCTACCTGGGCCCCGAGGTACCCGCCGAAGACCTGATCTGGCAAGACCCGGTGCCGCCCGTCACCCATGCGCTGGTGGGCGATGCCGAAGTCGCCGAACTCAAGGCGCGGGTGCGTGCCACGGGCCTGACCGTGTCGCAGCTCGTGTTCACGGCCTGGGCCTCGGCCTCCACCTTCCGCGGATCGGACAAGCGCGGCGGCGCCAACGGCGCACGCATTCGCCTGGCGCCCCAAAAGGACTGGGCCGTGAACCAACCCGCCGAGCTGGCGAAGGTGCTGCAAGTGCTCGAAGGCCTTCAGCGCACGTTCAATGCCAGCCGCAGCGACGGCAAGCAAGTCTCGCTGGCCGATCTGATCGTGCTGGCCGGCGGCGTGGGCGTGGAGATGGCCGCCGAGGCCGCAGGCCAGCCGGTGAGCGTGCCCTTTACCCCGGGCCGCACCGATGCCACGCAGGAGCAGACCGACGTGGCCTCGTTTGCGGTGCTCGAACCCCAGGCCGATGGCTTCCGCAATTACCAGCCGCAGGCACTGACCGTGCCCGCTGAGGGCCTGCTGCTCGACAAAGCGCAGTTGCTGACGCTGAGCGCGCCTGAGATGACGGTGCTGGTCGGTGGCTTGCGTGTGCTGGGCGCCAACACCGGGGGCAGCTCCCACGGTGTGTTCACCGACCGTCCGCAGGTGCTGAGCCAGGACTTCTTCGTGAATCTGCTGGACATGCGCATAGCCTGGGCTCCGTCGCCCGATACCGAGGGCCTGTACGTGGGCCGCGAGCGGGCCACGGGTGCGGTGCGCTGGACCGGCACCCGGGTGGACCTGGTATTCGGCTCCCACTCGCAGCTGCGCGCACTGGCCGAGGTGTACGCCCAGCACGACGCCAAGGAGAAGTTCGTGCGCGACTTTGTGGCAGCCTGGGTGAAGGTGATGGAGCTCGACCGCTTTGACCTGCACCGCTGAATGCTGAACCCAGGAGCCCGTCGGACTTGGGAATCGTCGGCTGCAAATGGGCCGCAGCGGTCCATTTTCGCTTTCGACGCCCCAAGTCCGACAGACTCCTAGGCTGAACGCACGCTGACGCCCCCAGGCCTGCACTGCGGCAGCGCGAAAGGCCCACCACCACCCAGGTGTGCTGCAGAATGCGATGGCCTGGCCACAGGCCTGCGCTGCGCAGGGCCGTCGGCTTGCTATAGAAAAATGAGCTGCCCGTGCTTATCAAACAAGCACAAGCAGCTCTTTTTTATGGACGCTACAGAGGCGAATTCCGTGCGGCTTGCAGGGCAAGGGGCGCTGCCAGGTGCGACGGCGGCACGCAAGCCGCCCCCCGTCGGCAGCCAGGGTGCCATGGGGTCCGCCCCAACCACGCAATACACAGCAACACACAGGGACATTGAGCAGTGCTGCCTAGAATGGCGGCTCTTTGCGAAAGGGGCTCCCGACGGTGCTGCTGCTGATCATTCTGTTGCCATTGTTGGCCGGGACGGTGCTGACCGGCTGGTCGGGCTCGGTGTCCGGGCCTGCCTGCCGCGTTCGCACTGCGTGGCTGGCCGCAGCCGTCACAGCCACGAGCCTGGGGATGCTGTTCTGGCTTGCCCCAGGGGTCATGGCCGCAGACGCTGTGGCCCAGTTCATCCCCTGGGTACCAGAAATCGGCCTGAACATCGGCTTGCGCCTGGACGGGCTGGCGCTGATGTTTGCCCTGCTGATCACGGGCATGGGGCTGCTGGTGATCCTGTACGCCCACCACTATCTGGGCGCAGACGACCCCGTTGGCAAGTTCTTCAGCACCCTGATGTTGTTCATGGCCGCGATGCTCGGCATCGTGCTGTCGGACAACGTGCTGCTGCTCGTCGTGTTCTGGGAGCTGACCAGCATCTCCTCGTTTTTGCTGGTGGGCTACTGGAAGCACCGCGCCGACGCCCGGGCAGGCGCCCGCATGGCGCTGGCCGTGACCGGCGGCGGCGGGCTGGCCATGCTGGGGGGCGTGGTGCTGCTGGGACAGATTGCGGGCACATACGAGATCAGCCAGTTGGCCACGCAGGCCGCGCAGATCCAGGCCGACCCGCGCTACCCGGCGGCGCTGGTGCTGATCCTGCTGGGCTGCTTCACCAAGAGCGCACAGTTTCCGTTCCATTTCTGGTTGCCGCAGGCGATGGCGGCCCCCACCCCTGTGTCCGCGTATCTGCACTCGGCCACCATGGTCAAGGCGGGCATCTTTCTGCTCGCGCGACTGACTCCGGTGCTGGGGGGCACCGAATGGTTCACCGCTCTGGTGGCCGGGGCCGGACTGGTCACGGTGGTGATGGGCGCAGCGCTTGCCGTGTTCAAGCACGACCTCAAGGGCCTGTTGGCGTACTCGACGATCAGCCACCTCGGGCTGATCACATTCCTCATCGGGCTGGGCTCTCCGCTGGCGGCCGTGGCGGCGGTGTTCCACATCCTGAACCACGCCAGCTTCAAGGCCGCCCTGTTCATGACCGCGGGCATTGTGGACCACGAGACAGGCACGCGCGACATGCGCCAGCTGGGGGGGCTGTTGCGGCTCATGCCCTGGACGGCCACCCTGGCCATGCTGGCCGCCGCGGCCATGGCAGGCGTGCCGCTGTTCAACGGCTTCGTGTCCAAGGAAATGTTCCTCACCGAAGCCGTGGCCTTCGCCGCGCCCGGTGGCTGGCGCTGGTGGATTCCAGCCCTGAGCACAGTGGCCGCCCTGTGCAGCGTGGCGTACTCGCTGCGCTTTGTGCACGACGTGTTCTTCAACGGCCCGCCGCGCAATCTGCCCCAGCCGCATCCGCACGAGCCCCCGCTAGGCATGAAGGCGCCGGTTGCCTTGCTGGCCGCCGTCTGCGTAGCAGTGGGCCTGGCCCCGGCGCTGCTGGCTGGCCCGCTGGTGCACGCAGCTGCCACGGCGCTGCGCGGCCAAGCCTTGCCCGACTACCACCTGGCGCTGTGGCACGGCTTCAACCTGCCGCTCTTGCTGAGTGTGCTAGCGCTGGGCTTGGGCGCAGCCCTGTACCTGGGCCTGATGCGCGGCCGACGGCTGCATGGCATGGTGTCTGAAGACTGGTTCGGGGCCTTCACCGGGCTGCAGCTGTTCAACCGGCTGATGGCGGGCTTGTGGGGGGGGGCGGGCCGCGGGACCCAGCGGCGCGAAACTGGATCGCTGCAGCGCTATGTGGCCTGGATGCTGATGGCCGCGCTGGTGGCGGCCGCCGCGCCGCTGGTGGTGCAGGGCCTGCCGGGCCAGGGCTCGCGCCCGCTGCTGCCAGTCACGCTGCCGGCCGTGGTGCTATGGGCCCTGCTGCTGCTGGCCTGCGGATGGCTGGTGCTGCGCCACCACGACCGTTTCCAGTCCGTGATCGTCACGGGCGCGGTGGGGCTGGTCACGGCGCTGTGCTTCCTGGGCCTGTCGGCACCCGACCTGGCGCTCACGCAGCTGACGGTCGAAGTCGTCTCCACCGTGCTGCTGCTCATGGGGCTGGCGCTGCTGCCCCGGCAAACACCGCGCGAGTCGACCCGCGCCCGCAAGCTGCGCGATACCGGCATTGCCGTAGCGGGCGGCGCGGGCATGGCGTGGCTGGCTTGGGTCATGCTCACGCGCGACCACGACTCGATCGCCTGGTACTTCCTGAACCAGTCGCTTCCGGTCGGCGGCGGCACCAACGTGGTCAACGTGATCCTGGTGGACTTCCGCGGCTACGACACGTTCGGGGAAATCACGGTGCTCGGCATTGCAGCCATCGGAGTGTTGGCCCTGATGGATGGCATGCGCGCCCGCAAGCCAGGTACCGATGCGGCGGGCCGCCCCTGGACCTTTGCGGCACAACCCCTGATGCTGCGTGTGGCGGCACGGGTGGTGCTGCCGCTGGCCCTGGTGACCACGGTCTACATCTTTATGCGGGGCCACAACCTGCCGGGCGGGGGGTTCATTGCCGGGCTGGTCACAGCCGTGGCCCTGGTGCTGCAGTACACGGCCCTGGGCCAGAGCCGTACCGAGGCGCTGCTGCATGCGCAGGGCGGGCGGCGTTTTGTTCGCTGGATTGCGTTGGGTCTGGGCATTGCTGCGGCCACTGGTGCAGGGGCTTTTGTGCTGGGCCAGCCCTTCCTGACCAGCGCACACGGCCATCCGTGGGTGCCAGGCCTGGGGCATCTGCCGCTGGCTACAGCGGCGCTGTTCGACCTGGGCGTGTACATCACCGTGGTGGGCTCCACGCTGCTCATGCTGTCGGCCCTGGGGGGCGTCACGCGGGAGCCTGGCAGCGAGCCCCCTGCCGCAACCGAAGGAGCCCGCCCATGAGCATTGAATTTCTGGTGGCCAGCGGCATTGGCTGCGTGACCGCGACCGGCCTGTACCTGATTCTGCGCGGCCGCACCTGGCCGGTGGTGATCGGTCTGAGCCTGCTGGGCTACGCCGTCAATGTGTTCATCTTCGCCATGGGGCGTCTCTGGATGGACGCCGCCCCCATCCTGACGCCAGACGGTCGCGTGGCCGACCCGCTGCCGCAGGCGCTGGTTCTCACGGCCATCGTGATCGGGTTTGCCACCACCGGATTCGTGGTGGAACTGGCCTTGCGCGCGCGCCACGAGACCGGCACCGACCACGTGGACGGGGCCGAGCCCCCGTCCGGCAACGCAGAAAGGCACGAGGCGTGAACGGCATGGTGGCGCAGTTCTTTGCGCAGCACCTGCCGGTGCTGCCCGTGCTGCTGCCGCTGGCCACGGCAGCGCTGCTGCTGTGGCTGGGCGATGGCGGCGGTGAGTCCCACCACGGCAGCCACCTGCTGCGCCGGCGCCGCCGCGTGAGCCTGGCCGCAGCCGTGCTGGGCGCGGTGCTCGCTTGGCGCTTGTTCACAGAGGCGGCCTACGGCGGCCTGCAGGTGTACCCGCTGGGCGCATGGCCCGCGCCGTTTGGCATCGTGCTGGTGGTCGACCGCCTGAGCGCGCTGATGCTGGCGCTGACCTGGACCATCGCAGTGCCGGTGCTCTGGTACGCCACGGGCGGCTGGGACGCGCATGGCCGCCATTTCCATGCACTGTTCCACTTCCAGCTCATGGGTCTGTCGGGGGCCTTCGTCACCGGAGACCTGTTCAACCTGTTTGTGTTTTTCGAGGTGCTGCTCATCTCCTCATACGCACTGATGCTGCACGGCCAGGGGCGCGATCGGGTGCGTGCGGGGCTGCACTATGTGGTGCTCAACCTTGTGGCATCGGCCCTGTTCCTGATCGGGCTGGCGCTGGTGTACGCCGTCACGGGTACGCTGAACATGGCCGATCTGGCCCTGCGCATTGCACAGCTAGGCCCTGAAGACGCGGCACTGCTCAAGGTCGGGGCGCTGTTGCTGCTGGTGGTGTTTGGCCTCAAGGCCGCCATCGTGCCACTGTACCTGTGGCTGCCCGGCACCTACGCAGCGGCCACGGCCCCGGTGGCGGCGCTGTTCGCCATCATGACCAAGGTGGGCGTCTACAGCATCATCCGGGTGCACGCCGTGATGCTGGGCGACGGCGCGGGCCATGCCGCCCTGGCAGCTGCGGCCTGGCTGCTACCCCTGGCCCTGGTCACCGCCGTGCTGGGCACGCTGGGGGCCCTGGCGGCGCACAGTATGGCGCGCATGGTGTCGTACCTCACCGTTGGCTCGGTGGGCACCATCCTCGCGGGGGTGGGGCTGTTCACCCCGGCAGGGCTGTCGGCCGCTGTGTACTACATGGTGCACAGCACGCTGGTGGTGGCAAGCCTGTTCCTGCTGGTGGAACTGGTCGCATCGCAGCGCGGTCCGACGGGCGATCTGCTGCAACCGGCCACGCCGGTGGCCCAGCCGGTTCTGCTGGGGCTCATGATGCTGTTGGGCGCAGCTTCGGCGGCCGGTTTGCCGCCGCTGCCGGGCTTTTTGGGCAAGGTGATGGTGCTTGAAAGCGCCGCTGCCAGTCCGGCGCACACCTGGGTGTGGGCGGTGGTACTGGGCGCGGGCTTTCTGACCCTGGTGGGGCTGGCGCGGGCGGGCAGCATCCTGTTCTGGGCGGCCCTGCCGGCCGACCCCAAAGCCGTGCAGGCCGGGCACAGTCTGCGCCTGACCACGGCCACGCTGGGGCTGATGTCGCTCACGGTGCTGTTGGCCGTGGCAGCCTCGCCCATGAAGCGATACACCGACGCCATGGCCCTGCAACTGACCGACACCGGCACCTATGCCGAGCAGGTGCTGCACACGGTGGGTGGACGCAATGCCCGCAGCACACGCCCCTACCGTGCGGGTGAAGGCGAAGTGCGGCTGACGCCGCCCCCGGGAGAACGTCCATGAAGCGCCGGCCTCTGCTCGCCCATCCACGGTGGTCTGCCCTGCTGGGCATCGGCTGGCTGCTGCTGCAGCGGTCGATCGAACCTGTGCACCTGCTGTCGGCCGCGCTACTGGGTGTGGCCGTGCCCTGGCTGCTGCACGGCTTTCTGCCTGCCAGCCGCCCGGTGCGCTGGGCACCCGTGCCACGGCTGGTGGCGGTGGTGCTGCGGGACATCGTGGTATCCAACATCAGCGTGGCCCGTCTGGTGCTGGGCCCGGTCAGCCGCCCCCGGCCGGACTGGGTGGTAGTGCCCCTCACGCTGCAAGACCCCACGGCGATTGCGCTGCTGGCCAGCATCATCACCACCACGCCGGGCACGGTGTCGTGCACGGTGGACGAAGCACAGCACCGCATCCTGGTGCACGCACTCGACTGTGCAGACCCCAAGCAGATGGCACAAGACATCCAGCAACGCTACGAAGCCCCCCTGCGTGCGATTTTCGAAGGCCACGGTGCGCACGCACCGTCGCCAGGAGTAAGGCCATGACCACGACCGTGCTGCCCTGGGCACTGGACTTTGCCACCGCATGCATGGCGCTCTCGCTGGCGCTGTGCACTTGGCGCCTGTGGCGCGGACCGCAGCCCATCGACCGGGTGCTGGCCATCGACACGCTGTACCTCAATGCGGTGGCCCTGACGGTGTTGCTGGGCATCCGCTGGCACACCGCACTGCTGTACGAGGCGGCGCTGATCGTGGCCATGCTGGGGTTTGTGTCCACCGTGGCGCTGTCGCGCTACCTGACCCGCGGAGACGTGATCGAATGACACCGCGAATCCTCTGCACTCCGGGAGCCTTGCCATGAGCGCCGCCGCCCCCCTGCTTCAAACCGTTGCCGAGTGGGCCGCCGCAGCCTTGCTGATAGTGGCCGGGTTCTTCAGCCTCGTGGGGGCCATCGGGCTGGTGCGGCTGCCGGACTTCTTCATGCGCCTGCACGCGCCCACCAAGGCGTCGACATTGGGCGTAGGAGGCGTGCTGATCGCCAGCATGGTGCTGGCCGCAGCGCGGGGCGCGATGGGCTTTGCCGAACTGCTGATCACGCTCTTTGTGTTTGTCACCGCCCCGGTGTCGGCCCACCTCATGGCCCAGGCCGCCCTGCATCTGGGCGTGGACAGCCGGGCCCCCATTCCGCCCGACGCGGTGCCCGAGCGCAGGGCCACACCGGCTGCCCACCCGAGCGATACGGTGTGAACCTGGGGCCTGCGCGGGCCACCTGCGGGACACTGGCCGTGCCTGGCTGGGCACCTCCAGAAGCCTTAGACCGCTATGGTTTCGATAGCTGCTCGTGCTAGTCTGTGCTGGATCGGGGGCCAGTCAGCCACCAAGTCCGCGGGGTGCTGACGACGGGCCCGTTCCCGCTCCACGGGCGCACCGCCGCACGCCGGGCAACAGGGCCGTGCCCACACCTGCCCCACACTGGCCCCACACCGCCGCGCCCTGCGCGCGGGCCGCTCAACCCGCCTGCCCGCGCGGGTGGTGTGCGGCGTGCAGGGCCTTGAGCCGTTCGCGCGCCACGTGGGTGTAGATGGTGGTGGTCGAGATGTCCGCATGGCCCAGCAGCAACTGCACCACACGCAAATCGGCCCCGTGGTTGAGCAAGTGCGTGGCAAACGCATGGCGCAGCGTGTGGGGCGACAGCGGTGCCACGATGCCCGCCACCGCGGCCCATTTCTTCACGACCATCCAGAAGGCGACGCGTGTCATGGCCGCGCCGCGCTGGGTGACAAACAGGTCGTCGGTGCGCTGCCCGCCCAGGATGGCGCCGCGCGCGTCCTGCAGGTAACGCACCAACCAGGCGTGGGCCTCCTGGCCAAAGGGCACCAGCCGCTCTTTGCGGCCCTTGCCCACCACGCGCAGCACGCCCTCGGCCAAGCTCACCTGGTAGGTTTTGAGCGTCACCAACTCGGTCACGCGCAGGCCGCTGGCGTACATCAGCTCCAGCATGGCGCGGTCGCGCACGCCCAGCGGCTGGCCCAGGTCGGGCGCGGCCAGCAGGGCCTCTACCTGCGCCTGCGTCAGCGACTTGGGCACGCGCAGCGGTTGGCGCGCGGCCTCCAGCCGCAGCGTGGGGTCTGCAGCAATGCGCCGCTCGCGCAACGCCCAGCGAAAGTAGCGGCGCAGCACCGTAAGCCGCCGGTTGGCACTGGTGGCGCGCGTGTGCGCATGGCGGGCCGCAAAGTAGGCCTGCAGGTGGTGCTCGGCCGTCTGGTCCAGGGCCAGCGGCGGCGGCTGCTGCGCGAGCCACTGCGCGTACAGCGTCAGGTCACGCCGGTAGGCGGCCAGGGTGTTGCGCGCCAGGCCGTCTTCAAGCCATAGCGCATCCACAAACGCGTCGATGGCATCGGCGCTGGCCGCAGGCAGCGGGCTATCGCCCAAGGCGGCGGGCGGCGGGGGCAGCGAATGTTCAGGCAACGCAGCAGCGGGCATACAGCGGGTAGGAGCCAACCCAAAGGCCATCCGCCCGGCAGGACGGATGGCCGATGATGGCACGGATGCAGCGGCCGTGTGGCGGCTGCAGGTGCCGTCAGTCGAGCTTGAGCTTTTGCTCGTCGACGACCTTCTTGTACACGTCGAACTCCGCCTTGATCTGCGCGCCAAACTGCTCTGGCGTGTTGCCCACGATGACCGAGCCGGTGTCTTCAATGCGCTTGCGCACGGCCGGGTCTTCGAGCGCTTTGCGCACGCCGGCGTTGATCTTGTCCACCACGTCTCGCGGCAGCCCCTTGGGGCCCACGATGCCGTAGTAGGCCAGGCGGTTCACGGGCTCCAGCCCCACTTCCTTGAAGGTGGGCACGTTGGGCAGCGCAGCCAGTCGCTGCGGAGCGGCCACCACGATGGGCACCAGGCGGTTGTCGCGAATGAAGGGCAGCGCCGAGGGCAGGTTGTCAAAAATCATCGGCACCTGGCCGGCGACGGTGTCGTTCAGAGCAGGCCCCGCACCGCGGTACGGAATGTGCGTGATGAAGGTGCCGCTCAGGCTCTTGTACAACTCCATCTGCAGATGGCCGATGCCGCCCGTGCCCGAGGAGGAGTACGAGTACTTGCCCGGCGACTTCTTGAGCTCGGCCACGAAACCCTTGTAGTCCTTGGCCGGAAAGCTCGGGTGCACCGCGATCACGTTGGGCGTGGCTGCGATGTTGATGATGGGTGTGAAGTCTGTCAGCGGGTTGTACGGCGTCTTGGGGTTGATGGCCGGGTTGGCTGCGGTGGTGGAGACGGTGGCCACACCCAGCGAATAGCCATCGGGTGCGGCCTTGGCCGTTTCGCTCGCGCCTATGATGCCACCCCCGCCTGCGCGGTTTTCGACAATCACGCTCTGCCCCAGCGCCTTGCCCAGCGGGTCGGCGATGGTGCGGGCGATGATGTCGGTGGTGCCCCCCGGTGCAAAGGGCACAACCAGTTTGATGGGCTTGTTCGGATAACCCTGGGCTGCGGCCGAACCCGCTGCCGTGGCCAGTGCGAGTGCCAGCCAGTGACGACGTTGCATGACGTTCTCTCCTTGGTTGATGGAAGGTGAGCCGATGGTATGCGCAACGCAAATCCCTACAGACTGTGGATACCACATAAGGGTGAACCCTCACGCGCGGCGCGGCCCCAGGAGCCTGTCGGGCTTGGGGCGTCGAAAGCGAAAATCCGCCCCAGCGAGGACAGTTTTCGCCGTGTTTGCAGCCCCATAGCAGGGCTATGGGGCCAAAAGACGGTGAAAAATGGACCGCTGCGGCGCATTTGCAGCCGACGATTCCCAAGTCCGAGAGGCTCCTAGGGTATTCTCGGCGGGTGCACTATGCCCAGCTGCTGCTTCCGGACTTTTCGCTCATCTTGCTGGGCTACCTGCTCTGCCGCTTCACCCCGCTGAACCGCGCGGTGTGGCAGCCGGTGGAGAGCCTGGTGTACTACCTGCTCTTTCCGGTGCTGCTGTTCCAGTCCATCGTCAAAAGCCCGGTGGATCTGGTCGCCACCTCGGGCCTGATCGGCGCGGGCCTGCTGGCGGCCCTGAGCGGCATTGCACTGGCCTACAGCCTGCCCTGGTGGCCCGTGCTGGGCCGCCACATCGACCGGCGCGACCACGCGGCCAGCGCGCAGGTGGCGTTCCGCTTCAACTCCTTCATTGGCTTGGCGATCGCCGAACGCCTGGCGGGCGGCCAGGGCGTGCAGCTCATTGCGGTGCTGATCGGCGTGTGTGTGCCGCTGTTCAACATGGCCGCGGTGTGGCCCATGGCGCGCCATGGCCAACAGGGCTTTGTACGTGAGCTGCTGCGCAACCCGCTGATCCTGGCCACGGTGTCGGGCTTGGTGGCCAACCTGCTGGGCTTTCGCATTCCCGAATGGATGGCGCCTACGGTCGGCCGCATCAGCGCATCGTCGCTGGCGCTGGGGCTCATGGCGGCGGGCGCGGGCATGCAGTTGGGACAGCTGGCTCGCGGGCGTTCGCTCAGCGTGGCCGTACTCACGCTGCGCCATCTGGTGCAGCCCCTCATCGGCCTGGCCATGGCACGCGGGTTTGGACTGAGCCCGGTGCAGACGACGGTGCTGCTCGCCTTCTCGGCGCTGCCCACGGCATCCACCTGCTATGTGCTGGCCGCGCGCATGGGCTACAACGGCGCGTATGTGGCCGGTCTGGTCACTTTGTCCACCCTGCTGGGGGTGGCGAGCCTGCCGTTTGCATTGGGTGTGTTGCGATGATGTCCCCCCTGCCCAAGCGCCGTCATGTGCTGGCCACGGCCGCAGCAGCGCTGGTGCCGACACTGGTGACACTGAGCGGTTGCGGCCGCAAGCCGCCCCGGCAGTCTGCACTGCCCGCCGGGGCTACGGTGCTGGTGCTGGGCGATTCGCTCACATCGGGCGTAGGCACCACGCCCGAGGCCGCCTACCCTGCGCTGCTGCAGCAGCGCACGGGCTGGCACGTGGTCAACGCCGGGGTGTCGGGCAACACCAGCGCCCAGGGGCGCGAGCGGCTCGGCGCGCTGCTGGCGCAGCACCGGCCGGCGCTGGTCATCGTGGGCCTGGGCGGCAACGACTTTTTGCGGCGCGTGTCTACGGCCGAAACCCGCGAGCACCTGCGCGCCATCGTGCAGGCCAGCCGCGATGCCGGCGCCCAGGTGCTGCTGGTGGCCATGCCCGCGCCCACCCTGCTGGCCGCGGCGGGGCATCTGCAAGACCATGCGCTCTATGCCGAACTGGCCAACGCACTGCAGGTGCCACTGCATGCCAAGGGCTGGTCCGAGGTGCTGTCGGACGAGCGCCTGCGCGCCGACGCGATCCATGCCAACAGCGCAGGCCATGCGCGCTTTGCCGAGGGGCTGGAGCAGACACTGCGCCGCGTGGGCTGGTGGCGCTGAAACCCACCACCCCATCGGTTCGCTATTGATTTGATAGCTGCGCGTGCTTGTATTGCAAGCACGGAAAGCCAATTTCGCTTGTAATATGGCGAGCTCAATCCGCCGCATCCGCCTGCGCCAGCGCCCAGGCCACATGCTCGCGCACCAGCGCGCTCGGGTGGTCGGCACGCGCCTGCAGCGCGGTGCGCACCGCCTGGTGCTGCTCATCATCGGTGCTGGCCCGCAGCGCGTTGCCCAGCGCCACGGCCAGGTTGCGCAGCCAGCGCTCGTGCCCAATGCGGCGTATGGGGCTGCCCTCGGTGCGCTGCAAGAAGGTGGCCTCGTCCCAGGCCCACAGCGTCAGCAGACCCGCGCCCGTGAGCCCGGGGCGCGGGTCAAAGTCGGGCAAGGGGCTGGCCTTGGCGAATTTGTTCCAGGGGCACACGAGCTGACAGTCGTCGCAACCGTAGATGCGGTTGCCCATGAGCGGGCGCAGCGCTTCGTCGATGGGCCCGGGGTGTTCGATGGTCAGGTACGAAATGCAGCGCCGCGCATCCACCCGGTGCGGGGCCACGATGGCCCCGGTGGGGCAGGCTGTGATGCAGGCCGTGCACTGGCCGCAGTGGGCCGTGACCGCCGGTGTGGGCGGCAGGGCCAAGTCCACGTAGATCTCGCCCAGAAAGAACATGGAGCCTGCCTCGCGGTGCAGCACCAAGGTGTGCTTGCCACGCCAGCCCAGGCCGCTGCGTGCGGCCAGTTCGGCTTCGAGCACGGGGGCCGAGTCGGTGAACACGCGATGGCCGAAAGGGCCTACCGTGGCGGCGATACGGTCGGCCAGCTTTTGCAGGCGGCTGCGCAGCACCTTGTGGTAGTCGCGCCCCCGGGCATAGAGCGAGACCACGGCCTCGTGCGGTTGCGCCAGTCGGGCGAGCTCGCGCTGCTGCCAGGTGGCCATGCCAGCGTCAGCGCCTGACGCGGTGTCGCAGGCGTCTGGCGCGGCATCGACCGCGGGTTGCAGCGTGCTGCGCGGCAGATAGTCCATGCGTGCGGTGATCACGCTGACGGTGCCGGGTACCAGCTCGGCCGGGCGGGCGCGGCGCAGGCCGTGGGCCTGCATGTAGTGCATCTCGCCATGAAAGCCCGCCTCCAGCCACTGCAGCAATCCGGGCTCGGCAGAGGACAAATCCACGCCGGCCACACCGATTTGGGAGAATCCCAGCTCGCGTGCCCACTCCTGCACTTGAGGAACGAGTTGACTGCTGCACCACATACCGGCTCGATTGTAGAAAGCCCCCCCAGCCGCAGCTGGCTGTGCGCGGACGAAGATGCCACCGCCGCGCTGGCCGCGCAGTTGGCGCGCCAGCCCGCGCTGCGCGGTGCCTACCTCACGCTGCACGGCAACCTGGGCGCAGGCAAGACCACGCTGGTGCGCCACCTGCTGCGCGCACTCGGCATCACCGGCCGCATCAAGAGCCCGACCTACGCCGTGGTCGAACCCCACGAAGCGCCCGACGGCCTGGCCATCTGGCACTTTGACTTCTACCGCTTCGACGACCCGCGCGAGTGGGAAGACGCGGGCTTTCGCGACATTTTTGCCAGCCCCGGGCTGAAGCTGGCCGAATGGCCCGACAAGGCCGCAGGCCTAGCCCCGCCGGCCGACCTGCAGATTGCGCTGGAGGCATTGGGCGATACCGAGCGGCGCATCACCCTCACGGCCGGCACAGCGCTGGGCCGTGGCTTGCTGGCGGAGTTGGCCGCATGAGCCAGCATCCCCCCGTCCCCCCGCCGCCCACGCCCGCCCACACCGCCTGGCAAACCCACGCCCCGCTGCCGTCTGCCGGGCTGGCCCCGCGCGGCACCACACGCCGCGCGCTGCTGCGGGGCGGCACGCTGGTGCTGCTGCTGGGCACGCAGCACATTGCCTGGGGTGCGACCATTCTGGCCGTGCGCGTGTGGCCAGCTGCCGACTATTCGCGCGTGACCATTGAGTCCGACGGCAAGCTGGTGGCGCGCCAGTTCTTCGTGACCACGCCGCCGCGCCTGGCGGTGGACATCGAAGGCATAGACCTCAGCCCCGAACTGCGCGAACTGGTGGCCAAGGTCAAGCCCGATGACCCGAACATTGCCGGCATCCGCGTGGGCCAGAACGCCCCGGGCGTGGTACGCCTGGTGGTCGACTTGAAACAGCCCGCCAAACCCCAGGTGTTTTCGCTGCCGCCGGTGGCCGCCTACCAGCACCGCTTGGTATTCGACCTGTACCCGGCCGACCCACCGGACCCGCTGGAGGCGCTGATCGCCGAGCGCCTGCGCGAAACCACCCCGGCCGCCCCCGCTGCGGCCGCGCCGACGGCCCCGGCCCCGCTGGGCATGACGCCCGCCCCGGCTGCCAGCAGCAGCGCCGCAACGCGTGCCCCGGCCCCCGGCAGCGGGGCCGACCCGCTGGGCGACTGGATCGCACAGCGCCATGGTGGCGGCGCTGGTCCCCATGCGTCCGGCCCGGCCGCTGCACCGCCTGCCCCCTGGCCGGCAAGCCCGCCTGCGGCCGTGGCCCAGCGGCCCAGCGCAGCGCCAGCACCCGGGGCACCGCGCGCCACGGCCACCCAGACCGACCGCATCATCATCGTGGCCATCGACCCGGGCCACGGTGGCGAAGACCCGGGTGCCATCGGCCCGGCCGGCACACGCGAAAAAGACGTGGTGCTGCGTGTGGCACGACTGCTGCGCGACCGCATCAATGCCACCAGCGTGGGCGGCAATCCCATGCGCGCGGTCATGACCCGCGACGCAGATTTCTTTGTGCCGCTGCGCGTGCGGGTGGAAAAAGCCCGCCGCGTGCAAGCCGACCTGTTTGTGAGCATCCACGCCGACGCCTTCACCACACCCGCAGCGCGAGGGGCAAGCGTGTTCGCGCTCAGCGAAAGCGGCGCATCGAGCACGGCCGCGCGCTGGCTGGCCAACAAAGAAAACCAGGCCGACCTGGTGGGCGGTATCAACGTGCAGACCCAGGACCTGCATGTACAGCGTGCGCTGCTGGACATGAGCACCACGGCGCAGATCAACGACAGCCTCAAGCTCGGTACGGCCCTGCTGGGCGAGATCGGCCGCATCGGCCGCCTGCACAAGCCACGGGTGGAGCAAGCGGGGTTTGCCGTGCTCAAGGCCCCGGACATTCCGAGCGTGCTGGTCGAGACGGCCTTCATCAGCAACCCCGAAGAAGAGGCCAGCCTGCGCAGCCCTGAATACCAGGAACAGATAGCCGACGCGCTGCTGCGCGGCATCGTGCGCTACTTTGCACGCAACCCGCCGCTGGCGCGCAGCCGCTCGGTGTAGCGCTGGAGAACTGAGCGCAGGAGGGATGCGGGCCGCCCGCACTCGACCACCGAAAGCCATCGCCCGCTGGCCGCGGGGCGCGGCGTGCAGATCTGGTGCCCCGTACCTCGTGCAAAGCCGCGGCCAAGTACCGCGGCATGTCGCCACACCCGCCGAGGCACACACGGCCGCGCGAAGCGAATCGGTCGGGCTGCAGGGGCGCAGATCGTGCGCTGGATCAGGGCATGCCCCGGCCAGTGCCGGACCCTCTGCACGGCCGAAGCAGCAAGACCTCAAAATGCTGCTCGTGCTTTCAAATCAAGCACGAGCAGCTATCAATTTAATAGCGAATCTACTCAACTCTTGCATGTGTGTGGGGGGGCAATGGCACAGCCTGCGCGTCAACCTAACGATCATGGTGACTGGCACCACCCCTGAAGAAGAAAGAGACTTTGGGGTGTAGGGCGACCGATAGCGGTCGCGATAGTTTTTGGTGGCCGGCCCCGCACCTATTGAGCCTTTCGTAAATCATGACAACCGCTGAGCCCGTCATGCGTTGTACCGATACTTGGCAAGTATTGGGTGCGATACCTGTGGTGATGCCGTTAATTGAGGGAAAGCTCAACAGATTGGCTTGCGGCCTGTCAGGAGTTGCGCCGGTGGGTCTATAGCGGAGGGAGAATGCTCAACACTCTGACCAGCGCCGCAGCAGGTTGTTGTAGAGGCCGGTCAGGCGCACCAGTGCCGGGTCTGCGTCGCCGCAGCGCTGCCGCAGGTCCATCAGGTTCAGGTCCATCTCGTAGAGAAGACGCCGACATTCGGCATCTTTCACCACGCTCTGTATAAACAGGTAACAGGCCAACCGTTCGCCGCGCGTGACCGGTGTGACTTCGTGGATCGAGCCCGAGGGGTAGATCACCAGGCTGCCGGCAGCTAGCTTGATGCGCTGGGTGCCGTAGGTATCTTCAATCTGCAGTTCGCCGCCATCGTAATCGGCGGGATCGCTCAGGAACAGCGTAGCCGAGATGTCGGTGCGCAACACGCTGCCGTCGGGCAGGTAGCGCAGCGTGCTGTCGGTGTGCCAGCCATACTGGTTGTGTTCGGGTGTGTAGCGGTTGAAGTTGGGCGGCACCACCTTGAAGGGCAGGGTGGCCGACAGCAGCAAGGGTGAGCGGTTCAAGGCCCGCATCACCAGCCGCCGCAGCTCGGCCAGGCCAGCAAAGTCTTCCGGCAATTGCTCGTTCTTCTTGGCAAGCAAGGCTTGCGGGCCGGCACTCAGCCCGGTGGTCCAAGGCGCGCCGACGAGCTGGCTGCGTATCACGGCCAGTTCATCCAGCGCGAGAATGTTGTTGAGGGTGACAACCACCTGTGCGCCCCGGCTTAGAAGTCGTGCCGCAGGGTAAGGATCGCCTGCTGCCCGCGACCAGGGATTCCTTGGGAGCCACCATCAGCGAGCTGCGAGATATAGCGTTTGTTGGCCACATTGTTCACGTTCAGTCGCAACTGCGTCCGGGGGGTGAATTTGTACGCGGCATAGAGGTCCCATACCGTGTATCCATCGACCGAGACCGTATAGACGTTGTCGCTCGGGTCGGTGTCGACCCCGCTGGTCACCCGGCTTTGCCGTTGTACCCCGCCACCCACAGTGAACTGCGAGGTCAAGTCATAGGTGGTGAACAAGGTAAACGCATGCTTGGGCGTGTTGCCGAGCTTTTGCCCTTTGACGAAGTTCTCGTTGGCGCCTGCGGAGGGTGCCGCGGTGATCTTGTTTTGCAGATAGGTGTAGCCGGCATAGAGTTTCCACTCGCGGGTGATGTCGCCCGCGGCCAGCATCTCCAAGCCCTGGATGTAGTATTTGTTGTTGGGCAAGGCGAACTGTCCGCCCGCCTGCGCCGGAATACGACCCTTCGTGACGTCGGTGCGGAAGATCGCCACACCCAGGTCGAGGCTGCGCGCAAGCTGCTTTTTAACGCCCAGCTCGAAGGACCTGACCTGCTCAGGCGGGGAATTGAAACCGGCTCCCACGATGGCCTCTGTCGCAGCGCCACCGGCCAATTGAACGTTG
>JBKBUN010000166.1:0-5402 GCA_046289925.1 Burkholderiaceae bacterium | reverse complement strand
CCCCATAGCGGGGCTATGGGGCCAAAAGACGGTGAAAAATGGACCGCTGCGGCCCATTTGCAGCCGACGATTCCCAAATCCGACAGGCTCCTAGGTTCAGCGCAGCAGTTTGCGAAGCTCGGGCCACACATTGGCCAGCATGATGGGGTGTGCCTCGGCCTTGGGATGGATGCGATCTGGCTGAAAGAGCTTCGTTGGATCAGGCCCATCGGCCACCCCTTTCAGGAAAAACGGCACCACGGCCGCCTTGTGCTGTTTTGCAACCTGCTCGAAGGTGTCGGCAAAGCGCTTGGCGTAGTCACTGCCGTAGTTGGGTGGCACCTGCATCCCGAGCAGCAACACACGCGCTCCGGACTGCTGGGCCGCCTGGGTCATCCAGCCCAGGTTGTCGGCGGTGTTTTGCAGGGGCAGGCCCCGCAGGGCGTCATTGCCGCCCAGTTCGATCACGACATGCGTGGGTTTGTGCTGCGCCAGCAGGGCTGGCAGCCGTGAGCGCCCGCCCGAGGTGGTTTCTCCGCTCACGCTGGCATTGACGACTGTGGCCGCGAGCTTTTCTTGCGCCAGACGCTGTTCGAGCAACGCCACCCAGCCGGTGCCACGCGCAATGCCGTATTCAGCGCTCAGAGAGTCACCCAATACCAGGATGACCGCAGGCGTGCGCTTGTCAGTCGGCGCCTTGGCCGCGGCCTGCACATTCTGGGCCACCACCCAGGTGGGGCAAATCCCCAGCCACAGGGCTGTTGCCCCGGCCGCGATACAGTGGCAGTGGCGTCGATTGAGATGTCGCATCAAGTTCCGGAACCTTTCATGTCTGATCAACCCTCCGCCCGCACACTCCCGGTGATTTCCGTGGAGCATGTGTTCAAGTCGGTCGCCGATTCGACCGGTTCGCTCGACATTCTGCGGGATATCGATTTCCGCCTGGCCGCACGGGAAACCGTGGCCATCGTCGGCGCATCGGGTTCGGGCAAGAGCACGCTGCTGTCCATCATCGCCGGGCTCGACACGCCCACGCGCGGCACCGTGCGCTTGGACGGGCAAGACTTGTTCGCTCTCGACGAAGACGCCCGGGCCGCGCTGCGCGCCCAGAAGGTGGGGTTCGTGTTCCAGAGCTTCCAACTCATGGGAAACCTCACGGCCATGGAGAACGTGATGCTTCCGCTGGAATTGGCGGGCCAGCGCGATGCGCGCGCCCGAGCGGCTGAGATGCTGGGGCGGGTGGGTTTGGGCGAGCGGCTCCATCATTACCCCAAGGTCCTGTCGGGCGGCGAGCAGCAACGTGTGGCGCTGGCGCGTGCCTTCGTGGTCAAACCCGCGGTGCTGCTGGCCGATGAGCCAACGGGCAGCCTGGACTTTGCGACCGGCGAGACCATCATGCGGCTGATGTTGGAACTCAACCGCGAGCAGGGAACGACTCTGGTGCTTGTGACGCACGACCGGAACATCGCAGCCCAGTGCGAGCGGCGCATCACCATTGAAGCCGGCCAGGTGGCCCTCAACGAAGCCGCCAACGCTTGAGCGCTGGATGCAGGGGAGCAGGCCGACCGTTGTGGTCGGCCTTGTGGGTGATTGGGCCTGTAGCCCCTAGGAGTCTGTCGGACTTGGGGCATCCAAAGCGAACATGAGCCCCAGCGAGGATGGTTTTCGCCGTGTTTGCAGCCCCATAGAGGGACTATGGGGCCGCAAGACGGTGAAAAATGGACCGCAGAGGCCCATTGGCCATTGCCCATTGGCATGTAAGCCGACGATTCCCAAGTCCGACAGGCTCCTAGTGTCTTCGGCCTCCGTCCATGCCCCATTTCGACCACGAAAAAACGTGTCATCACGCGCCTGCGTTGCGTCAGCGACCAGACGGAGGCGCTGGAGCGTGCCGTTGCCCAGGCCACCGACGGTGGCTACAACGCGGCAGACTGCGCCATGGTGCGCTTGATTGGTATTGTCTTATAAAGGGCTTGTGCTTATCCACAGGTCATTTTTAGCTATAAAGATAATAGCAGTCGATTCCCCCCGCGTTGGGGCACACGATAATGGCGCTATGTCTTCCACTCCCAAAGTCCTGTTCGGTTTCCATGCCGTGGGCGTGCGGCTCAAGACCGCACCGCAGTCCATCGTCGAGATCTACTTCGAGCCTACGCGCCGCGACGCCCGCATGCGCCATTTTCTGGACCGGGCCCGCGAAGCGGGTGTGCGTTTGATCGAGGCCGACGGGCTGCGCATTGCGCGGCTGGCGGGCACGCAAGCTCACCAGGGCGTGGCGGCGCGCGTGCAGGCGGTAGAGCAGGTGCATTCGCTCGACGGCCTGCTTGAACACCTGGAAGCCGCAGGGCAGGTGCCGCTCCTGCTGGTGCTTGACGGCGTGACCGACCCGCACAACCTCGGCGCCTGCCTTCGGGTGGCCGACGGCGCGGGTGCCCATGCGGTGATCGCGCCCAAAGACCATGCCGTGGGTATCAACGCCACGGTGGCCAAGGTGGCTAGCGGCGCGGCAGAGACCGTGCCGTACTTCATGGTCACCAACCTGGCCCGTACGCTGGGCGAACTTAAGGAGCGCAACATCTGGTGCATTGGCACCAGCGACGACGCGCCGCGCACCTTGTACCAGGCCGATCTGCGTGGCCCTGTGGCCTTGGTGCTGGGTGCCGAGGGCAGTGGGATGCGCCAGCTCACGCGCAAGACCTGCGATGAGTTGGTCCGCATTCCGATGCAGGGGGCGGTGGAAAGCCTCAATGTGTCGGTGGCCAGCGGCGTGTGCTTGTACGAGACCCTGCGCCAGCGCGGCTTGTCGGCCTGACGCAGGCTGGCGGCAGGGCCCGCTGAGGCCGCCGATGGCCTTGGCCTGGCAAGGGGCTTACGCGCGCGAATTCTCAGAAGACTCAGAAGAGACTTTCGATGCGTCGCAAGCGGTCAACGGCCATTTCTAGGAGCCTGTCGGACTTGGGCGTCGAAAGCGAAAATGAGCCCCAGCGAGGACCGTTTTCGCCGTGTTTGCGGCCCCCATAGCAGGGCCATGGGGCCCAAAGACGGCGACAAATGGACCGCTGCGGCCCATTGGCCATTGGCATGCAGTCGAGGATTTCCAAGTCCGACAGGCTCCTAGGCTGAATGGTCGTCTACGGGCTTCGCGGCGCGCGTATGGCTTGCTCGAAGACCGGCGCGCTGGGCCAGTTGGAGGCGAAGTAGAGGGTCGGCCGTGATTTCAGAAAAATCCGCGCAAACGGTGCTAAGCCATATTGGCAAGGGTTGACATGAGGGGCGGCATTTACATGGGCGATTACCGTAATGAACGTGCACAACGGCACTTGTCGCAGCCATCAACCCGGGACTGTTGGTTTTTTCCTGACAGGCACCATATGGTGAGAAGTCTTGCACGGCTTTCCATGGTCGGAAATGTCAAGCGTCAAGCGGCGCGGGGATGAAAGCGCACCTACAGGAGATCTTCGCGCTCGACGAGCTGGCTGCGTGAAGGTCGGTCAACGGACGCTTTATCGCCTCGCCGCGCACGAGGACGCTTCGGCTTTCCAAGGTGGGCGGGACGTGGCGGTTTCGTCAAAGTGACATCGATTGGTGGATCAATGATCAGACCCGAGCCGGGGTAGAGATGGAGGTGATGCGCAAGCGTGAACAGCAGAAATCATCCGAGTTGCCGGTATCGCCTGGGCGCGCCATTTTTCGCCGCAGGCGAAGCAGTTTCGTGATTGGTAAGTTGCTCAAATTGATGGAGGTTTGACATGAGTTTTGATCTGAAAAAATGGGCTCCCTGGAACTGGTTCAAGAGCGAGCAGGATGATCAGAAGGCATCCACCTCGTTGCCGGTGCAGCGTCATGATCCGCCGGCGGGCAGTGGTTCGGTCAGCCCGATCCTGCAACTGCATCGGGAGATCGATCGGTTGTTCGAGGATGCATTCCGAGGCTTCGGTTTTCCGGCGCTGACCATGCCGCGCCTGCCATCCGATTGGCCTGGCCTATTGAAACCAGCCCTGGATATCCAGGAAACCGAGAAGCAATACGTGATTACGCTGGAAGTGCCCGGCGTCGAGGAGAAGGACATCCAGCTCACGCTCGACAACGACGTGCTGACGGTGCGTGGTGAGAAACGTCAGGAGCAGGAGACGAAGGAAAGCGGCTACCACCGCATCGAACGTTCGTATGGCAGTTTCCAGCGCGCCTTGAACCTGCCTGAGAACGCCAACCAGGATTCGATCAAGGCCTCATTCAAGAACGGGGTGCTCACGATCACGATCGATAAACGCGAAACCAGTGCGCCGAAGCGTGGGCGCTTGATCCCGATCAATGGATAAAGCCGCCGGCTCGTCCGTCTCGCAATAAGCCTTGCAAGATACGAGGTGTCGGGTCGTGAATCGCGACACCTCGTCCCATCAACCTATTTAGGAGCATCAGCATGGCCAGAAAAAATTGCCAAGTCTGTGGTCAACCCGCGACCGTGCGGGTGGAAGCAAATGTCAACGGGCGCCACAGCACCATGCTGTTGTGCGACGACCATTACCGCCAACTGGTGCGGCAGCAAAAGCGCACCGTCTCGCCGCTGGAAGCCTTGTTCGGCTCGCGCAGCGGCCTGTTCGAGGATTTTCTGGGCAACGACTTCTTCCGCATCGGTGACGACGCCGCTCCCGCAGCGGTGGCCGCCGGCGATGACGAGGTGGTCGATGCCTCTTTCGGCGAGCCCGCGGCTTCGGGTGGCGGCACGTCGCGCCGTCGCGGCAGTGGGCTGGCCAGCCGCATCAGCGAACAATCGGAAGCCCTGCTGCAGGACGCTGCCAAACAGGCGGCTGAATTTGGCCGTTCCGAAGTGGACACGGAACACCTGCTGCTGGCACTGGCCGACAGCGATGTGGTCAAAACCATCCTAGGTCAGTTCAAGATCAAGGGCGACGACCTCAAGCGCCAGATCGAATCCGAGGCCAAGCGCGGTGACAAGCCCTTTGAGGGCGAGATCGGCGTGTCGCCCCGGGTCAAGGATGCGCTCAGCCGCGCCTTCGTGGCTTCCAATGAACTCGGTCACTCCTATGTCGGCCCGGAGCACTTCCTGATCGGTCTGGCCGAAGAAGGCGAAGGTCTGGCCGCCAACCTGCTGCGCCGCTATGGCCTGACACCGCAGGCGCTGCGCCAGCAGGTCAGCAAGGTGGTCGGCAAGGGCGCCGAAGATGGCCGCGCTGAGGCGCCGACCAACACGCCGGAACTCGACAAATACTCGCGCGACCTCACCAAGATGGCCCGCGACGGCAAGCTCGATCCGGTGATCGGCCGTGCGCAGGAAATCGAGACCACCATCGAGGTGCTGGCGCGGCGTAAGAAGAACAACCCGGTGCTGATCGGCGAGCCCGGCGTGGGCAAGACCGCCATCGTCGAAGGGCTGGCGCAGCGCATGGTGGCCGGCGAAGTGC
>JBKBUN010000165.1:0-5462 GCA_046289925.1 Burkholderiaceae bacterium | reverse complement strand
GCGACCCACTACCGCCAAAGAACGAAAACGCTATGAATTCCATAGCTGCTCGTGCTTCAAAAACAAGCACGAGCAGCCCAAAACACCTTAAGCCTTGCCCGTTGCAAATCCCATCTGAGAGATCAAAACAAGCCAGACTCCCCCAACCAGCGCCAGCCCCGCACGGGCGGCTCAGGCTACCGGGCCGTCCGGCCCATCGAGCCGATCGGTCATCCCCGCGCTGCCCGGTGCGTAAGGCGCCTCGAAGCAGTCGCGGAAGGTGTAGACCACCGAGGTCAGGAACATCGCGGCCAGCATCATCGCGGCGGCCACCATGATGCTGCCGGCCATCATGGGTGGCAGGCCCACCAGGGTCAGCAGGGTCGAGGCCAAGCTGATCACGATGCCAGCGCCCATGAACACCGCAAACCAGGCAAAGCCGAACGTCAGGAACGCGCGCCAGTTGCGCCAGCAGGCCACCAGGCTGAAGAACAGGCTTTTGACCGGCGGCACGCCGTGCCAGTGCACCAGCCCCGGCGCATGCCAGAACAGCAGCGACAGCGGTACGTACAGCAGCATGGCCACCCACATCGCGTACTGGAAGGCGGGATCCGCCGCCGTCTCGGGCGTCAGGCGCTGGCCGCCCAGGTACACGTTGGCAAAGGTGCCGCCGTCGATCAGCGCCGACACGCCGACCAAACCCAGGAATCCCACCGCATAGATGGCACCGAGCATGAGCATGGCGCGCAGGCGCTGTTTGCCGGTGCGAAACGCCACCAGCAGCAGCGCCGGGGTGGGAAAACGGCCTTCCGAGGCTTCGGCGGCGGCCACCATCATGGCCAGCGTGGCCGAGGGCAGCAGCGCCAGCGCCAGGGCTGGGCCCACCAGTGGCACCATGGTGGCGATCGACATGGCCGCCATGGTCATGAAGAACAGGGCGGCCAGGGCCAGGGGCTGGCGCCAGAAGGTCCGGGTGCCGAGCTTGACCCACTCAAGGCCGGCGCGCGCAGGAACGATGCGAAGTTTCATGGATGTGTGGCGGAAAAGCGGGGGCACGCGCTGTGGCGCGCCTGCGGTCAGACTGTACCCGAGCCCTCATGGCCTGGGGCCTGGCGGGTGCTTGGGTGCGGTGGGCCGTGGGGCCTTCAGGCCAGGCGCAGCGGGTGCGCAATGCGCTGCTGAAGCACGCGCTCGAAGTGTGTGGGGTCGTGCGGCTTGAGCATGGAGGCTTCGCGCGGCAAATAGAAGTCCCACAGGCGCGAGATCCAAAAGCGCAGCGCCCCCGCACGGGCCATGGCGGGCAGCAACTCCCGCTCGGCTGCGGTGAGCGGACGCACCGCCTGGTAGGCGTCGATCATGGCCTGGGCGCGGGTGGCGTCATGTGCTCCCGTGGGCAGGTCAATGCACCAGTCGTTCAGGCACACGGCCAGGTCGAACAGCCAGGTGTCCACGCCCGCGAAGTAGAAGTCGAACAGGCCCGTGAGCGTCTCGTCCTCGAACATCACGTTGTCGCGAAACAGGTCGGCGTGCACCGGGCCGCGCGGCAGCGCCGCGTAGGCGGATGAGGCCGCCACATGGTTCTGGTAGGCCAGTTCGGCGCGCAGCAGCGCCTGCTGGGTTTCGCCGATGTGTGGCAGCACCACGGGCACGGTGTCGTTCCACCAGGGCAGGCCGCGCAGGTTGGGCTGGTGGCGGTCGTAGTCGCGTCCCGCCAGGTGCATGCGCGCCAGCATGCTGCCCACCGCCGCGCAGTGCACGGCCTGGGGTGCAAGCTGGCTGCGGCCGCGCAGTTTGTTGACCACTGCGGCCGGCTTGCCACAGACGGTGTGCAGGATCTCGCCATGCTTGTCGGCGCACGGGTCGGGCACTGGAATGCCGCCGTGTGCCAGGTGCTTCATCAGGTACAGGTAAAACGGCAACTGCTCGGCCGACAGGCGCTCGAACAGCGTGAGCACGTACTCTCCGCGATCGCTGGTGAGGAAGTAGTTGGTGTTCTCGATGCCGCCCTCGATGCCGCGCAGTTCCACCAATTCACCCAACTGCAAGGTGCGCAGCAGTTCTCGGGCCTGTGGGGGGGTGACTTCGGTAAAGACGGCCATGGCAGGGCAGCAGGATCAGGTCAGAAAGTGGCGAGGGATTGGCGCGCCCCAGGGGCGGCCTGCGGGCAACCCCTGCGGTCTGCAGGGGCGCAGTGTCTTAGAACTTCATCACGTTCCACACGCGCGGGGAGGTGCTGGTTTCGGCTCCGTTGAGGCTGCCGCTGCGGCCGCGCGTGCCGTCGGACGAGCGCACTTCGTACGCGGGCAGGTCGCCGGTCTTGGGCTGTACGGTGATGCGCTGCGTCTGTCCGCCCACGCGCAACTCGTCCACGCGGCTGCCGCCGTCTTCGATCTGGATGCGCTGGGTGCGCTGGTTCAGGCGCCCCGGCGCCTGATCTGCAAGGGACAGCGGCTCACGCCCGCTGGGGGCGCCCTGGGGAGCGGTTGGGCTGGGGTTCTGGGCCAATGCGGGGCTGCTGGCAAGGGCCAGCAGCATCAGGGTATGGACGAAGGGGGGGGCAGCGCGCATGGGGCCGATTGTAGGTGGCGCGCTCCAGAGCCGCAGGCCGCTCCCGGCTGAGCCAGCCGACCGTACCCGCCACCACCGCGGCCAGCGCAATCTTTTTCAGGGGATCAACGGCCCGACTCTCAGGGCCGCCCATCAGGCCTGCGGTGGGACACGAGCGGCGGCTGGCGCGCGCCAGTGTGCACAATCCGGTCATGAGCACACCCAAGACTTTGGTGCTGGTGGACGGTTCCAGCTATTTGTACCGCGCCTACCATGCCATGCCCGACCTGCGGGCCGTACCCGGCGACCCGGCCAGCCCAGCCACCGGGGCCATCCGCGGCATGATCAACATGATGCAGGCGCTGCGCAAGGAGCAGCCGGCCGACTATGCCGTGTGCGTGTTCGACGCCAGCGGGCCCACCTTCCGCGACGCGCTCTACCCCGACTACAAGGCCCATCGCGCACCCATGCCCGAAGACCTGCGCGCGCAGATTGAGCCCATCCACGAGGTGGTGCGGCTGTTGGGCTGGTCGGTGCTGGTCGTGCCCGGCGTGGAGGCCGACGACGTGATCGGCACCCTGGCCGTGACCGCAGCCACGCAAGGGGTGGAAGTCATCATCTCCAGCGGCGACAAAGACCTGTCGCAACTGGTGAACCACCACATCACCGTGATCGACACCATGAGCGGCAAGCGCCGCGACGTGGCCGGCGTAATGGCCGAGTTTGGCGTGCCGCCCGAGCGCATGGTGGACTTTCAAACCCTGGTGGGCGACACCGTGGACAACGTGCCTGGCGTGCCCAAGGTGGGTCCCAAGACCGCCGCCAAGTGGCTCAATGAATACGGCTCGCTGGATGCGCTGATCGCCCGGGCGGGCGAGGTCAAGGGGGCCGCCGGTGAAAACCTGCGCGCCACGCTGGGCTGGCTGCCCACGGGCCGCGCGCTGCTCACCATCAAGACCGATTGCGACCTGGCCGAGCATGTGCCCAGCCTGCCTGCGCTGGACGCGCTGGCCTTGGCCCAACCCCAGACCGAGCCGCTGCGCAGCTTTTACGAGCGCTATGGCTTCAAGGGCCTGGCGCGTGCCATTGCGGCTCCCGAGCCTCGCAGCACGGCACCGGCACCCGGGGGTTCGGGCGACCGGATCTTCAGCGCCGATGCGCCCGAGGTCGATGCCTCGGCCGTGGCCGTGCAGGCGCAGGCGCGCGAGGTGCACTACGACACCATCCTGGACTGGCCCGCGTTCGAGCGCTGGTTTGCACGCCTACAGGCCGCCCCATTGGTGGCACTGGACACCGAAACCGACTCGCTGGACGAAATGCGCGCGCAGATCGTGGGCCTGTCGTTCAGCGTGGAGCCCGGCGAGGCCGCGTACATCCCGCTGCGCCACGAGGGGCCGGACGCACCGGCCCAGTTGCCGCTGGCCGATGTGCTGGCGCGCCTGAAGCCCTGGCTCGAAGACGCCAGCGCCGCCAAGCTGGGGCAGCACATCAAGTACGACCAGCATGTGTTTGCCAACCATGGCATCACGGTGCGCGGTTACCAGCACGACACCATGTTGCAAAGCTACGTGCTCGAAGTGCAGAAGCCCCACAACCTGGCCAGCCTGGCCGAGCGCCACACCGGCCGCAAGGGCCTGAGCTACGAAGACCTGTGCGGCAAAGGCGCGCACCAGATCCCGTTTGCCCAGGTGGCGCTGGACAAGGCCGCCGCTTACGCCTGCGAAGACGCCGACCAGACGCTCGATGTGCACCGCGTGCTGTGGCCCCAACTGGAGGCCGACGAGCGCCTGCGCAACATCTATGCGCTGGAGATGCAGACCAGCGAGGTGCTGTTTCGCATTGAGCGCGAAGGCGTGCTGATCGACGCGGCCACGCTGGCGCAGCAAAGCCACGACCTGGGCCAGCGCATCCTGCAACTGGAAACCGAGGCGTACGAGATTGCGGGCCAGCCCTTCAACCTGAGCAGCCCTAAGCAATTGGGCGAGATCTTCTTCGACAAGCTGGGCCTGCCCGTGGTCAAGAAGACTGCCACCGGCGCGCGCAGCACCGACGAAGAGGTGCTGGAAAAGTTGGCCGAAGACTACCCGCTGCCCGCCAAGATCCTGGAGCACCGCAGCCTGGCCAAGCTCAAGGGCACCTATACCGACAAGCTGCCGCTGATGGTCAACCCGCACACCGGCCGTGTGCACACGCACTACGCCCAGGCCGTGGCGGTCACGGGGCGCCTGAGCAGCAACGACCCCAACCTGCAAAACATCCCCGTGCGCACGGCCGAAGGCCGCCGCATCCGCGAGGCCTTCGTGGCACCGTCGGGCCACGTCATCGCCAGCGCCGACTACTCACAGATCGAGTTGCGCATCATGGCCCACCTCAGCGAAGACCCGGCCATGCTGGCCGCCTTTGCCAGTGGCGAAGACATCCACCGGGCCACGGCCAGCCAGGTCTTCGGCACGCCCTTGGCGGAGGTCACGCCCGAGCAGCGCCGCGCAGCCAAGGCCATCAACTTCGGGCTCATCTACGGCATGGGGGCCTACGGCCTGGCCAGCCAGTTGGGCATCGACCCCAAGGCGGCCAAGGACTACATCGACCAGTACTTCGCCCGCTTCCAGGGCGTGCGCCGCTACATGGACGACACCCGGGCCAGCGCCAAGGCCAAGGGCTACGTGGAAACTGTGTTCGGTCGGCGCTTGTGGCTGCCCGAAATCAACAGCGGCAATGGCCCGCGCCGCGCCGGCGCCGAGCGTCAGGCCATCAACGCGCCCATGCAGGGCACGGCCGCCGACCTCATCAAGCTGGCCATGCTGGCCGTGCAGCAGGCGCTGGACGCGCAGGGCCTGGCCACGCGCATCGTCATGCAGGTGCACGACGAACTGGTGTTCGAAGTGCCCCAGGACGAGGTGGCTTGGGTGAGGGACGAGGTGCCCCGCCTGATGGCG
>JBKBUN010000164.1:0-5607 GCA_046289925.1 Burkholderiaceae bacterium | reverse complement strand
GCGGTCGAGCAGCAGGCGGCGGTTGGGCAGGCCAGTGAGCGCGTCAAAGAACGCCAGCCGCTCGATCTCCTGCTCCGCGCGCTTGCGGTCGGTGATGTCGCGGCACACGCCCAGCACGCCCGTCACCCGACCGGACAGGTCGCGGATCGGGGTCTTGATGGTTTCGAACAGGCCTTCGTATCCGTCTTCAGTAAAACGCAGCGTTTCCTCGTAGGCCAAGGGCTGCCAGGCCGCCATGGCTTTGTGGTCGTAGTGGCGGAACTGCGTGGCCTGCGCCTTGCCAAAGAGGTCTTCGTCGCGACGACCCACGATGTCGCTTTCCGGACGGCCCGCAAAGCGCTCGAACACCGGATTGACCGCCAGGTACACGCCCTCCACGTCTTTGAGGAACACCATGTCGGGCATGGCGCTGACCACGCTCGCCAGCCGCGCCTTCTGCTGCGCAAGCTCCTGCTCGATGCGCTTGAGATCCGTGAGGTCGTAGGAAAACACCGTCACGGCCGACACGCCCTCAGGCCCCGGCGCCTCGGGCACGATGGCCGTCTGCCAATAGCGCGCGCCATTGCGCCCCTCAATGCGGTTTTCAAAGACCACCGACTGACCGGCAAACGCCTGCGTCCAGCGCGGCAGCAGTCGTTCATGCAACTCCTTGGGCAGCACTTGCGCCAGCAGTCGGCCCTGCACCTGCTCGGGCGCGGTGTTCATCCATTGGGCCTGCTGCGGATTGACATAAAGCACGCGCAGGTCGCGGTCTATGCGGGCCACCCCGCCGGGCATGCGCTGCAGCATGTTGGCCATCTGGGCCTGCAAGGTGCGCTCGGCTTCCTGCGCATGACGCTCGGCCGTCACGTCGCTGATCACGCCGTCCCAGAGCATGCGGCCGGACCCAATGCTGCGCGGCGAGGCGCTGATACGCATCCAGCGCTGTTGGCCGTCCACCGGATGCCGGGAGCGCACCACCGCCTCCATGGGGGTCCGGGTGCGGAAGGACTCGAGCTCGATGCGGGACAGTTCTGCGCGGTCTTCCTCCACGATCTGTCCGTACAGCAGCCATGGGTCCTGCATCACCGCCTGCGCCGTCACACCATGCACACGCTCGACGGCATCGCTCACGTGCACGAAATAGCGGCTTCCGTCGGGTTCGCGCACGATCTGGTAGAGCACCGTGTGAGGCAGGTTGCGCCCCAGCAAGCTGAGGCGGGCGTCGTTCTCACGCAGGCGCTCCTGTGCATCCTGAAGGCGCTGGTAGGGCTGGCGAATGCCCGTGGTGAAAACCTCCTGGAACAGCAGCGCGTAGCCAACCACCCGCAGCGCGTGGGCCAATGGTGCGCCGATGGTCGAGTGACCGCCCAGCGTCGCCACGGCCAGCTCGCCCGCCATAAAGGCCAGCGCAGCCAACGCCAGGCCGACATTGCGCGCACGGCCTGGCACCGCTGCGGCCGGGTCGGGATTGCGAAAAAGCCGCCATGCGGACAGTCCCAACAGCAATACGAAACCCAAGGCCACCACGGTGCGCACGCGCCCCTGCAGACCGGTGCTCAACCATGCCGCCAGCGGCGTCTGGGCCAGCACCACCATGAGCAGCCCGCCCACCACGCCCAGCACCAGCCACAAACGCCCTCGCCCTGGCAAACGACCGCCGAAAGCCAGCCACCCGAGCGCGAACGCCTCGCCCAGCCGCGCCATCGTGCTCAGCCAAAGCGATGGCTGGGCCACCTCGGCCGGCATATGCAAGGGGGTGGAGTGCGCCAGCACGCCATGGAGAAAGTTGCAGATGGCGGCCACCAGCACGCCCACCACCAGGACGTTGGCGCGGCCCTGGTCCTGCTCGTCCAGCACATGCAAGGAGACCGCCACGACGAGCAGGCCCAGCACAACGGCCACCAGCTCCAGCAGCGGCTCCAGACCGTGCGTGCTGGCGGCCGTCGGCCCCAGGGCGCGGGTGGCGAGCATCAGCATCGCCACAAGCACGCCCACCCCGAGCAACACGCCCAGCGCAGGACTCAGGCCGGCGCGGGAGATGCGCCCGCCGCCGACAGCAGCCTGGCCCTCGTGGCCAGGCGCAGCGGGCGAGATGGCACCAGCAGACGCAGGCGCAGGCGCAGGTGCAGGTGCAGGCGCAGGTGCCGGAGACGCCACGGCTCAGCCTAGAAACCGCAGTTGGATGCGCCCGCCAGTGCCGTGATCGGCGCGCCAGGCAAGACGAGACGACGCGGCGCACTCCTGTGCGCAAGGAGGCACAACGCCGCATGGCGCGGCCAGCATGGTGCTGGCGGGCGCATAGGGCTTTCACCCAGAAGCTGGGCGCGCCCACAAGGCGCAAGTTCAACGGACATCAGAACTTTTCAGTGTGAACAAGCGGTCAACTGCGGTTTCTAGGCTCAGTCTCCCAATGCCCGGCAGCGCAAGACCCTGCAACACCAGACAACTGGGAACACAGGGAGCCGCGAAGTGGGCTGGCAGGCTGGCACGGCAATCACACTCCAGGCGAAAGGGCGAGATCAGCGCGGATACGCGCCGCAACGTCGCCAAGTGTATCGACACAGCCGCCCGCCGCGAAGGCTGCCCATGCGCATCTGCAGGATCTGCCAGCCGGAGTCTTCAGACCTGATCACACTGTGGTGCCCTCAGCCAGCAACTGCCGCAGCACGTAGGGCAGGATGCCGCCAGCCCGGTAGTAGTCGGCCTCTACGGGCGTATCGATGCGCAAGATCACCTTCACCGCATCCCGCTGGCCGTTGGCGCGGTGGATGACGAGGGTGGCCTCGCTTTGGGGCGTAAGCTGGGGGTCTGGCAGCACGTCGATGCGTTCGGTGCCCGTGATCCCCAGCGACTGCCAGGAATCGCCCGGCCGGAACTGCAGCGGCAGCACCCCCATACCCACGAGGTTGGAGCGGTGGATGCGCTCGAAGCTGCGCGCCACCACAGCACGGATTCCCAGCAGCTGCGTGCCTTTGGCCGCCCAGTCGCGGCTGGAGCCGGTGCCGTACTCCTCGCCCGCCAACACCACGGTGGGCGTGCCCGCCGCCTGGTACTGCATCGCGGCATCGAAGATGCTGAGCTTCTGGCCATGATGGGGACCATCACCCTGGAACACGGTCAGGCCGCCCTCCTCGCGTGAACCGTCGGGCAAGGCTGGCAGCATCAGGTTCTTGATGCGCACGTTGGCAAAGGTGCCGCGCATCATCACCTCGTGGTGGCCGCGGCGCGCGCCGTAGCTGTTGAAGTCGAGCCGGCCCACACCATGCTCCATCAGCCAGCGCCCGGCGGGCGAATGCTCCTTGATCGAGCCCGCAGGCGAAATGTGGTCCGTGGTGATCGAATCCCCGAACAGCGCCATGATGCGCGCACCCCGCACGTCCACCCGCGAGTGGACATCGTCCGGCATGGCCGAGGCGTTCGAGCCAAAACCGTTGCTTGTGCTTGTCAATGCTGCATCTTTAGCTATGTTTTCAATAGTAAAGTCGGCAAAGAATGGCGGTTCGGCAATGTACGTGCTGGGGGGCCAGGTGTAGACAGTGCCCTCCACGCCGCGCACCTGCTGCCACAGCGCACCCGGGTCGGTGCGCACGCGGTCATAGTTTTCGCGGAAGACCTTGCCATTCATGGCTTGGGCCATGAGCGCGTGGATCTCGTCGCTGGAGGGCCAGATGTCGCCCAGGTACACGTCGCGGCCGCCCTTGCCCTGCCCCACCGGCTCGGTCATCAGGTCCCTGAGCACCGTGCCCGCCAGCGCATAGGCGACCACCAGCGGCGGGCTGGCCAGAAAGTTGGCCCGGAGGTTGGGGTGGATGCGCGCCTCAAAGTTGCGGTTGCCCGACAGCACGGCCGCGCACACCAGGTCGTTGTCCAAAATGGCCTCGTTGAGTTGCGGCGCCAGGTCGCCCGCATTGCCAATGCAGGTCGTGCACCCGTAGCCCACGAGCGCAAAGCCCAGCTTCTCCAGATACGGCAGCAGGCCCGTCTTTTGCAGGTAGTCGGTGACCACGCGCGAGCCGGGGGCCAGCGAGGTCTTGATGTGCGGCTTGACGCGCAGCCCTGCCTCCACCGCCTTCTTGGCCAGCAGTCCTGCGGCCAGCAACACGCCGGGGTTGGACGTGTTGGTGCAGCTCGTGATGGCCGCAATCAGCACGTCACCATGGCCCACCGTCACGCCAGCCAGCGCTTTGGGCAGTGGGTCAGCCCCGGGCCGCCCCAGGGGGTAGCGCTTGTGCAGCACCTTGGCAGGTCGGTTGAAACCATTGTCGGCCGCAGGACGGCTGAACAAATCGGAGAACTGCCGCGCCACCTGGCCGATCTCGATACGGTCCTGCGGCCGCTTGGGGCCGGCCAGGCTGGGCGTCACAGTCCCCAGGTCGAGGGTGACGACCTGCGAGTAATCCACCTCGCCCGACAACGGCACGCCAAACAGGCCCTGGGCGCGAAAGTACGCCTCGAAGACCTCGACCTCGGCTTCGCTGCGGCCTGTGCCGCGGAAGTATTCGATGGTTTTCTCGTCCACCGGAAAAAAGCCCAGGGTGGCCCCATACTCGGGCGCCATGTTGGCAATGGTGGCGCGGTCGGGCAGCGCCAGTGTGCGCGTGCCTTCTCCGAAAAACTCCACAAACTTGCCGACCACCTTGTGCTGGCGCAGGATCTCGGTCACGGTGAGTACGAGATCGGTGGCGGTCACACCCTCCCGCAGGCGGCCCTTGAGCTCAAAGCCCACCACGTCGGGGGTCAGAAAATACACCGGCTGACCCAGCATGGCCGCCTCTGCCTCGATGCCGCCCACCCCCCAGCCCACCACGCCAATGCCGTTGATCATGGTGGTATGGCTGTCGGTGCCCACCAGCGTGTCGGGATAGACCACGCCATCAGACCGACGGTGCACGCCACGCGCCAGGTACTCCAGATTGACCTGGTGCACGATGCCAAAACCAGGCGGCACCACACGGAAAGTGTCAAACGCCTGCATGCCCCATTTCATGAACTCGTAGCGCTCTCGGTTGCGCTGGAATTCGAGTTTCATGTTCAAGTCGATGGCGTTTTTCTTGCCGTAGTGGTCCACCATGATCGAGTGGTCCACCACCAGATCCACCGGCACCAGCGGCTCGATTGTGCGCGGATCGCGTCCCAGGCGCGCCGCCACGCTGCGCATGGCCGCCAGGTCGGCCAGCAGCGGCACACCGGTGAAGTCCTGCAAGATCACGCGAGCCACCACAAAGGGAATCTCGTCGCGCCGCTCGCCACGCGGCTGCCACTGCGCCAGTTGGGTCACATGCGCAGGCGTGATCTTGCGCCCGTCACAGTTGCGCAGCACCGACTCCAGCACCAAGCGCAGCGACACTGGTAATCGCGATACGCCCGGATATTCAACGGCAAGCGCTGGGAGCGAATAAAACCGACCGGACTTGCCCGATGCAGTTTCGAGCTTCTGTTCCGTATGGGCGAACGGATGGGTGGACGCTAAGGTCGTGACGGCCATGCAAATCTCTCCTCGTGCAGCGGCGTTTCCTGGCATTGTCTCAGCGCATCGGGCCCTGGTGGATGGCTCCATGTCGTTTCGTGTGGAAAGCAACACTGTCACTGGGGCATCGCCGGCGCGAACGGACTGGCCGGCAGGTG
>JBKBUN010000163.1:0-5690 GCA_046289925.1 Burkholderiaceae bacterium | reverse complement strand
GGGTACCGGCAAGGAACTCGCCGCTGAGGCGATCCACCGTCTCAGCCCGCGCCGCGACAAGCCGTTCGTCGCCATCAACTGTGCCGCGATCCCGCGCGACCTGATGGAGTCCGAGATGTTCGGCCATGTGCGCGGCGCGTTCACCGGCGCCGTGGGCGACCGCCAAGGCAAGTTCGAGCAGGCCCACCAGGGCACGCTGTTCCTCGATGAAGTGGGCGAGCTGCCGCTGGTCACCCAGGCCAAGCTGCTGCGCGTGCTGCAAAGCGGCCAGATCCAGCGCCTGGGGCTGGACCGCGAACGCACGGTGGACGTGCGCATCATCGCGGCCACCAACCAGGACCTGGCCGCCGCCGTGCGCGCCGGCCGCATGCGTGCCGACTTCTTCCACCGCCTCAGCGTCTACCCGCTGCAGGTGCCGCCGCTGCGCGCACGCGAAGGCGATGTGCTGGTGCTGGCCGGCTACTTTCTGGAGCGCACGCGCTCGCAGTTCGGGTTGGACGGCCTGCGGCTGGAAGCCGATGCCCAGGCCGCCCTGCTGGCCCACCGCTGGCCCGGCAATGTGCGCGAGCTGGAGCATGCCGTGCGCCGCGCCGTGCTGCACGCCCTGCGCCGGCCACGCACCCCGGGGCAGTTGCTGGGAATTGTCGCCAGGGATTTCGTACTGACTCCCAGTTCGATAGCTGACAGCGCAGACGCAGAGAGCGCTACAGGCCTTTTTGACCCACAAACTCCGGCACCGCCAGCGGCCGGCCTGCGCGAGGCCGTCGCCCAGTACGAGCGCCAGCTGGTGCAGCAGGCCCTGCAGGCACACGGCCACCGCTGGGCACCCGCTGCGCGTGCGCTGCAGATGGACCGCGCCAACCTGCAGCGCCTGGCCAAGCGCCTGGGCCTGCTGGCGCCCAGCGCAACGACCCCGCCTGCGGCAGCGTCGTGAACGCACACCCGCCCGCCCCGTCCGCCGGGCGGTGCGCGTGGAATACCCCCCAGGCACGCTCTTAATTTGGCGTTAAGGAACCTCTACATAACTCCCCAACGCATGTGCACGCCCATGTCACTGCCCGTGGACCACATCGTGATTGCCGTGCACGATCTGCACAGCGCCATCCATGACTACCGCAACCTGGGATTCACCGTCACCCCGGGCGGCGACCACCCGGGCCGCGCCACCCACAACGCGCTGGTGGTGTTCCAGGACGGCTCCTACTTCGAGCTGATCGCCTGGAAGGCCCCAGAAGCAACCCATCCCTGGTGGCCCAAGCTCAGCCGCTTCGGCCCCGGCATCGTGGACTTTGCGCTGCTGCCCGGCACCACCCCCCAGGTGGTGGCGCAGGCGCTGTCGCGCGGCCTGGCCTACCAGCCCCCGGTGGATGGCGGGCGGCTGCGCCCCGACGGGGTGGAACTGCGCTGGCAGAACGCACGTCCTGCCACGCCCGATCTGCCCTTCCTGTGCGGCGATGTCACCCACCGCGCCCTGCGCGTGCCCGAAGGCCCGGTGCGCGAACATGCCAATGGCGTACAGGGCGTGGCCGAGCTGCGTGTGGCCGTGCACGATGTGGCCGCCACGCTGGAACGCTACCGCGCCCTGTTGGGCCTGGAGGATGTTCCGGCCCCGGCTGAAGGTGCCGCCAGCCTGCAACTGGGCCGCACCGTGCTGAAGCTGGAAACCGCCAGCGCCGGTGCCGAGGCCGCGCAGCGGCTGGCCCTGCAGGGTGAAGGCCCGTTTGCCATCGGCCTGCACACCACCCAGGCCCACCTGCTGGGCCCTGTGGTGCATGGCCATACCCATGGCGCACAGCTGGAGCTGATTGCCTTGCCTGAGACGTTGGCCGGCACCGCCCCTCGCCCTCATGCGCAAAGCGCATTTGCATAGCCGCAAAGCTTCGTTGCCCGGGCCCCGGCGGCCCGGAATACTGCCTTTTACTTCCTCCCACCGACCGGTTTCACCATGAACAAACGCGACTTTCTACGCACCTCTGCCGCCTTCCTGCTGCCGGCCGCCGCAGGCACCTTCTCCGCCCTGGCCACTGCGGCTGCCACCACGCCGGCCCTGATCCGCGTGGGCGTGCGCGGGGGTGTGGACGAGGAGATCTGGGAAGTGGTGACCAAGGTCGCCAAGGAGCGCGGCCTGAACGTCAAGCCCGTGGTGCTCAGCGGCTCGGTCAGCCCCAACGAAGGCGTGCACAACGGCGACCTGGAAGCCAACTCCTTCCAGCACCAGCCTTTCCTGCGCGACCAGAACCAGCAGCGCGGCTACCAGCTGGTGTCGGCGGGTGACACCTACATCTCGCCCATCGCCTTCTATTCCCGCAAATACAAGCGCCTGGCCGACCTGCCTGCCGGCGCGCGCGTGGGCATTCCCAACGACCCCAGCAACCAGACCCGCGCCTTGGTGGTGCTGCGCGACCAGGGGGTGCTGGATCTCAAACCCGGCTTCGACCCCTTCACCGGCACCGCCTCCCTGGCCGATGTGACGGCGCTGCGCCAGAAGGTGGAGCTGGTGGAAGTGGCCTCGGTGGTGCTGGCCCGTTCGCTGGACGATCTGGCCGCCGCCGCCATCGTCAACAGCTTTGCCTACCAGGCGGGACTGATCGCCACCCGCGACGGCATTGCCGTGGAAAAGCGCGAGCGTAACCCCTATACCAACCTCATCGCCGTGCGCGCCAAGGACCAGGACGCCCCTTGGGCCAAGCAGCTCGTGGCCGCCTACCACTCCGAACCGGTGCGCCAGTTCATCCTGCAGAAATACCAGGGCTCGGTGATCCCCGCGTTCTGAGAGAGCCTTTCATGATCCATTTTTCCCGAACTTCGCGCCGCGGCGCCCTGGCCGCCCTGCTGGGCGCCGGCGCCACCACCTGGCTGCAGCTTCCTTCCGCCCAGGCGGCCCAGCGCGTGCGCGTGGGCATCCGTGGCGGCATCGGTGAAGAGCTGTGGGCCGAAGTGGCCAAGGCCGCCAAGGCCAAGGGCCTGGATGTGCAACTGGTCGTGCTGGGCGGTGCCGTCAGCCCCAATGAGGCACTGAACAACGGCGACCTGGAGGCCAATGCCTTCCAGCACCTGCCCTTTCTGCAGGACCAAGTGCGCCAGCGCGGCTACCAGATCGTCTCCGCAGGCAACACCCTGATCGCCCCGATCGCCTTCTACTCCCACAAGCACAAGCGCCTGCAGGATCTGCCGGCCAAGGCACGCGTGGGCATCCCCAACGACCCCAGCAACCAGACCCGCGCCCTAGTTATCCTGCGCGACCAGGGGCTGATCCAGCTGCGCGACGGGTTCGACCCCTTCTCCGGCACCGCAGGGCTGGCCGACATCACCGCCAACCCGCGCCAGCTGCAGCTGGTGGAAGCCGCCTCCAACGTGCTGGCCCGCTCGGTGCCCGATCTGGAGGCCACCGCCGTCATCAACACCTTTGCCTACCAGGTCGGCCTGATCGCCACCCGCGACGGCATCGCCGTGGAAAAGCGCGAGCACAACCCCTACGTCAACATCATTGCCGTGCGCAGCAAGGACCAGGACGCGCCCTGGGTCAAGGCCCTGGTGGCGTCCTTCCAGACCGAGGCCATCCGCCGCTTCATCGAAACCAAGTACGAAGGCACGCTGATTCCGGCGTTCTGAGCGACTGCATGACCACCCTCCCTCCTCCGGTGCAGCTGGCACCGCACATCGTGTTCGACGGCGTGGGCAAGTCCTACGCCGGCCGCAGCAGCCAGGTCCAGGCGCTGTCGGGCGTGAACTTTGACATCCACCATGGCGAGGTATTCGGCATCATCGGCCGCAGCGGCGCCGGCAAATCGACGCTGCTGCGCACCATCAATGCGCTCGAGACCCCATCCGAAGGCCGGGTCCAGATCCATGGCGTGGACCCGGCGCAGCTGGACGAAAACGCCCTGGTCGCGCTGCGCCGGCGCATCGGCATGATCTTCCAGCACTTCAACCTGCTGTCCGCCAAGACCGTGCGCGAAAACGTGGCCCTGCCGCTGCGTGTGGCCGGCGAACGCCCGGCCATCATCAAGGCCCGGGTGGACGAGCTGCTGGCCCTGGTCGGCCTGTCGGACAAGGGCCATGCCTACCCGGCCCAGCTCTCCGGCGGCCAGAAACAGCGCGTCGGCATTGCCCGCGCCCTGGTGCACGGGCCCGAAGTGCTGCTGTGCGACGAAGCCACCAGCGCGCTGGACCCGGAAACCACGCAGTCCATCCTGTCCCTGCTGCGCGACATCAACCGCCAGCTGCACCTGACGGTGGTGCTGATCACCCACGACATGGCCGTGATCCGCGCCATCTGCGACCGCGTGCTGGTGCTGGACCAGGGCCAGGTGCAGGAAATCGGCGAGGTCTGGCGCGTCTTCGGTGCACCGCAGTCTGCCGCCACCCAGGCGCTGCTGCAACCATTGCAGCAAGGCCTGCCGCCCGACCTGCCCCGCCAGCTGCGGCCCCCCCCCCCCCGCTGCCCCGACCGCGCGTTGCCCCCCGGGGGATTTGCTGGCCCCCACCGCCCCCCGGGCCTGCCGCTGCCGGCCCTGGCCGCACTGGGCAGCCAGGCCACCTTGCTGCATGGCGGGCTGGACCGGTTGCGCGGCCATTCTCTGGGTCAGTTGCTGGTGTCCACACCAGCCACCGGCCTGCCTTCCCTCGATGCACTGCGCCACTCCACCGGCGCCGACCACCTGGAGTTGCTGGGCTATGTCCGCGCCGATTGACAGATACCTGCAGGCTTTTGCCGAAACCCTGTTGATGGTGGGTATCTCCTCGCTGATCGCCATCAGCCTGGGGCTGCTACTCGCCATCGTGCTCACCATAACCGGCCCGCGCGGTCTGTACACCCGGCCGCGCTTTTACAAAGGGCTGTCGGTAACGGTGAACATCTTTCGCGCCATTCCCTTCATCATCCTGCTGGTGGCCTTGCTGCCTGTCACCCGCAGCATCGTCGGCACCACCTTGGGCACCTGGGCGGCCGTGGTGCCGCTGTCGGTCAATCTGATCCCCTTCTATGCCCGCATCGCCCAGGTCAGCCTGAACGATGTGGATCCGGGCCTGGTGGAAGCCGCACGCGCCATGGGCTGCAAGCGCTGGCACATCGTGCGCCATGTGCTGCTGCCCGAAGCCCTGCCCGGCATCATCGGCGGCATGACGGTGAGCGTGATAGCCATGGTCAACGCCTCGGCCATGGCCGGCGCCGTGGGCGCGGGTGGCCTGGGCGACCTGGCCATCCGCTACGGCTACGAACGCTATGAAACCCGGGTGATGTTCGAAGTCATCGTGATCCTGGTGGCGCTGGTGTCCATCGTGCAGTTCGCCGGCGATTTCCTGTCGCGGCGCGTCAACCACCGGCACTGATCCAGCATGCAGGCAGGGCCGCATGCCTGGGCCTCCACATCCGTGCGGCCACTCTGCCTGCTATTTCCCGCGGCTGCCAAAGCTTGGGAACTTATGACTTAGCACTCAGTCACAGAGAGTGCTAACATGAAGCAATGGATGAAAGGATGACTGCAATGACCTATACCACCGGCACCGTTGCGGCTTCGGCCTTGGCACCTGCAAATCCTTGGGCCTTGGTGCCACCTCTGGGCAATCTGGATGCCTACATCACGGCCGTGAACCGGCTGCCCATGCTCACCCAAGAGGAAGAGCAAGACTACGCGCGCAAGCTCAAAGAACACAACGACCTGGATGCCGCCGGGCGCCTGATCATGTCC
>JBKBUN010000162.1:0-5741 GCA_046289925.1 Burkholderiaceae bacterium | reverse complement strand
ACCAACCACCACACCACCTCAGCAGCCCAACATCCCTTCGAACACCAGACCCCTGCAGCAGCGGGAGGCGAACTATACCATCATTTTCAGCACGGTCTTCGAAATCTTCAACGATTCAAGACCTGCCAGATCACGGCAAGACAACAGCGACCGTCGCGCCGACGCTTTCAGCGAAGGCGTCTCGCAATCGACCGTCAATCAAACTTTCCACTTTTCCAGCAGCTTGTCCGGTGTGAGGCTGTCATAGCCTTCGAACGGCTGATGGATCCACGGGTTCGTCGGCAGAAATTCCACCGAATAGTCGGGCGTGAACTTCGAGATGCCCTTGGTCCAGATCACAGCACTGCGCAGTTCCGTGATCGGTGCGTAATTGGTCTTGAGCATGTCGATCACCGCATGTAGGGTGTGACCGGAGTCTGCAAGGTCATCGACAAGCAGCACACGGCCCGCGATTTCGCCCTTGGGCGTCGTGATGAAACGCGCAATGTCCAGATGCCCCTGCACCGTGCCAGCCTCAGCACGGTAAGAACTGGTCGACATGATGGCCAGCGGCTTGTCGAAGATGCGACTGAGGATGTCACCGGGACGAAGGCCCCCACGTGCCAGGCACAGGATGGTGTCGAAGTCCCAACCTGATTGATGCACCTTCAAGGCCAGCTTTTCAATCAGGCTGTGATACTCGTCGTAACTGACGTACAAGTGCTTGCCATCTTCGGTCAACATCGGGATTTCTCCTGGGGCGTTTTGGGTGAGCGTAGCAGCCACTGCAACCATCACACGCGGCAGCAGTGGACCTTCGGCATCAAGCTTGGTAGGGATGCGTGCGCAGGATGGTGTGCGCACGATCAGGACTGGTTGAAATCATGGCGATCGGCACGCCAGTCGTTTGCTCAATGCGCTCCAAATAACGGCGCGCATTCTCCGGCAAGCTTTCGTAGACCGTCACCCCCACAGTTGAATCGGTCCATCCAGGCATGCGCTCATAGATCGGCTTGCATTGGGCGATTTCGTCCGCCCCCATGGGAAGCAGATCCAAACGCTCACCATTGAGCTCGTAACCCACGCAGAGCATGAGCTCATCCAATCCGTCGAGCACATCCAGCTTGGTGATACACAAACCCGAGAGTCCGTTGACCTGTGCGCTGCGCTTCAGAAGCGCGGCGTCGAACCAGCCACAGCGGCGGCTGCGCCCTGTGGTGACGCCCTTTTCCGCCCCGACGGTGCTCATGTGATAGCCGGGGGTTCCGGGTGTCTGCCAGTCCAGCTCTGTTGGGAATGGCCCCCCACCCACGCGGGTGCAGTACGCCTTGGTAATGCCCAGCACATAGTGCAGCATGCCAGGCCCCACGCCAGAGCCCGCAGCGGCATTGCCCGCCACGCAATTGCTGGAAGTCACATACGGATAGGTACCATGGTCCACATCCAGAAGGGTACCCTGCGCACCTTCGAACAGCAGGTTGGCACCATGCTGGTGGGCTTCATTCAGCTCGCGTGACACGTCCGCCATCATGGGGCGCAGCAGCTCGGCGTGGCGCATGGCCTCTTCGTACACCACGTCGAACTGCACCTCACCATGGGCCACATACGGCTTGAGAGTATCGGCAAAAACGAGCTTATCGGAGCCCAGAAAGGTCTTGAGCACATGGTTGTGCAGGGCCAGCAGCTCGCGTAACTTTGCCGCGAACCGGTCCGGATACTTCAGATCCTGAACTCGCAGCGCACGCCGGGCGATCTTGTCCTCGTAGGCCGGACCGATACCGCGCCCGGTCGTGCCAATTTTTTCCGAACCGCCCTGCTCGCGAGCGGCCTCCCGTGCCACATCCAAAACCGCATGAAACGGCAGGATCAGCGGACAGGCCTCGCTGACGCGCAAACGAGATCGCACTTCAACACCCGCACGCTCCAGCCCCTCGATTTCCTCAAACAATTTGGCGGCAGACAGTACCACACCGTTGCCGATGTAGCACTTGACGCCGGGGCGCATGATGCCGCTCGGAATGAGGTGCAGCGCGGTCTTGACACCGTTGATGACCAGCGTGTGACCGGCGTTGTGCCCCCCCTGAAACCGGACCACGCCCTGAGCGCTCTCGGTCAGCCAATCTACCAACTTGCCCTTGCCTTCATCGCCCCACTGGGTCCCAATGACGACGACGTTGCGCCCTTTGCTGCTATTCATATCCACAGATCCGTCTCACTAGAGGGTTTGATATCAAAGGGCGCGAACCACCCACCGACCTTGCTCGGATGCGAGCTCTCGATCGCAGTCGAACTCTTGCACTTCGTTCTCGTGTCCTGGCAGAACACAGACCACCGTTTCACCTTGGGCGCGCAACTGCGCGATTGCCGCAGACAGGTCGGGCATTTCCAGCCAAGGAGCCCGAATGGCGGCACGCAATGGCCGAGCCGGCACGGCTTCGGCCAATGGTTTGAGATCGAGACTGAAACCAGCGGCGGGACGATTTCGCCCAAAGACCGCACCGACCTCGTCGTAGCGTCCACCGCGCACAAGGGCGTCAGTGCAGCCCGGTGCGTACATGGCGAACCGCATGCCGCTGTAGTACGCGTAGCCGCGCAAGTCACCGAGATCGAGGGTCACGCGCGCGCCTGGCAGACGTTGAGTCAACCAGCGAAGGGCTTCCAGCACCGGAGTCACGCCTGCAACACCAGACAGGGCCGACGCCGCGCGGTCCAGCACCTCGGCACCACCGTACAAGTCCAGCAATGCCATCAATCCATTGCGAGACGCCGCAGGAAACCGCTGCGTCAGGCGGGCAAGCGTTTGGGCGTCCTTGGTGGCCAGGGCCTGGTGAATATCACCGCGCTGATCAGCCGACAACTCCACGCCTGCCAGCAACGCGCGCACCAATCGCACGTCGGCCAGATCTACGGTGATGTCTTTCAGCCCTGCCTTGCTCAGGCAATGCAAGGCCAGTTGCAAGACTTCAAGGTCGGCCTCCGGCCCTGCGTGCCCGTAAATTTCGGCCCCGAACTGCAGCGGCTCACGCGTGGCGCGCGGACGATCCGGCTTGGTGTGCAAGGTCGAGCCGCAGTAGCACAAGCGGGCCACGCCCTGACGATTGAGCAGATGGGCATCGATGCGTGCGACCTGCGGGGTCATATCGGCACGAATCCCCAGGGTGCGACCGGACAACTGATCCACCAGTTTGAAGGTCTGCAGATCCAATGCTTCGCCGGTGCCAGTGAGCAAAGACTCCAGATGCTCCAGCAGCGGCGGAATGACAAGCTCGTAGCCGTAGCTGCGCGCTGTGTCCAGCATGCCTCTGCGCAGGTCTTCGATGTGTCGCGCCTGGGAGGGCAGAACATCGGCAATGTGATCTGGCAGGACCCAGGCTGACATGAGAAATCGACGGGCTGTTAAAACGATGATTCTACTTGCTGGGACCAGACACCCTACGTGCCGGGCAGGCCAAGCCCGACAGCGCCCGGTGGACAGCCTCCCAACAAGCACAAAGCCCGCAGCGGGCAGCTGCGGGCTTTGGCCTCATCCACGACGCACCAATCTCTCGACTGGAAGATCCCGTGCGCCGCAGCGCTTCAGTGGAACTGCTCTTCTTCGGTGGAACCGGTCAGTGCCTTCACGCTGGAAGAGCCGCCCTGGATCACGGTGGTCACGTCGTCGAAGTAACCAGCGCCCACTTCTTGTTGGTGCGACACGAAGGTGTAGCCCTTCTCGCGTGCTGCGAACTCGGGCTCTTGCACCATATTGACGTAGTGCTTCATGCCTTCGCCGCGGGCGTAGGCGTGGGCGAACTGGAAGGTGTTGAACCAGTTGACATGGATGCCAGCCAGCGTGATGAACTGGTACTTGTAGCCCAGTGCAGACAGTTCGTCCTGGAACTTGGCAATGGTGGCGTCGTCCAGGTTCTTCTTCCAGTTGAAAGACGGCGAGCAGTTGTAGGACAGCAGCTTGCCGGGGCACTTGGCATGCACGGCTTGGGCGAACTCACGGGCAAAGCCAAGGTCGGGCGTGCCGGTCTCGCACCACACCAGGTCGGCGTAGGGCGCATAGGCCACGCCACGGCTGATGGCTTGTTCCAGACCGTTCTTCACACGGTAGAAGCCTTCTTGTGTGCGTTCGCCTGTCAGGAAGGGCTTGTCGTTCGCGTCGTGGTCGCTGGTGATCAGGTTGGCAGCTTCCGCGTCGGTACGGGCCAGCACGATGGTAGGAACGCCCATCACGTCGGCAGCGAAACGCGCTGCAATCAGCTTTTCAATGGCTTCCTGCGTGGGCACCAGCACCTTGCCCCCCATGTGGCCGCATTTCTTCACGGCAGCCAGTTGATCTTCGAAGTGCACGCCGGCAGCACCGGCGGCGATCATGTTCTTCATGAGTTCGAAGGCATTGAGCACGCCGCCGAAACCGGCTTCTGCATCGGCCACGATAGGCAGGAAGTAGTCGATGAAGCCCTCATCGCCAGGGCCAATGCCGCGCGACCACTGGATCTCGTCGGCGCGCTTGAAGGTGTTGTTGATGCGGCGCACCATGGTGGGCACCGAGTCGTAGGCGTACAGCGACTGGTCGGGGTACATGGTTTCCGACGTGTTGCCGTCAGCGGCCACTTGCCAGCCCGACAGATACACCGCCTCCAGGCCTGCCTTGGCCTGCTGCATGGCCTGACCAGCGGTGATGGCGCCGAATGCGTTCACATAGCCCTTCTTGGCCTTGCCATTCACCAGCTCCCACAGCTTCTCGGCACCGCGTTGGGCCAGCGTGTACTCGGGCTGCAGGCTGCCGCGCAGGCGCACCACGTCGGCTGCGCTGTAGCCGCGCTTGACACCCTTCCAGCGGGGGTTTTCAGCCCAGTCTTTTTCGAGGGCGGCAATCTGTTGTTCGCGGGTCAGGGAGGCTTTCTGAGACATAAGACAACTCCAGAAGTGGTTGAAAGCTGCGGACAGTCGGAGGACCGTCCTTAGGGACAACTGTAAGTCTTCTATAAGACCCGCACAAGATCTTATGTCTTATACAAGACATAAATTTTTTCTTTTAGATTCAATAACTTAAAGTTCAAATTCCATCATAAGAAAATTTATTTCCCATATCGAGAAAAGATGCGGCAGTGCAGCAGATTCTCTTTTTGCGATGCGAAAGCAAAATCTCATCATGCAAGAAGGCATTCACCGCGCGCATCCGCTGCCCTCGCAGAACCGCAGGCGCGCATCCGTCCGATGCGTCAGGCGCTGCCCGCCATTGCACCGATAAGACGCGGCCCATGCCACAGCAGACCTGCGGCGCCCACCTCAGGCCTGCATCCAATCTCCAGAGGCGATGCGGGGCGCCGTCGCGCAGCGCCAAGATGCCACCTCGTATACCAGGCACTGCACGCACCGCCCCGCCACCTCGACCAGCAGTTCTCGCTTGGCATATTCGTCCCCGGGCGCCGGGGTGATGCCCTCGATGCGGTCGAGCACCACCTCCAGTGGCGGTGTGATCCGGTACACCTCGCCGCACACCCGGCCGTCGCCCTGCAAGCGCAGCCCGGGATAAGCGCCCAAGTGGTAGAGCACCCCTTGCACACTGGTGGCCCCCACCCAGGTGGGGGCAGGCTGCAGGCGTGTGATGTCGTTCGCTCCCCCGCGGCGCAGCGTTCCGTACACAAACACATAGCGCGAAGGCGCATCAGGCAGGGACGAGTCGGGCATGATCCTAGGAGCCTGTCGGACTTGGGAATCGTCGGCTGCAAATGGGCCGCAGCGGTCCATTTTCCGCCGTCTTTTGGCCC
>JBKBUN010000161.1:0-5841 GCA_046289925.1 Burkholderiaceae bacterium | reverse complement strand
ACACCCAGCTGCTGGCGCGCATCAGCCAATACTCGGCGCAGCAGCTCCACCTCGAAACCGGGCAGTCGCTGTTCATCCAGGTCAAAAGCGCGGCATTGCTGGACTGAGCAGCATCAAACTTTGGCCCATGGCAAGCACGCCGTGACATATCGCAGCGATTTGCTCACCATTTGGACACCCGCGCTGGACAGTGCCTGGGCATGGGACTAGATTCGCCCGCTTTTCGACCTGATCTAAATTCAGCGCGAAAAAGGAAGGCTTGAGGGCCTTCACCCTTCGTTTCCTCGCCTTGCGAACCCACGCCCCACGCGCGGGTTCAATTGCTTGCCATTGGCATCCCTCAACATTCGACGTGGCCCGTGAGGTCCGGCAATGCGCGGGCAGTCGCCAAGGTCGAGGCCCCGAGTCCGGGCTGTTCCCCCGGCTCACCAGGAGTGCGTGCCCTGCATGCATGGCCTGCAAACCTAACGCCCTCCATGGTCATGGGAGCGCGGTTGAAGAAAACAACTCACGATGAATCACGGCAGAAGACGGTTCTTCAAGCTGTGCGGTGCCGGTGTCGCTGGCGCCACTGCTGCATCCCTGGGCTTTGCGCCCTCGGTGGCCCTGGCCACCCAGCCTCGCCAGTACAAGCTGCTGCGCGCCAAGGAAACCCGCAACAACTGCACCTACTGCTCGGTCGGCTGCGGCATGCTGATGTACAGCCTGGGTGATGGTGCGAAGAATGCCAAGGCCAAGATCTTCCACATCGAGGGCGATCCGGACCACCCGGTCAGCCGCGGCTCGCTGTGCCCCAAAGGCGCGGGCGCGCTGGACTACATCCACTCCGACCAGCGCCTGAAGTACCCCGAGGTGCGCGAGGCCGGCACCAACGCCTGGAAGCGCATCAGTTGGGAAGAAGCCAACACCCGCATCGCCCGCCTGCTCAAAGACGACCGCGACGCCAACTTCATCGAGAAGAACGAGAAGGGCCAGTTGGTCAACCGCTGGCTGTCCACCGGCATGCTGGCCTCGTCGGCCGCCTCGAACGAAACCGGTGTGCTGGACTTCCGTTTTGCCCGTGCCCTGGGCATGGTCGGCTTCGACTGCCAGGCGCGCCTGTGCCACGGCCCCACCGTGGCCGCGCTGGCGCCCTCGTTCGGCCGCGGCGCCATGACCAACCACTGGGTGGACATCAAGAACGCCAACGTGATCCTGGTCATGGGTGGCAACCCCGCCGAGGCCCACCCCGTGGGCTTCAAGTGGGCCATCGAGGCCAAGATCCACAACCAGGCACACCTGATGGTGGTGGACCCGCGCTTCAACCGCACGGCGTCCGTCGCCGACTTCTACGCCCCCATCCGCGCCGGCTCGGACGCCGCCTTCCTGATGGGCGTGGTGAACTACCTGCTGCAGCACGGCAAGATCCAGCACGACTACGTCAAGGCCTACACCAACGCCAGCCTGATCGTGCGCGAGGACTACAGCTTCGACGAAGGCCTGTTCAGCGGCTACGACGAAGACAAGAAGGTCTACGACAAGAGCAGCTGGACCTATGAGCGCGACGCCCAGGGCCACGCCCTGAAGGACGAGACCCTGCAGCACCCGCGCTGCGTGCTGAACCTGCTGAAGAAGCACGTGGAGCGCTACACGCCCGAGATGGTCAACACCATCACCGGCACCCAGGTCGCCGACTTCCTGCACGTGTGCGAACAGCTGGCCAGCACCTGCGTGCCCGACCGCACCGCGACCTTCCTCTACGCCCTGGGCTGGACCCACCACACGGCGGGCGCGCAGATCATCCGCGGCGCGGCCATGATCCAGCTGCTGCTGGGCAACATCGGCATGGCCGGCGGCGGCGTGAACGCGCTGCGCGGCCACTCCAACATCCAGGGCTACACCGACCTGGGCCTGCTGTCCACGCGCCTGCCCGGCTACATGGACCTGCCCAAGGACGCGCAGCAGAGCCTGGAGGGCTACCTCAACGACATCACGCCCAAGGCGGATGTGGCCGGTCAGGTCAACTTCTGGAAGAACACGCCCAAATTCTTCGTCAGCCTGATGAAGGACCTGTACGGCGAGCACGCCACGCGCGAGAACAACTGGGGCTACGACTGGCTGCCCAAGTGGGACCGCAGCTACGACATGCTGGCCTACTTCGACCTGATGTACCGCGGCAAGGTCAATGGCTACATCGCCCAGGGCTTCAACCCCGTGGCGGCCATGCCCGACTCCGGCAAGATCCGCGACGCGCTGTCCAAGCTGAAGTTCCTGGTCGTCATCGACCCGCTGCAGACCGAGACCTCCACCTTCTGGAAGAACCACGGCGAGTTCAACGACGTGGACCCGGCGCAGATCCAGACCACGGTGTTCCGCCTGCCGTCCTCGTGCTTTGCCGAGGAGAACGGGGCCATCGTCAACTCCAGCCGCTGGCTGCAATGGCACTGGGCCGCGCAGGAGCCGCCGTTCGAGGCGCGCCACGACGGCCGCATCCTGGGCGGCATCTTCACGAAGCTGCGCGAGCTGTACGCCCAGGAGGGCGGCACCTGCCCCGAGCCGCTGATGAACATGCGCTGGGACTACCACAACCCGCAGGACCCCCACCCCGAGGACGTGGCCAAGGAAGCCAACGGTTACGCCCTGGCCGACCTGTACGACGACAGCGGCAAGCTGATCGCCAAGCAGGGCCAGCTGCTGTCCGACTTCGGCATGCTGCGCGACGACGGCAGCACCGCCAGCTTCTGCTGGATCTTTGCCGGTTCGTGGACCGAGGCCGGCAACCAGATGGCGCGCCGCGACAACACCGACACCGGCCATGGCAACACGCCCGGCTGGGCCTGGGCCTGGCCGGCCAACCGCCGCGTGCTGTACAACCGCGCTTCGGCCGATCCCTCGGGCAAGCCCTGGGACCCGCAGCGCCAGATCCTGCACTGGGACGGCAAGAAGTGGGGCGGCAGCGATGTGCCAGACTACCCCGCCACCGCCGCCCCGAACAGCGGCGTGAACCCCTTCATCATGCTGCCCGAAGGCGTGGGCCGCCTGTTCTCGGCCAAGGGCATGAACGACGGCCCCTTCCCCGAGCACTACGAGCCCACCGAGAGCCCGATTGCGGCCAACCCGCTGCACCCCAAGGTCAGCCAGAGCCCCGTGGCACGCGTGTTTGCTGATGATGCCGCGCGCATGGGCGGCCGCGAGGAGTTCCCGTACGTGGCCACGACCTACTCGATCACCGAGATGTTCCGCCACTGGACCAAGCATTCGCGCCTGAACGCCATCGTCCAGCCCGAGCAGTTCATCGAGCTGTCGGAAAAGCTGGCCGCCAAGAAGGGCATCCAGGCCGGTGACGTGATCCGCGTGTCCAGCAAGCGCGGCCACATCAAGGGCAAGGCCGTGGTCACCAAGCGCGTGATGACGCTGCAGGTCGATGGCCAGGAAATCGAGCAGATCGGCATTCCCTGCCACTGGGGCTATGAAGGCACCACGCGCAAGGGCTATCTGGCCAACACGCTCAGCCCCGGGATTGGTGATGCGAATGCGCAGACCCCGGAGTTCAAGGCCTTCCTGGTCAACATCGAGAAAGCATAAGGCGCGCCCATGAGCATGCAAACCCAAGATATCGTGCGGCGCTCGGCGACCAACGACCTCACGCCCGCCGCCCACGTCCGCGACCACAAGGCGGACGTGGCCAAACTCATCGATGTGAGCATCTGCATTGGCTGCAAGGCCTGCCAGGTGGCCTGCAGCGAATGGAACGACCTGCGCGACGACGTGGGCGAGAACTTCGGCGTCTACGACAACCCGCGCGACCTCTCGCCGCAGAGCTGGACGCTGATGCGCTTTGACGAGCACGTCAACGAACAGGGCAAGCTGGAGTGGCTGATCCGCAAGGACGGCTGCATGCACTGCGAGGACCCTGGCTGCCTCAAGGCCTGCCCCCAGCCCGGCGCCATCGTGCAGTACGCCAATGGCATCGTGGACTTCCAGTCCGAGCAGTGCATTGGCTGCGGCTACTGCGTGGCCGGCTGCCCGTTCAACATCCCGCGCATCAGCGAGAAGGACAACAAGGCCTACAAGTGCACGCTGTGTTCCGACCGCGTGGCCGTGGGCCAGGAGCCGGCCTGCGTCAAGACTTGCCCCACGGGCGCCATCGCCTTCGGCACCAAGGACGACATGCTGGTCAAGGCCGAAGGCCGTGTGGCCGAGATGCAGACCCGCGGCTTCGACCAGGCCGGCGTCTACAACCCGCAGGGCGTGGGCGGTACCCACGTGATGTACGTGCTGCACCACGCCGACCAGCCGCAGCTCTACCACAACCTGCCCAAAGATCCCCGGATCAGCAGCGTGGTCCAGGGCTGGAAGGGCTGGTTCAAGCCGCTGGCGGCGCTGGGCTTTGTCACCGCGCTGGCGGGCGCGGCCGCCCACTACATCACCACCGGCCCCAACGAGGTCGATGAGGACGAGGAAACCAAGACCAGCGAAGGAGAGAAGGCATGAAAAAAGACCGCATGATTTTGCGTACCCCCCTGCCCGATCGCCTGTGCCACTGGGCCATGGTGGTGTGCTTTTTTCTGGTGGCGCTGTCGGGCATTTCCTGGGTGTTCCCCAGCCTGAACTGGCTCAACGGCGTGCTCGGTACGCCGCAGCTGGCGCGCCTGCTGCACCCCATCTTGGGCATCGTGGTGTTTGTGGCCCTGGTCTACTTGTTCGTGCGGTTTGTGAAATACAACCTCTTCGTCAAGGAAGACAAAATCTGGGCGGACAACATCCAGTCCGTGCTGGCCGGTGACCACAGCAAAAAGCTGCGCATTGGCAAGTACAACGCGGGGCAGAAGTTCCTGTTCTGGGGCACGATGGCCTTGATCTGCGTGCTGTTGGTCTCGGGCTTGATGATCTGGCGTGCGTACTTTGCGCACCTGTTTCCCATCCCGGCGCTGCGCCTCGCCTTGCTGGTGCATTCCTTGGCAGGCATTAGCCTGATCTTGCTGATCATTGGCCACATCTACCTGGCACTGTGGGTCAAGGGCTCGATCCGCGGCATGGTCACCGGCTACGTCAGCCATGCCTGGGCCCGCACCCACCATGACCGCTGGCACGCAGAGATCAGCACCCCGCCCACAACGCCCACCAAGGCCAAGGGGGGCCGCACGCGATGAGCATCCAGATCGTTCCGGAGTCCGAGCGCTCGCCAGGCGTGGGGCCCGTTGAACCCGTGCAGCTGCCCGCCGCCCAGTTGCCCTATGCGCGGCGCGCCAGCCGCCTGCAGCACCTGGCCCAGGGCCATGCCATGGCCGACTACCTGCTGTGGGCGGCCGACCTGGCCCACGCCCAACAGGCCACGGCCGAGGCCCTGCCCCTGCCCGCCGAGGAGGCCAATCGCCTGATCACAGCCCTGCAGCAGCAACCGCAGACGCCGCTGCACTCTGCCAGCTGGCCACGCTCGGCGCACTGGCAGGCCCTGCTCGATGGATTGCTGCACCGCATGGCCCAGCAGCCGCGCATGCAGACCGCCGCCATCCAGCAGGCGCTGGCCCGTTTGCAGCAGGCCGATGCTGCACAGCGCGACGCCTGGGCCGAGGCCCTGCTGCGCGCGCTGCGCAGCGATGCCGTGACCGAGGCCCACGCCCTGCCCGAGGCCGGCGTGGCCCAGTTGCTATGGGCGGCCCTGTCGCTGTACTGGCGCCAACTGGCCAGCCACTTGCCCGCCACCGGCCAGGCCACGCTGGGCGCACCGCGCCACCTGTGCCCGGTCTGCGGCCATGTGCCCACCGGCAGCCTGGTGCAAGGCGGTGCGCCGGCCGGCCGGCGCTACCTGCAGTGCAGCCAGTGCGAATGCCAGTGGCACGTGGTACGCAGCCCCAGCAC
>JBKBUN010000160.1:0-5936 GCA_046289925.1 Burkholderiaceae bacterium | reverse complement strand
GGCGACCTACCTGTTGCGCCCCGAGTCCGCACTGGCGCAGGCCCGCGCGAGCGAGGCCCGCTGGCAGCAAGGCGCACCACTGGGGCCCGTAGACGGGGTGCCCGTCACCCTCAAGGACAACATCGCCACGCAGGGCGACCCCACCCCGCTCGGAACCGCTGCCGTGCCCCTGACGCCCGCCGCAGCCGATGCCCCACCGGCTGCGCGCATGCGCGAAGCGGGTGCCCTCCTCTGGGCCAAAACCACCATGCCCGACTACGGCATGCTGTCGTCCGGGCTGTCCACGTTCCATCCGCTGTCGCGCAATCCATGGGATCTGAGCAAAGGCCCGGGCGGATCGAGTGCGGGCGCTGGCGCAGCGGCCGCTGCGGGCTACGGCCCCTTCCATGTGGGCACCGACATCGGGGGCTCGCTGCGCTTGCCCGCAAGCTGGTGCGGCATCTTCAGCCTCAAGCCCAGCCTGGGAAGAATTCCGATTGATCCACCCTACACAGGCCGCGCTGCCGGGCCGATGACGCGCACCGTGCAAGACGCTGCGCTGATGATGCAGGTACTGAGCCAGCCCGATGTGCGCGACACCATGAGCCTGCCGCCCCAGGACATCGCCTGGCACGCCTTCGACCGCGGCACCGAATGGCTGCGGGGTGTGCGCATCGGCCTGCTGCTGGACGCGGGCTGCGGCCTGCCTGTGGATGCCGAGGTTCTGGATGCCGTCGAAAGCGCGGCCCGCCTGTTCGAGACGGCCGGCGCTGTGGTCGAACCGATGCAGCCCTTCCTTACCCGCACGATGCTCGACGGCATGGACCACTACTGGCGCATGCGCTCCCATATCGACCTGCAAGCTCTGCCGCCGGCTCAGCGCGACAAGGTACTGCCCTACATCCGCACCTGGGCCGACTCTGCAGCCAACATGAGCGGCACCGAGGTCTTCCAAGCCAGCCAGCAGTTCTATCTGACGCGGCAGGCCACCGTGCGTGCCTGCAGCGCGTACGACTACGTGATCTCCCCGGTCGCACCGATCACGGCCTTCCAGGCCGAGTGGCCTTCGCCCACCAACGACCCACTGCGGCCGCTGGAGCACATTGCCTTTACCGTGCCGTTCAACATGTCGGAGCAGCCCGCAGCCTCGGTGCCGTGCGGCTTCAGCCGCACGGGCCTGCCCATCGGCCTGCAGATTGCGGGACCGCGGTTTGACGACCTCGGAGTGCTGCAGATGTCCCGTGCCTTCGAACGCCTGCGCGGCCCACTGCGCGACTGGCCCGAGCCGCCGACGGCCCCAGCCGCAGCCGCAGCCGCACAATAGGCGCATGGACGCATTTTTTCTCACCATCCTGGTCGGCTTATCGTCGGTGCTGGCGCTCAACGCCCGCGAGCAGCGCCAGCGCATTGCGCGGCTGGCGAAGTGCCTGGCCCCTTATCAGATCGAACGCCTGATGGAAGGTCTGACCGAAGGCTACCTGCGCGCGATGGGCGAGAAGGATGCCGAGCGCCGCCAGCAGATCTGGCGCCTGCTGACCACCAGCGAGGAGCAACTGAGCGAACAGCTCACCCGCCTGGCCAGGGACTTCGCACAAACGCCCGAGCCCGAAGCCCGCGTCAGCCGCTGGCCCTTTGCCCTGCCCTATGCCACCCGCCTGGCACCCGCAGCCACCTTTGACATGCGACGCGCCCTGGCGGTGCACGCCGAAGGCGTATCCCGTGCGATGGCCAACGCGGCCGGGCTGAGCACCCGCGACCGCGCCTACACCATCTCGGCCGAACTGCTGCTACTGCAGCACACCTGCCACTGGTACTGCAAGTCCCGCACAGTGGCCAGCGCGCGCATGCTGGCGCGGCACCAGACGCCCTACCCGCAGCTGGTGGCGTCGGTATCGCCTGCCACGCGCGAGGCCTATCTGGCGCTCACCCGCGCTCAATAGCGCAGCAGCCCCTCATCACTGCCTGGCCATGCCGATCTCCACCACCGACAGCCTGGGCAACGCCCTCACGCTCCACGACGCTGCCAGCGTGGAACGGGTGAATGATTTCGTCGAAGGCTTCATCGCGAGCGAGGCGCGCGCGGTGCGGGTGCTGGAAGCCGCGGACGACCCCTCGCCCACGGTGCAGGCCTGCTGCGCCGCACTGCACATGTTTGCCGAAACACGCGAGGCCCCCGCGCAGGCACGGCCCTACATGCAGCGAGCGCTGGCCGGGGCCGCCCACGCGAGCGAACGCGAGCAACGCTGGGTGGCAGCCGTGGCGGCCTGGGTGGACGGAGACATCCTGCGCGCCGCAGCCCTGCACGAGGAGCAAGCGCGCCTGTATCCGCGCGACCTGGCCTCGCTCAAGCTCGGCCAGTACCACCGCTTCAACCGCGGCGATTCGCCCGGAATGCTGCGCATGGCCCTGCTGGCGCGCGATGCTGCGGCCGACGTGCCCTACCTGCACGGCATGCTGGCCTTTGCCTGGGAGCAGTGCCATCTGCTGGCCGAGGCTGAGGCAGCGGCGCAGCATGCGACCCGCCTGCGCCGCAAAGAGCCCTGGGCCCACCACGCGCTGGCCCACGTGATGCTGACCCAAGGCCGTCTGGTGGAGGGCCTGCAGTTTCTGGAAAGCGTCCACGACACCTGGACCGGACTCAACTCCTTCATGGTCACGCACAACTGGTGGCACCAGGCGCTGTTTTTGCTCGAACTGGACCGGCATTCCGAGGTACTGGCGCTGTACGACACACAGGTCTGGGGCGTGGCCAAGGACTACTCGCAGGACCAGATCAACGCAGTGTCACTGCTCGCGCGGCTGGAGCTGGCGGGCGTGGACGTGGGCGACCGCTGGGCCGATGTAGGACGCCACCTGGCGGCACGCCAAGCCGACCATGTCCTTCCATTTCTGGACTTGCATTACCTCTACGGCCTTGCGCGTGCTGGCTACTGGACCGCAGCGGCCGCGCTGCGCGACAGCCTGGCGGCCCATGCCGAGCGGACCGATGCGGCACGGGACGGCACGGTCTGGCAGCAGGTCTGCCTGCCTGCCGCAGAGGGCCTGTTCGCCCATGCGCAAGGCGACTGGGACGCGGCCGTACACCACCTGGGCATGGCCCTGCCGCGCATGGTTGAGGTGGGGGGCAGTCATGCGCAGCGCGACCTGTTTGAGCAAATCTTCCTGCACGCCCTGCAATGCAGCGGCCGATGGACGGCCGCACAAAACCTGCTACAGCCCCAGTGCAATGTGCAGCCGCAGTCGCAGCGACTGGCACGGCAAGCTGGCGTGGTTTACGCGGCGCTCGGACTGCCTTCGGTGGCAGCTTCGGTCGCCAACAGCTTGACCTGATCGTAAACCGGCTGCGCCGGCAGGTCGGCCAGGTGGCGCGTGTCGGCCCACTGCAGCACGCTCCACTGCCCGTCCTGCAAGCGCACCCGGTTCAGGCCGGCATTCGGAATATCGCTCACCCTTGGCCCGGACAGATCCAAACCCCGGGCGGTGCGCCACACCATGTCCAGCACCCCTCCGTGGGTGACCACCAGCACCGTCTGTCCCGCATGCCGGGCCGCAATGCGATGCAAGGCGGCCATCACCCGCGCATGGAATTGGCGCGTGGTTTCGCCGCCGGGCATGCCCACATCGGCATCAAAGCGCAGCCACTGGGCCCAAGCGTCGGGGTGCTGCTGTTGAATATCGTCCACGCGCAAGCCATCGACGATGCCAAAGCTCTGCTCACGCAGTGCCGGGTCGGTCAGCGTTTCCAGCACGAGCTGTGGCAACAGGGCCTTCTGGGAAGGAGCGGCGGTCTGGCGTGTGCGCAGCAGGTCGCTGCACACCAAGTGATCCACCGCCACCCGTTCGGCAGCCAGGCGCTGTGCCAGGCGCTCGGCCTGCACCATGCCGGTGGCGTTCAGGGGTACGTCCACATGGCCCTGGAAGCGCAGCTCTCGGTTCCAGTCGGTTTCGCCATGGCGGATCAGGATCAGGTCGGTCATCCTAGGAGTCTTTCGGACTTGGAAATCGTCGGCTGCCAATGGGCCGCAGCGGTCCATTTTCCGCCGTCTTTTGGCCCCATAGCCCCGCTATGGGGCTGCAAATACGCCGAAAACGGTCCTCGCTGGGGCTCATTTTCGCTCTCGACGCCCCAAGTCCGGCAGGCTCCTAGGGTCATACCCGCGCATCGTCGCCGAGCACGGGCCTGCGAGCAAACACTCTGGCGACGAGCGGAAAGGCCCGCCATGCAGGCGGCCGCTTGCGCACGTGACGTCAGGCCCCAAGCGGGCCATGCCACACGCCTGGGCGCCTGCGCCAGCACGGCGCCCCAGACGCGGCGCAGGGCGACCTGAGCGCGCGGGCTGGCCCGGCCTGCCCCGTCGTCATACCTTTCAGCGCATGGGCACGATCAGCACGCGGCGGCGGGGCTGGCAGCCCGGGCCTTCGTAGGCTTCGCTGTCGCGCTCCCAACCAGGGCCTGGGGAGGTCTGGGCACAAACGCGCGCACCGTCCACCAGGCTGCGCCAGTAGAACCACGGAGCGGGCGCGGCTGTGGCCTCGCGGGCGATCAGCAGCCCCGCCAGTGCAGCGCTTGCCCACCACGCCACGCTCCACCGTACGCACACAGGCGACGCCCCGTGGCAGCCGGCCGCGCGACAGCGGGGAGAATGCGGGGTCTCCGGAGTCTCGAGCATCCCACTCAGCGTAGCACGCTGCCGGGCACTATTGCGCTTTGCGTACATCATGACAAGCGCTGAATCGGTCATGCGTTGCACCGATACTGGGTCAGTATGGGGTGCGAGTCCCTTGATTCCACTGACGGCCAGATCCCGATGGAGATGGCGTTGCTGCCGCCCCACTCGCCCGGCCTCAACCCGGTGGCGTACTTGTGGGCCTGGCGCAAGCGGCACGTACTGGCCCACTTCTGTGCGGGCAAGCTCGATGAACCCTACGTCACCGCGCGCAACAAGCCCAAGGGCGCGCAGCACCGGCCTTCGATCATCGCCGCCTGCTGGGTTCAGGCCGTGAGAATCCAGCCTTCCAGAGGATCGATCCCGGCGGGTAGGCCGTAGCGGGCGTCGCCCTGCGCGTGCTGCCGTGCGGCCCAGGCGGCCTGCAGCAGGCACAGTACCGCGTCCAGCATATCGCCCATGGGCTCGTCCAGCAGCGCGTCGCGCTGGGCATGGCGCAAGCGCAGCCGCAGGCCCAGCCGGGTCTGCCCCAGTTCCAAGGCGTTCACCAGGTCTTTGCGGGCGATCAGGCGCTCGGGCGTCTGGCGAGCACGGTCGTCGGCTTTGTAGCTGCGCCGCCCGAGCACTTGGCGCGCGAGCAGGCCGGGGTAGGCCTCCAACGCTACGCGGCGCGGATCGCCCGCGTGCAGCACCGGCAGGTGCACCCCAGCATCAAGCAGGCGCGGCACGCCCGCATGGAGCATGAAGGCCACTGGCGGGTTGACCCATTTCATCGATGGGCTGGAGCCCGCAGGCGCATCGGTGGCGCGGTGCGCAAACTTGCCGCCCACGGGCCGCGCATCACAAAACGCTGCAAACTGGGCACGGATGGCATCGCGCGACAGGCTGCGGTAGTGCGCCATGCAGGCCACCCAGTCGAGCGGCCAGCCCAGCGTGTGCACCAGTTCGCGCGGCAAGCCGAAGGGCAGATCGAACCCGCCCACCCAGTCGCCCGGTTGGGCCAGCCAGGCGGCCCAAGCATCCAAGGTTTCGAAGCGCTCAAAGCCCAACAACTGTACTTGCCCGCCCTGCCATTGACCCAGCGCATGCAGGATGGGCTTGCGGCGGCTCGGGCTGCTGCTGAAGTCGCAGCCCAGCAGCAAAGGCACAGACGAGGGCGTTTGGGGGGGCATGCAGTCCTCTCCCAGCATCAACCCAGCGCCAATGCGGTCACCCTAGAAACCGCAGTTGGATGCGCCCGCCAGTGCCGTGATCGGCGCGCCAGGCAAGGCGAGACGACGCGGCGCACTC
>JBKBUN010000159.1:0-5941 GCA_046289925.1 Burkholderiaceae bacterium | reverse complement strand
GAAGCGAGACATCCATCTCCGTCCCTTAGCGCGGACCGGCCGCCCTAGGGAAGCGGGCGCCGCCCCCGCAGCGTGGCCAGCGCGCCCGCGCCCAGGGCCAGCAGCGTGGTCGTCCAGAACACCATGCTCGCGCTCGAATCGGTGCGGCTGAGCAGCCGCCCGCTGATGGCCGACAGCGCATAGCAGCCGGCGGCTCCCAGCACGGCCAGTGCGCCCGCGTTCCACATCGAAGCGCCATCGGGCCGCAGCGCCACCAGCACCCCCAGCATTCCTGCCGCAATCGCCACCCAGTGCGCAGTGCGCACGCGCTCGTGCAGCACCACAGTGGACAGCAGGGTGATCAGCAGTGGCGCAATGAAGAACAGCGTGTACGCCTCGGCCAGCCCCAGGGATTTGAGCGCAAACGCAAACAAAGCCAGCATGGTCACGTTGAGCGCGCCGCGTAGCAGATGCAGCGGCCAGCGCACCCGCAGCAGCGTTGGCCCCTGCTGGCGCCACCACACATAGGCCGCCACCAGCGGCAGCGCAGCCCAGCCGCGCAGCGCAGCCACTTGCACGGCTGGGTAGTGGGCTGACAACTGTTTGAGCAGCGCGTCCATCAGCGAAAAACAGCCCACTGCCGCGAGCATGGCCAGGATGCCGCGCAGGTTTCCGTGAGAAGAATGCAAGGGGAAAAACGTCATGGCCAGGGCACCGGCACCCGTGCTTGGGGGCACCGCAAAGGGCGGCAGTGTACGCGCCTGTGGCCCGCCTGGCGTGTTGGGCCGTGCACGCCTTGGCGCGATGCCGCGGGGCACGCCAGCGCCCGTGTGGTCTCAGGGCTGCGCGGGCGGGGCGGCGCTCCACTGCCAGGGCAGCAGGCGGCCCATGCGCTGCCAGGCTGCCCACGGCGCTTGCGCTGGGGGCTCGTCACCGGCGCCGGTCTGCGGGGCCGGCACACAGAGCGGCCAGGGCAGGCCACTGTGCAGCACGAGCGGCCGTCCGTCGGCCGGGTGCGGCAGCGTCAAGGCCCAGGCGTGCAGCCACAGCCGCTGCAGGCCCAGCCGCTCGGCCCACCAGCGGTTCAGCGGCCCTTTGCCATGCGTGGTGTCGCCAATGATCGGATAGGCGATGTGCTTGAGATGCCGGCGGATCTGGTGGCGGCGGCCCGTGTGCGGCTCAGCCAGCACCAGGCTGACGCGCGTGGTGGCAAAGCGCGGATCGCTTGCCTCGGGCCAGTCGCACCGTGCCAGGCACGTGAACCGGGTCTGTGCGGGTTGGGGCGGGGCGTCGGCGGGCGCATCGTCGGGGCGCAGCGCGTGGTCCACATCCGCCAGCTCGGGGGCCCAGCCGCGCACCAGGGCCAGGTAGCGTTTGTGTACGCGGTGCTCTGCAAAGGCTTGGCCCAGGCGCGACGCGGCCTCGGGGTGCCGCGCCAGCACCAGCACGCCGCAGGTGCCCTTGTCGAGTCGGTGCACCGGGTACACGCGTTGGCCCAGCTGGTCGCGCACCGCCTGCACCACAAACCGGGTTTCGCCCGCGTCCAGCCCCGTGCGGTGTACCAGCCAGCCCGCGGGCTTGTACACGGCGACCAGGTGGTCGTCGTGCCAGAGCACGGGCAGGGCGGGCAGGGCATTCGGCAACACGGGGGGGCAACACGGGGCGGGCACTAGGAGCCTGTCGGACTTGGGAATCGTCGGCTGCCAATGGGCCGCAGCGGTCCATTGTTCACCGTCTTTGGGCCCCATAGCCCCGCTATGGGGCGGCCAACACGGCGAAAACGGTTCTCGCTGGGGCGCATTTTCGCTTTCGACGCCCCAAGTCCGACAGGCTCCTGGGGAAAGCCGCGGATTGTGCAGCAGCCCCGGCGGCCTAGACTGCGGCTGCGCATCTATCTATCTGCGTGATTCGCTCACCCTGCACCCCAAGGAGTTGCCATGTCGGCTGGAGACTGGAAAGACATGTACGCCGCCGCCGTGGCGGGCGATCTGGCGCTGGTGCGCCACCACATCCGCGCAGGCGTCAACCCCAACTACCAGCACCCCGAGATTCTGTGCACACCGCTGGTGGCCAGCCTCATCCATGGGCACGACGAACTTGCCCGTTTTTTTGCTGGAGCACGGGGCCGACCCGCAGCTCAAGTCGGAGTTTGACGACATGACGCCGATGCAGGCGGCGCGCCGACATGGCCGCATTGCGCTGATTCCGTTGCTGCAAAGCCGGGGCGCGCGCGAGGTGCGCACGCCGTTCTGGTGGCGCTGGCTTCCCATCTGACCTAAGCCGTGGGGCGGCTCGGGCCTGATCCGCGACAATGCGCGGCCCATGAAGAAATCCCTGTTGCCCCTTTCGCTGACCGCGGCGCCCGACCGCGCCGACCCCGCACCGCTGGTGCTCTACCACGGCAAGGGCTGTCCCGACGGATTTGGCGCGGCCTTGGCGGCCTGGCGCTACTACGAAGGGGCGGTGGAATTGTGCGGGTTGGACCATGGCGAGGTGCAGACCCTGGCCGATCTGCCCCCGCTGGCCGGCCGCGCGGTGTACATCCTGGACTTTTCGTTCCCAGCCGAGATCCTGCGCGGCATCGACGCGCAGGCCGCCAAGCTGGTGCTGCTGGACCACCACCGCAGCGCTGCTGACCAGTTGGAGGGTTTCGCCTGCCGCTGTGGTGCGGTGTACTTCGACATGGCCAAATCGGGCGCGCGCCTGGCCTGGGAGTTTTTCCTCCCCGACGCAGAACTGCCCGATCTGGTGCGCTACATCGAAGACCGCGACCTCTGGAACTGGCAGTACCCTGACAGCCCCGCCTACCTGGCGGCGCTCGACATGGAGCCGCAAGACATTGCGCGCTGGGACACGATTGCCCGCTTTGACGCGGCCGAGCAGGCCCGCTTCATGGAGCGCGGCCAGGCCATGGACGCCAAGTTCCGCAAGCTCGCGGCCGATATTGCCGAAGGCGCGCAGCCCGTGGTCTTCAACGGCCATGCGGGGCTGATGGTGAATGCCCCCAGCGTATTCCACAGCCTCGTGGGCGATCTGCTGTCACAGCGCAGCGGCACGTTTGCGCTGATGTGGTCGGCCGGCAAGGGCGCAGTGGTCAAGGTGGGGCTGCGTTCGCAGCCCGGGTTTGACTGCATTCCGCTGGCGCAGAGCATGGGCGGTGGAGGCCATCCGCAGGCCTGCGGCTTTCGCTTGAAGGCCGAGCGATTGCCCGGCCTGTTGGCAGGCGCGCTGCAAGCCGACGCGTAAACCTACAAACGGCAGTGGACCGTTTGCTGCGCATCGAAAGTCTTGGAGCATCCACGCCGGGTGCACGTGGCGGCGCTCACACTTCGGTGCGCGGCGCTGCAGCGCCCGCAGCCCTTCAGCCCCGGCCCTGGGCCCCATGCCGCTGGCGGTACACCCAGGGCGGCTGTGGGCGTGGCTGCGACCACAGCCCCTGCTTCGCCTCGCGCGCGCGCTGCTGCAGCGGATGCAGCGCTGGGTCTGGCGCGCGCGGGGCGTGCGCATACACCCAGGCCATGCCTGCGCCCACCTGCGCGCGGGCCACGTCCTGGCCGCGGCATTCCACGCGGGCCACGGTGCGGCCGTAGCTGTCTCGGTCTACGGGGATCAGGCGCGCCTGCTGGCGCAGGCACAGTGTGCGCAGGTGGTCGCGCGAGCGCAGGCCGTAGGCCTGCTTGCGTTCGGGCGCGTCGATGTCGGCCACACGCACGCGCAGCGGCGCGGCCCCCGGGGTTTTCTGGCACTGCAGCGTCAGGGTGTCGCCGTCCGAGACGGCCACCACCAGACACCAGCCGGCCACGGCAAGCAGAGACAATGCAGCTCCTAGGTTCAGTGTGGGCCGCGACTATAGCGGCAGGCGGCAAATCCTGCCGCAAGGGGCCTGCAACTTTTGCGCTCTGCCACACTCCACCCACATGCGTTTGCCACAGAGGGACCATGACCACCAGCTTGACCGCGCCATCCCGGCCCGTCCACCCCAGCCGCCGCGCACGTCTGCCGCTGGCTGCTGCTGCTGTGTTGTCGCTGGCCACAGTGCTAGCCGGTTGCGCCACCAGCCCGCCGCTGCCGCGCTTTGAGCCGCAGGAGCGCTTTGACTCCGGCGCCACCTATTCGCGCCTGTTTGACGCGCGGCCCGATCGCACCTGCGAGGCCGCGCGCCGCGCGCTGCTGAGCCAGGGCTACATCATCACGACCCACACGCCCGACCTGGTCGAGGGCTACAAAAACTTCCAGCCCGCTGCAGAGTCGCACCTGCAGATGGTGATCCGCGTGGTCTGTGTGCCCGATTCGCCCGACGGCCGGGTGAGCTTGGGCTTTGTGACCGCTGTGCAGGACAGCTACACGCTGAAAAAGTCCAATAAATCGGCCAGCCTGGGTGTGGGGGCCATTGGCTCGGTGTCGCTGCCGCTCACGGCCGGCAGCGAATCGCTGGTGAAGGTGGGCAGCGAAACCATTGCTGCCAACAGCTTCTACGAGAGCTTTTTTGACCTGATGCGCCGGCATCTGCTGGTCGACGACAGCACTCCCGACGAGGCGCCACGCTGAGCGCACCGCTGCACGGATTTGCAAGTCAAAACGCCTGTTCGTGCTTGAAAGTTAAGCACGAGTAGCTATCAAAAATGTAGCGGTTGGCGCTCAGCGTTTGGCGTCGGCCCGCTAGCCCTGTGCCAGCGCGCCCAGCGCAATGCCCGCCAGCGCCCACAGCAGTTGCGTGTTGCTCATGCCCAGCGCGGCAATGGCGGGCCCTGGGCACACGCCGCACAGGCCCCAGCCCACGCCGAACAGCGCCGCGCCCTGCAGCGTGTCGCGGTTCCAGGGGCGGGTCTGGGTGTCGAAATGGCCGCCCAGCAGCGGTGCGCGCAGCCAGCGTGGTGCGCCTTGGTAGGCCAGCAGCGTCACCAGCACGCCGCCGCCCATCACCAGCACCAAGCCCCAGTCCTCAAAGCGCAGAAAGCCCAGCACCACCTCGGGCTGCACCATGGTGGACAGCGCCAGCCCAAAGCCGAACAGCGCCCCGGCCACCAGCGTGGCCAGCCACTGGCCCAGCGTGTGCGGCGCGCGCACGGCCATCTGGGGCGATGCGGGCGCGCTCATGCCAGCCCCCAGGCCAGCAGGTGGGCCGTGAAAAACGCCGTGGCCATGAAGGTGAGCACCGCCAGCAGCGACGGCCATTGCAGCGAGCCCAGCCCGCAGATGCCGTGGCCCGAGGTGCAGCCGTTGCCCAGCCGCGCGCCATAGCCCACGAAGAAGCCGCCCAGCAGCAACTGCCAGGCCGGCACCTGCGTGGTCTGCGCTACACCGCCGCCCGCCCAGCGCCACCACAGCGCCGCGCCCAGCACCACGCCCAGCGCATACACCAGCCGCCAGCCACGCGACTGCACCAGGCGCGCCTGCTGAAAAAACGGCCGTGTGCGCAGTGCGTACGTCCAGGTGGACGAAAACACGCTGCTCATGCCGCCCACGCGGCCCGTGCACACAAACAGCAGCGCCGCGCCAGCGCCCAGGCACAGGCCACCCAGCAGGTAGTGCTGCCAGCCCAAGGGAAAGAGGTCGGTCAGGAGGTTCATGCGGCCGGATTATCCGGGCGCTGCCTGAACCGGTGCAGACGGGAGCGGCGCGGCTTGTTTGCGGCGTGGCAGTGCATCGGGCGGCATGGGGTCCGGCGCGCGGTGTGGGCGCAGTGGCCCATGCGGCGCGTGGCCGATGCACCGTGGCGCAGCCTGGTGCGCCAGCCGCTCCAGGCCCAATCGTCCTCACCCCGCCGCTGGCGCGCGGGCCGTACCCGGCGCATCAGGCCTGCCACACGCCAAAGCCGGCCGAACGCAGGTCGGTAGCGATTTCCACCTCGCGCTCGGTGGCTTCGTCGTAGCGCATGGGGTTGAACCTAGGAGCCTGTCGGACTTGGGAATCGTCGGCTGCAAATGGGCCTCAGCGGTCCATTTTTCGCCGTGTTTGGGCC
>JBKBUN010000158.1:0-6008 GCA_046289925.1 Burkholderiaceae bacterium | reverse complement strand
CGGAGCTTGCGCCGACTTGAGCGGATAGTTTCTGTGTAGGCTCACCTTCGCAGCACGAAGGTGAAGCGTGAAGCGAAGCGTGCCGGAACTACCACCACCAGCAGGCCGACGGCAGCGTCAGCGTGGCGGTGCCTGAGGTGCTGCGGCCGCGCCTGGAGGCCGCAGGTGCTGCGGGTCGGGGAGGGGACAACGCCATCCGGCCTGGGGGCTCTGGCCAGCGCGCAGTCGCCGCCTTGCGGATGCGCAGCAATTTGCTGCTACAATTGCAAGCTTCGACACGAATGCAGGAGAGGTGGCAGAGTGGTCGAATGTACCTGACTCGAAATCAGGCGTAGTGGCAACACTACCGTGGGTTCGAATCCCACCCTCTCCGCCAAAATAAAAGCCGCTTTGCAAATGCCCAGGGCCCATGCAAAGCGGCTTTTTCTTTGTGCCCGGCAATGGCAGTTCAGCGTCGGCCAAGGCCTTCGAGGAGCCTGTTGGACTTGGGAATCGTCGGCTGCATGCCAACGGCCAACGGCCAACGGGCCGCAGCGGTCCATTTGTCGCCGTCTTGGGGCCCCATAGCCCCGCTATGGGACGCAAACACGGCCAAGACGGTCTTTTCTGGGGCTCATGTTCGCTTTCGACGCCCCAAGTCCGACAGGCTCCTGGGTTCAGGGGCGACGGTCCGGCGAGGCTTCGCTCACGCATTCAAAGACGATGCGATGTCCTTCGTCGCGAAGCACGCGTGGGAAGAGCCCGATCTTGCTGCATTGGCGCTGCGCCGTGGCGTGGGCTTGAGCCTGCTGGTTGCCGTACACCGGCACTGAGAACGTGCGGTCCTGGCCCGAGGCCATCGGGTAAGCGGGGCGGCCACTGGTCTTGCACGCGCTGAGCAGGGCGGCGGCACCCAGTAGAGCGGCCAGTAGGAAGGGGGGACGGGGCATGAGGTTCTCCTCGGCGGGCGCTTGATGCGGGTCGATCAAGTGTACGGGGCTCAGCGCGGGGTGCCCACGGGCGCTTCGAGCAGCAGTCGAAAGCCCACGAGCGGATAGCGTGTGGAGGGAGTGTTCCAGTTGCGAAAGCCGCAGCGCGCATAAAACGCCCAGGTGTGCCACGAGCCGCCGCGCCGCACGCGCACGCTGCCGTCGGACGGGCCTTGGGGGTCGGTCCTGTCGGCCGTGGTGTAGGCATGGTCGTCGTGCCAGTCCTGTACCCATTCCCAGGCGTTGCCCACCATGTCGTGCAAGCCCCAGGCGTTCGCCGGGTAGTTGCCCACTGGGGCGGTAAAGGCATAGCCGTCGTCGCCGGGCACGGCATGTTGGCGCCAGCGGGGCCACAGCAGGGCTGCGCGCTGGTCAAACAGGTTGGCATGTGTGGCCAGTACGGTGGGGTCGTCGCCATGGGGATAGCGGCTGCGGGTGCCAGCCCGGCAGGCGTATTCCCACTCGGCTTCGGTCGGAAGGCGATAGCGTCGCCCTTCGGTGGCGCTCAACCAGCGCGCCATGGCCTGGGCATCGTTCCAACTGACGTTGACCACCGGATGCTGGTCTGTTTGTACGAAACCTGGATTGCGCCAAGAGTAGCGTGGGGACCGGCCTTCGAAGGCGTCGCCGCGTGGCGTGCTGCTGGGGTCGTAGTCCGGGTTGTAGCCATAGCCACCGGTGCCATCGGCTTCCGATTCGGGCTGGTGTCCAGACTGTTCCAGAAAGCGGCGGAACTGGCCAACCGTCACCTCATGCTGGCCGAGGTAAAAGGCGCTGCGGATGTGCACCGTGTGTGCGGGGCCCTCGTCCTGCAACTGCGCAAAGCGGGCCGGTTCCAGGCTGGGGTAGTCGCGCGCCAGTGATTTGGCTGATTCAATGCCCCCCATGGTGAAACTGCCGGCGGGCACTCGCACGAACACCATGCCCAGCGTGTTCGTCCAGCGTTCCGGCGCGGACGCGTCGGTGGGCAATGTGGCTGCGCAACCCGCCAACGCCCATGCCAGGCAGGCCACTCCCACCGCACGCCAGAACCGCTGAAAGTGCGAGCGCATGGCAAGTCTGAGCGATGTGTGCGCGCTGCTCAGGTGGCTGCCGCGTCTCGCATGGTCTGCAGTGCGGCCTGCACATCGGCCAGCGTTGCACCTTGGCCCAGCGTGATGCTGGCAGCCATCTCGGCCAGTGCGGCAGGCTCCTGCTGCAGCCGTGCAATGGTCTGGCCAACGGCTTGGGGCTGTGCGAATGCGCCGCTTTGCAGCAGCACCCGCCCGTGGGCGTCTACCAGCTTGAAGTAGAAGGCGCCATCGGCTTCGCGGTACTGCTTGAAGCTGGGCAGCGATGGCTTACCCGCTTTGGGCGCTGCAGCGGTCGTCGCCCCTTGGCCCAGGTGACGCAATCCGACTGCACGGCGCAACTCGCGCAAAAAGGGTGTGGCGGTCTTGCGGGCACGGTCTGCCCCGGCCTGCAATGTGTCTTCGATGCGCTGGGGATGTGCGATCAGTTCCTCATAGCGGGCGCGCAGTGGTGCCATGTCGCGCTCCACACGCTCGAACAGCGCTTGCTTCACGTCGCCCCATGCCACACCATCTGCGTAGGCGCGGCGCATCTGCTCGGTTTCTTCAGGCGTTGCAAAAGCCTGGTAGATCTGGAACAGCGCCGAGCCTTCGGTGTCTTTGGGCTCTCCAGGGGCTCGTGAGTCGGTGAGGATGCCGCCAATCAGCTTGCGCAAACTCTCCCGTGGCGAGAACAGTGGGATGGTGTTGTCGTAGCTCTTGCTCATTTTGCGGCCGTCCAGGCCGGGAAGGACGGCCACATGTTCGTCCACCGACGCTTCAGGCAGCGTGAAGTGCTCGCCATACAGATGGTTGAAGCTGGACGCGATGTCGCGCGCCATCTCGATGTGCTGCACCTGGTCGCGGCCCACCGGAACCTTGTGGGCATTGAAGATCAGGATGTCGGCCGCCATCAGCACCGGATACATGAACAGACCGGCGGTCACGCCGTCGTCGGTCTCGCGCCCGGCCGCAGCGTTCTTGTCTTGTGCGGCTTTGTAGGCGTGGGCGCGGTTGAGCAAGCCTTTGCCGGTTACGCAGGTGAGCAGCCAGGTCAGTTCCGGGATCTCCGGAATGTCGGACTGGCGGTAGAACGTGACGTGTTCAGGGTCGAGGCCGCACGCAAGCCAACTGGCCGCAATTTCCAGGGTGGAGCGCTGGATGCGTGCCGGGTCCTCGCATTTGATGAGGGCGTGGTAGTCCGCCAGGAAGTAGAAGTTTTCCGTGCCCGGGCGGCGGCTGGCCTGGACCGTGGGTCGGATCGCACCCACGTAGTTGCCTAAGTGGGGGGTGCCGGTGGTTGTGATACCAGTGAGAAATCGGGTGGTGCTCATAGAGTCAAGCAAAACATGGTATGGCGCGTGGTGCGCATATCGGGACAAAACGGCTCAGCCCACCAGCATGCGCAGCGGCGTGAGCAGCAGGCGGATGACTTCGTAGCCCAGGCCCATCAACGGGCGCAGCCACAGCGCGCCCACGACGCCTGCGATGACCAGGCCCATCACAATGAAAAAGCCATAAGGCTCGATGCGAGACACCCAGTACGCCTGTCGCCAAGGCAGCAGGCCCACCAGGATGCGGCCGCCGTCGAGTGGTGGCAATGGGAACAGGTTGAACGCCCACATCACCAGATTGACCAGCACACCGGCGCGGGCCATTTCCAGAAAGAAGCGCTCGTCCACTCCTACGCCCAGCAACACCAGCAGCAGCACGGCCCAGGCCACGGCCTGAACGAAGTTGGACGCCGGCCCCGCCAGCGCCACCCAGACCATGTCGCGCTTGGGATTGCGCAGGTTGCCGAAGTTCACCGGCACTGGCTTCGCATAGCCGAACAAGAACGCGCCCGAAGTGGCGAAGTACAGCAGCAGCGGCATCAGGATGGTGCCAACCGGGTCGATGTGCTTGGCCGGGTTGAGCGTGATGCGTCCCATCATGGCAGCCGTGGGGTCGCCAAAGTGGCGGGCCGCATAGCCGTGGGCGGCCTCGTGCACCGTGATGGCAAACAACACGGGCAGGGCGTAGATCAGAACGGTCTGGAAGATGTTGGCGAGGTCCACCGCGCCATTGTCTCAGAGCCAGGCGCAGGTCGCCGGGCTGCGCATCGGCTCAAAGCCCCAGCGCGCTCAGGCTGCCGCGGCCTTCGCGCAGCACTTGAGGGTTGCCACCCGTGCCCATGGGCGTGAGGTCCAGCACGGTGGTGGGCTCCAGCGGGCATCCGCCAGCGTCGATCACGGCTGCCACGGCGTGCTGGTAGCGTTGGCGGATCTCCTCGGCGTCGTTCAGCGGCTCGGTTTCGCCCGCCGGGATCAGCGTGGTGGCCAGCAGGGGGGCGCCATGCTGGGCCAGCAGTTCCAGCAGCACCGGGTGGTCGGGCACGCGCAGTCCAATCGTCTTGCGCGACGGATGGCTGACGCGGCGCGGGACTTCCTTGGTTGCTTCGAGTACGAAGGTGTACGGGCCCGGCGTGGCGAGCTTGAGCAGCCGGTACTGCCGGTTGTCCACGCGGGCGTAGCTGGCCAGTTCCGACAGGTCGCGGCACAGCAGTGTGAGGTGGTGGCGCTCGTCCACCTGGCGGATGCGGCGCAATTGGTCAACCGCATCGCGGTCGTCCAGGTGGCAGACCAGCGCGTAGCTCGAATCGGTAGGCGTTGCCACGACGCCGCCCTTGTGCAGCAGCGCCACGGCCTGCTTGATCAGCCGCGGCTGCGGATTCTCGGGGTGGACCTCAAAAAACTGCGCCATGCCCTTCTGCTCAGGCGGCCCGTTGGATGCGGTCGGTCAGCAAATCCCACACGGGGGGGAGATCGGCTGGCAGTGGCGGCAGCGTGCCCAGGTCGGTGTGGGATTCGTCGGGGCTGTGGAAGTCGCTGCCGCGCGAGGCGGCCAGACCGAACTCGCGCGCTATGTCTGCGTAGGTGGCGCATTCGGCCGCGGTATGGCTGCCGGTGACCACCTCCACGCCCTGGCCGCCGTGCTGGCGAAATTCAGAAAACAGCGCGAACTCTTCGTTGGCGCTCAGGCTGTAGCGGGCCGGGTGGGCGATGATGGCCACACCGCCCGCGTCGCAGATCCAGCGCACCGCGTCGCCCAGGCGGGCCCAGCGGTGCGGCACGAAGCCGGGCTTGCCTTCGGTGAGAAAGCGGCGGAAGACCTCGCCCGTGTCGCGGCACACGCGCTGCTCGACCAGAAAGCGGGCAAAGTGCGTGCGCGAGATCAGCTCCGGGTTGCCCGCATAGCGCAGCGCGCCCTCGTACGCGCCGACAATGCCCACCTGGGCCAGTTGGGCCGCCATTTCCTGGGCGCGTTCGCCGCGCCCGCCGCGCGTCTGGCGCAGGCCCTGCATCAGGCGTTCGTCGCTGGCGTCAAAGCCCAGGCCCACGATGTGCACGGTGGTGTGGGCAAAGGTGACCGAAATTTCTACGCCCGTCAAAAAGGCCATGCCCTGCGCCCTGGCGGCGGCGGCGGCGCGCTGCAGGCCGCCCAACTCGTCGTGGTCGGTCAGAGCCCACAAATCCACCCCGTTGGCCCGCGCCCTGGCCGCTACGGCCTCGGGCTCCAGCGTGCCATCGGAGACGGTGCTGTGGCAATGCAGGTCGGGGTTGGTGTAAGGGGCGAGGGTCACCGGGGCATTCTACGGGTTTGTCCTTGTCTGCGCAGCCCTTGAGGCGGGGCGGGGTTGGCGTAATCTATTCAGAGGGAAGGGCAGGAAAGGGCGCGACTGGCGCTGGATGCTTTCGGAGAAAAACCATGCAACTCGACAATATCCGTGTTGCCCACAGGCTGTGGGGCATGTTTCTGGTGCTGATGCTGGCCATGCTGGCGATAGCGGGCTTTCAGCAGTACCGGGCCAACATCACCATGGAACAGGCCATCGACGATGTGATCGTCATTGAGGCGCGCATCAGCGAGTCCGTGCGCTGGCGGGGCCTGACCGAGACGGCCGTGAACATGCTGATGGGCGCAGCGGTGACCACCGATGCGGTGCTGGCCC
>JBKBUN010000015.1:0-32833 GCA_046289925.1 Burkholderiaceae bacterium | reverse complement strand
AAGACCCCCCAAAGACCCCAACGCATTCCACCGCGACCCCAACCACGTCAAGCCCATCAAGCTCGACATCCCGCCGCATAGCAGGATTTGCAACGCCACCGCCACTGGCCCGTATGACGGCGCCGAGCTGCGCAAGTACGCAGACCGCCCCGGCGCAATGGACGCCTACAGCATCCCCTCCAAGGGCAACTGAAAGGACAGCATGGACACCAAAGCACAAGAGCTGGCCCACCGGCTGCGCACCGGGCGCACCGAGATGGCCACGATCCAAGAAGCGGCGGCCGAGCTGCTGCATCTGGAGGACGAGCTGGTGCGAGAGCAGGCCAGGGCCAAGGAGCTGGAGGCCCAGCTTGAGGCGGTTGGCGCGGGTGGCGTGCAGCCGCTGCGGCCGGAGGGCGGACCGCCAGGCTCCGGAGACTGGCAGTTCCACGCCGAGGAAATGGAGCGCCAGCGCGACCACTGGCGCCAGCGTGCTCAGACCATGCACGAGCACCAGGCGGGCCAAGTCTGGTACTGGCAGGGCGACGGCGGCGACCACCCGGAGAGCATGGTCAACAGCCTGCCGGCGGTGATCCGGCTCAAAGACCTGCTTGGCAAAGCCAATGCACTGTGCCGCGTTCGTGACGCTCGAATCAAGGAGATTGAAGCCGAGCAACTGCGCTTGCAAGGCGACATGGATGCGCGTCTTGCCGCCTGCGACGCGCTGATCCGGCAGATGCTGGAGGCGCTGGAATTGCTGACGGACGGCTACGACGGCAACGCCGTTGGCCTTGAGGTTGAAGCAATCACCGCAGCCCGCGCGTGGCTGGATGGCGCAGCACTCAGTAGGCAGCCCCCACCGGGCCACACGGCAGCGCACCTCCGCACCCTGATCGACCTCCTCAACCGCACCTGATGGGAGGCGCGCAATGAAGCCCCACGGCTGTCACAACCGCAAGCCGTACCGCGCTTCCACGGTGATGCAGGACGGCTGGATTCTTCCCATTGCCTTCGCGGGTCAAACCTCCCGCCTGCCGCGCATTGTGTCCGTGCCGTTCAGGATGCAGCCAGAGTGCCAGTACACCCTGTCCGATCTCGGGCGAGTGGACGGGCGATGCGCCGGCTGCCGCTGGTCCGCTTCATCAGCATCAGGCACGGGCCAAGATCGCCCGCCAGGTACTGTCGCGTGACCTCGATGGCGTCACCCGCGTCCCAGCACACCGCCACGGCGTAGCCATCGCGCACGAGCGTGTCGGCCTCGGTCGCCTGCTCGTCGGTCAGCCCGTTGCGGCCGGCCTTGAACTCGATGTAGAGCCCGGCCGCACCCCCGCAGGGGATCGGCAGGCACACATCCAGCACCCCAGGGCGCACCCCCTCGGCCTTGAGCTTCATGGCCACCACGAGGTTGCGCTTGCCGCCGTTCGGGATCGCGTAAGCGCGCCGCGCAAGTGGGTGCTGTCGCGCCCAGTCGAAGTAGCTGCTCTGAATCTGGTGCTCAGAGGGGGCCATGCTTCGCTTCCCACGTCGCAATGAGGCTGTGAAAGCTGATCTCGCCGTCCGATGCGTCCACCAGGCGCTTGGCCATCCGAAGCGATGGCAGTCTGAACCCTCCAGCAAGCCGCTCCGCGTACTGCACCGAGGTGCCAACGCGCTTGCAGTACGTCTCCCGTGCATGAGACGGAAGGCCAAAGTAAAAGTCGTGAAAGTTCTTCATTCCATAAATGTAAACCGTTTTGCTTTACCTTCCAATGCACAAAAGTCAACCAATAGTCAACCAGGGTGGTATATTTTTGTTTGCAAGAGGGCCACCCATGAACGAAATCAAAACGTCAAACGTCTATCAGCACCGCTTTGACAACCTGCGCGCCATCACCGAACGGCACGGCGGCCGGTCTGCCGTGGCAGAAAAGCTGGGCGTCAGCAAGCAGTACATCACGCTCATCTTGAGCCCCACAAAGCCGCGGAACATCGGGCACAAAACAGCCCGGCACATCGAGTCCGTGTTCGGGCTCCCGGTGGGGTCGCTCGACTCTGCACCGGGCGACCTGTACGCGAAAGTAGAGTCAGACACCGTGATGGTGCCCATGCTCAACGTGGCGGCCAGCATGGGGCACGGCTACAAGATGGACGTGGAGGAGGAGACGATCCAAGAGGTTCGCTTTTCCAAACGCTGGATACGCCAGAACACAGACGCCAGCTCCTTCCAGACGCTGGCCATCGTGACCGGCAAGGGAGACTCCATGGAGGAGACGTTCTTTGACGGCTCTCCCTTGCTGGTGGACACATCCGTGTCGCGACTGAAGATCGACAGCGTGTACGTCATGAGGCGCGACGACGAGCTTTTCATCAAGCGGGTACAGCGCAACATCGACGGAAGCTACGAGATCATCAGCGACAACCCCAAGTACAAGCCGCAGCGTATTGAGTCGCCTGAGAAGGCCGGGCTCGTGGTGCTAGGGAAGGTCTTGATCGCGCTCAACGCAAAGCGCATGTAGCGAGACATCAACACGGATCAACAAAAAGCAAGCCTCTGCGCTTGCTTTTTTGCTTTACCGGGTATACCATTTTGATTTACTGGATTGACAAAAGTTTACCGAGGCAGCCATGAACGGACTGAAGATCATCGAGCAGGACATCTATGCAGCCCGGCCGCAGTTCGAGGCGGTGCTGACAGACCGCGACATGCGGTTTGAGCGCGAAGCGGGCTTCGCAATGCAGACGCTGGAGGCCAACTCCTTCGCCCTGTCCATCGCGCAACGCAACCGGCAGTCCGTGGTGAATGCCATCACCAACGTGGCAGCCATCGGCTTGTCGCTCAACCCCGCCACCAAGCTCGCATACCTGGTGCCGCGCAAGACCGGAATCGTGCTGGAGATCAGCTACATCGGCCTCGTGAAGCTGGCCACCGACACCGGCTCCGTGCGCTGGGTGAAGGCCGAGCTGGTGTACGAGGCCGACCACTTCGAGATCGACGGCTACGGCAAGCCGCCGGTCCATCGCTTCAACCCTTTCGCCAAAGACCGCGGCCCTGTGGTGGGCGCGTACTGCGTGGCCAAGACCAGCGACGGCGACTACCTCACCGATGCCATGAGCATCGAAGAGATCCACGCCATCCGCGACCGCAGCGAGGCGTGGAAGAACGGCCAAAAAGGGCCGTGGAAGACCGACCCTGGCGAGATGGCCAAGAAGACCGTGGTCAAGCGCGCATCCAAGCTCTGGCCGCACAGCGAGCGTCTGGACCAGGCCGTCCACCTGCTCAACACCGAGGGCGAAGAGGGCATCGACTTCACCCAGGCCGCAGGCTTTGACGTGACCGCGGCGCTGGAGGCGGTTGCCGCAGCCCAAACCCGCGCCGAGCTGGACGCAGTTTGGGAATCCCGCGGCAAGGCCGCCATGGATGCCAAGGACCGCGATGCGTGGAGGCGCATCAAGAAGGCGTGCCAAGAGCGCGCAGCCGCCATCGACGGCAAGACCCAGGCCCAAGACGTGGAAGCAAAGGAGCCCACCCATGCATGACGTGACCTTTCGCTGCAGCTCAATCGCCAAGCTGATGACCGAGCCGCGCACCAAGGCCGAAGGCCCGCTGTCCGTGGGCGCCAAGACCCATGTGCGCGAGCTGGCGCTGCAGGCCCTGTTCGGGGTGGAATTCGAGTTCTCGTCCAGGGAAACCGAGAAGGGCCTGCTCGTGGAGGACGAGTCCATCGCGCTGGTCAACCGCGTGTACGGCCTGAGCCTCACCAAGAACACAGAGCGCCGCACCCGAGATGGACTGACCGGAGAGCCCGACCTTGTGGGTGATGGCTTCGGCCGCGACATCAAGAGCGCCTGGTCCGTCAAGACCTACCGGGCCTTCGCCGTGGACTGCGAGGACAAGACCTACGAGTGGCAGGCCCGGGGCTACATGGCCCTGTGGGACATCGACCGCTGGTTTATCGACTACTGCCTGGTGGACACGCCCGATCACCTGGTCGGCTACGAGCCCGCGCAACTGCACATGGTCAGCCACATCCCGGCGCACCTGCGCGTGACCTCGTGGCTCATCGAGCGCGACCGCAAGAAGGAGGCCGACATCTTCGACAAGATCGCTCACGCCAAGGCGTACTACACCGAGTGCCTGCGCGAGTTCGACCAGCTTCACCAGCGGAGGGTCGCATGAACTCCAGCGTAGAGAGCCGCACCTTCTCGGCCGCCGCTCACCTCTCAAAAGCCGGAGCGCGCATGGCCCTCGCCCGATGGCTGCGGGTTGAGCTTCGATACCGTCCCATCGCCATAGCCCGCCTGCCGGGCCGCGAGTGGACGCCTACCCGCCTCTGCTACCGGGAGCCCGCATGACCACCACCAAAGACAAGGTTCGAGAGCTGCTGAGAAGAACGCCGCGCCCTGATGCCATCGACTCAGTGAGCAAGGCGCGCGCTTTCAAGAAGACCCATGCGGACTGCAGAAAGCAATTCAAGGGCGGCAAATGCACTGACGCACAAGCCCAAACCATCTTCATCAACCTGAGCGTCTTTTTCTGAGGAGAGCACCATGGCGCAACGCATCTATGTCGTCACCCACAACGGAGCCCGCCGCCTGGTGCGGGCCTCCACCCCGGCCGTGGCCCGCAGCCACGTCGCCAAGTCCACGATCTCCGTGGAAGTGGCGTCCCCCGATGACACCTTCGAGCTGGCAAGAGCTGGCGTGACCGTTGAGGAAACGGCAACGACCCCCGCGCAGAAGGAGCTGGGCGCATGAGCAACCACCAACGCACCGCCGCGTGGCTGGCCGCATGTGGACTGAAGCCCGGCAACCCCGAGAACCTGTCCACCCAAATCGGCTGCGACATCGAAGAGGTTGTAGAGCTGCTGCAGTGCATCGAATGCAGCATGACCGAAGGCCAACTGCGCGCCATGGGCGAGGCGCTTGGCGTCCTGCAGAACGTGGCCACAGCCCTCAAGGCCGGCCGCCTGATGGCGCGCATCGCCCCTGGCAAAGAGGCCGAGTTCCTTGACGCGATCTGCGACCGCGAAGTAACCGGCAATGGCATTGCCTTCCTTGCCGGATTCGACAAGGACGGCGCCGACAAGGCCGTGCTGGACAGCAACGACGCCAAGCTCGTGGACGGCAAAGCCGTGTTCGTGCCGGGCACCAAGAAGATCGCAAAGCCCGAGGGCTGGGTCGCCCCGGACCTCACGCCGTTCGTCGCAAAGGAGCAGTAATGGCATCCGTCAACAAAGTCATCATCGTCGGCAACCTCGGGCGCGACCCCGAGGTGCGGACATTCCCCAGCGGCGGCAGGGTCGCCAACTTCACCGTGGCCACCACTGAAAAGTGGAAGGACAAGCAGACCGGCGAGCAGAGGGAGGCAACGGAATGGCACCGCCTGGTGGCCTCCGACAAGCTGGCCGAGATCGTGGGCCAGTACCTGCGCAAGGGCTCGCAGGTGTACGTGGAGGGGTCGCTGCGCACCCGCAAGTGGACCGACCAATCCGGCGCCGAAAAGTACAGCACCGAGATTCGCGTGGACCGCCTGCAGATGCTGGGCTCTCGTCAGGGCGGCCAGCAAGACGGGGAGGCCCCGCGCAGCACCCAACCCCCTGCCCCTCGCCAATCCCCTGCTCCACGAGCCGCCGCGCCCGCCGGAAGCGGGTTTGACGACATGGACGACGATCCAATCCCTTTTTAGGAGCCCCAATGATCCGAGTATTCGCGCAACTGCAGGAGGGCACGCAGGTGTTCGACATCGACACCCACGATGCGGGGCTGGCCATTGATGAGGTCAGGCTGCACCTCGCGGAGCACAACCTAAAGCCCAGCCGGGTGCTGGCAGTGGTGAAAGGCGGGAAGCAATGACACAGCCGACAGAACACGAATGCTACGAGATGCTGATGTCTATGGAGCCATCGGCAAACGAACACGAGGCTGTTTTGAAGTTCGCCCGCGCGATTCTCGCAAAGTGGGGCGCACCTCAGCAGGCAGCGCAGGCGGAGCGGAAGCAATTGCGCACCGTCACCTACGTTTGCCCTGTGTGTGCGGCCAGCTTGGAGAGGCAGGAATGACCCGTGACGAGTTTGAAGCCTTGGCAAAGCAAGCAGGATTGGCGAAGCACGGGCTAGGCTGGACGGCTTGGGAATCACAGCTTGAGCGTTTTGCCGAACTGGTGGCAAGACACGAGCGCGAAGCCTGCGCGGCCCTGTGCGACAGGATCAAGGTCATAACGCCAGAGTACCAGCTTGACCAACACTACAACCAAGCTTCTTCACACTGCGCGCAGGCCATACGGCAGCGGGGGCGGAAATGAAACCCTGCCGCACCTGCAATCAATCCCAACCGCTGGAAGCCTACCGTGGCACCCGCAGCATGTGCCTTGCCTGCGAACGCGCACGCCGCCGAGAGTGGTACGCAGCGCAGACAGTCAAGCCGCACCAGCGCGAGGAAATGAAGTCGTACTACCGCCAGTGGTACGCATCCAACGCAGAGTCAGTAAAGGCCCGCGCAGTCGAGTGGGCCAAGGCCAACCCAGACAAGCGCCGCGACGTGTGCCGGGAAAACATGGCTCGCCAGCGCGGCAAGCTCAGCGATGCCTACGTGCGCCGGATGCTGGCTAAAAGCGTCGGCCTGAAGGCAGAAGCCATCCCACAGCCACTGGTAGAAGCCCAGCGCGAACTACTCAAGATCAAGAGGTACATCCGTGAACACAGCATCTGAACTGCGCGCAGAACTGGCGCAGGTATTTGCGCAACTCAAAGCCGGTGAGATCAAGCCATCGGAGGCTGCCGAGCTTGCCAATCTGGCCGGGAAGATGATCGCGTCGGCCAAGGTGCAAGTGGAGTACGCGGCACTGCGCAAGGACGCACCGCAAATTCATTTCCTGCAAGACGACCGCGGCATCACAGGAGGCCAGAATGGCGCTGAGTGAAGCACGCATTCGATGGATGTGGTCGGAGGCGCACAACGATACGTCCGACCGCATGGCGTACCAAGTCCTCGCTGCGATGGTCGAAGCCGAAGTGCGCAAAGAATGCGAGCCGCTGATCCGGCAGATGCTGGAGGCGTTGGAATTGTTGACTGACGGCTACGACGAAAACGCTGTTGGCCTTGAGGTTGAAGCAATCGCCGCCGCCCGCGCGTGGTTGGAGGGGAAGGGATGAGATCAACCACCCTTGATCGCCTGATCGCCTGCCGGTCGGTCCACAAGGCCGAGCGGTCGCGCCTCACCTTCGTCCAAGTGGGCGACGAGCTTGTGGGCTACGACCGAAACCACCGGGCGCAAGAGTGGCGGAGAGTCGCAGACGGCGCACTGATCTGTCGCGCGCCAACGCAGGCCGAGCTGGTAGCGCGCCGAAGTGAGATTGAGCAGCAGCGCAGGCGCGAACTCCGCCTACCATTACTGCTGCTGGCGGCATGGGCTTCGATTTTTCTGCTGGGCGCGACAGCACTCAAGCGCATCACGGAGGGCTAAGGTGAAGGAATCGGAATACCCGCCACTGGAGGCGGTCACGCGCCCTTACGTGCCCACGAAGCAGGCCGCCTACTACCTCCTGCGCAGCCCGCAGACCCTGAGAGCTTGGGCTTGCCGAGGCTACTTCCCTCTCGGGGTTCGGCCGCGCAACTTGAACGGCCGGCTCGCGTGGCCAGTCAGCGAAATTGAGCGGGCGCTGGCTTGTAAACCCGTAGGGTCTTGATGCTTGCGCCTGCCGAGGCTGCCTACAGTTTGCCTACAGGCGCAGCAAAAGAAAAAACCCTGCTACCAATTCGATAGCAGGGTTTCTTTATTGGGCTTGGTAGGACGTACAAGATTCGAACTTGTGACCAACGGATTAAAAGTCCGCTGCTCTACCAACTGAGCTAACGTCCCACACGAAAAAACCACCGCATTGCGGTTTTCAAAGAAGACTATGATTATAGTACTTTTTTATGCGATCCAACAGCATCCTCAGACATTCTTAGCCGGCGGCCAGTCGCTCAAGCACTCGGCCAGCCGCCACCAGACCAAACGTGGCCGTGACTGTGACGACCGAGCCGTATCCATGACAGTTGAGCGAGCCATCTCCGGCGATCTGGCAGGATGGATCAGGAGGCGCTACCGCCTCGCGACTGAAGACTGCCTCAACGCGCATGGCTTTGCCGTCCTTGGGCGCGCCATGATGCTTGCGCAGTTGGTAGCGCAATTGCGCCAGCAGAGGGTCGTGGGTGACCAGCGAAAGATCAGCGAGTTCAACACGGTACGCTTGGCGCTTGCCCCCGGCGGCCCCTACGCTGACAAACGGAATACCTTCAACGCGGGCCCATGCCGCCATGGCGACCTTCGCGCGCATCTGATCGCACGCATCCAGCACCGCCGAAAGCGGGCCTGGTGCGCAGTTATGCACGAGGGTGGGCCAATTTGCGGGCTCAACGAACTCCTCTATGGTTTGCACATCGCACCCCGGATGGATGGAGGCAATGCGTTCGCGCATGGCCTGCACCTTGGCCTGCCCCACGGTGGCAGTGGTCGCGTGGATCTGGCGGTTGATGTTCGACTCGGACACATGGTCCAGATCGATCAGTGTCAACCGTGCCACGCCACTCCGCGCCAGCGCTTCCGCAGCCCAGGAGCCTACGCCCCCGATACCAACCACGGCCACATGGGCACTGCGTATACGGGCTGCACCGGCCTTGCCGTACAAGCGCTCAAGGCCTGAGAAACGGCGGTCCAGATCTGGCGCGTGCATGCTGCTCACGCTCGTCGCAGCAAGCATCACTTCAGACGCGCCAGACGCTCACGCGCGGCAGTGGCAGCCTCAGACTGCGGGTAGGTCTTGATGAGGTCTTCCAGCGTCTTGCGCGCACCGCGTGTGTCCTTGAGCTCCACTTGGCAGCTTGCAATCGACAATGCTGCCTCGGGGGCTCTCGCATGCTCCGGGGCCTCCGAGAGCATCGCGCGGAACTGGGCCATGGACTCTTTGTAATCGCGGCTCGAAAAATGCGCGTTGCCCATCCAGAACCGCACCGATGGTACGTAGCCGCTGCGTGGATACTGCCGCAGGAACGCAGTGAACGCCTGCACAGATTCGCTCAAACGCCCCGCCCGGAACTGCGCCCATGCCGCGTCGTAATCACGCTTTTCGGCGGGGTTGGCCATAAATTCCTGACCGTCCACCGACACCTTGACGGGCTCAAACTGCCGCAGACGCTCGTCAACGCCCTGTACCATGTCCTTCTGGCGACGCTGCAGCTCTGTCACTTCACGCTGCAATTGCTCGTTCTGACCTCTCAACTGCGCCTGCTCTGCGCGCAGGCCTTCAATCTGCGAGGACAACTCCAGCAGGCTTCTGCGCAACTGCGCCGACTCCTCTGCTGCGCGCCGAAGTTCTTCGACGCTGCGCTGCTGCTGGCTCTGCAGAGCATCAAAGCGCTGTCGCAACTCCAAGATGGCACGCCGGGCATCGCCATCCTCAAAGATGGCCGCGTACCCAGGCAGGGCCAGGAGCAACGCAGCAGCGAATATGCTGGCGCGAGCGCTCCAGCGGGCAGGAACCTTCATGTGAGCACTGCGCATCAGCGGTACGACAGCTCAGCGCGGCGGTTCTGAGCGTGCACGTCTTCGGTGTGACCCTGCGCAGCCGGCTTCTCCTTGCCGAAGCTGATCGCTTCCATCTGACTTTCCGGCACGCCGAGCAGTGCCAGCGAACGGCGTACCGCTTCGGCACGCTTTTGGCCCAGGGCGAGGTTGTACTCGCGGCCGCCACGCTCGTCGGTGTGGCCTTCGATCATGACTTTTCGTTGGCCGTTGCTGGACTTGATGAAGCGGGAGTGCGATTCGATCAAAGACTGGAATTCGGGTTTGATGACGTAGCTGTCGTAGTCGAAATAGACAATCCGCCCCACGCCTGCAGGCCCCATGGTGTCGCGCGACGAGGCCCCCAGATCCACTCCGGCCACGCTGCTCTGGCTCGAGGCACCGGTATTGGAGCCCGCATCAGCCGCTGCCGCCGACGAAGCGTTCTTGTCTTCCACAGGCACGTCGTTGAGCTTGACGCCAGAGCTGCAGGCCGTCAGAGCAACCGCAATCGCGAGAGTGAAGGAAAGTCGTTTGATCATGATGGTGAGAAGTTCCTTGAAGGCTTGAGATAGAAAGAAAACGAAAAGTTCACTGCTTTTGGAAAGGACCCCAGTCGGGCTCGCGCAGGTCGCCGCCCTGTCCAGCCAGTCGCGTCTTGATGCGACCGTCGACCGTGGTGGTCATCAGCGCCTCGCGGCCTTGCTGCTGGGTTGCATAGACGATCAGACGACTGTTGGGGGCAAAGCTGGGACTCTCATCGGCTGTGGTGTCGGTAATGGCCGACACGGCTCCAGAAGCCAGATCCATGACATGCAGCTTGAATGCACCGCCAATGCGCGAGACATAGGCCAGCCACTTACCATCGGCGCTAACGCTCGGGGAGATGTTATAGGACCCCGAAAAAGTGACCCGCTCGGCATTGCCCCCTCCCACCGGCACACGGTAGATCTGCGGTGCGCCGCCACGATCGCTCACGAAGTAAATCGTGCGCCCATCGCTGGAGAACACAGGCTCGGTATCGATGCCACTGCTTTGCATCAGGCGCCGGGGCTCCCCCCCGCTCACATCGATGGTGTAGAGCTGCGAGTTGCCGTCGCGACTGAGCGTGACCGCGAGGGTACGGCCGTCTGGAGACCACGCGGGGGCGCTGTTGGAGCCTCGGAAGTTGGCAATCAGACGACGCCGTCCTGTCGCCACTTCATGCACGTACACCACGGGTTTGCGGGACTCGAACGACACGTAGGCGAGTTGGGTCCCGTTGGGCGACCATGCTGGCGAAATGATGGGCTCAGGACTGGTCAATGCAGACTGAGCGTTCTCACCGTCGGCATCGGCCACCCACAGGCTGTAGCGCGTTGCGTTCTTGGTGACGTAGGCGATCCGCGTCGAGAAAATGCCGCGCTCTCCAGTGAGCTTTTCGTAGATGTAGTCTGCGATGCGATGTGCCACCAACCGCAGATCGGCCTGGGTGACAAGAAAACTCTGCCCTCCCAAGTCCGCACCTTTGACCACATCCCACAACCGGAACCGGATGTCAAAGCGACCGTCCGCCAAACGTGTGATGCTGCCAGCGGCCAGGGCGTCGGCAGTGCGCTGACGCCACAGCGCCAGGTCAGGACGTGAGGCTTCATCCAGTTGCGCCCCAGAGGTATCGACCGATCGAAACTGCCCACTGCGCTCCAGATCGGCCTGCACGATGGCCGCGATTTTCTGAGGCGCGAGCGGGTCGCCGCGAAACGGTGCAATGGCGACAGGCAGTTGGGTGAGGCCGACCCCCGTCACCTCCATACGGAACTGCGCCAGCGCCGGTGCCGCCGGAATACTGAGCAAAGAGGCGAGACAAAGTCGACGCGACGTGCGGGACCCGCCCGCACCCTGGTATTCAATGGTCATAGAGTAAGCGGCTTCATGGAAGGCTGCGGCAACGCTATGCAATCGCGCCGCCTGAAGGCCGTGAATGTTACACACTGGGTCCAAATCCCTGTGACAAACTGTGCCGATCGCGGTCCATGCCCGCGGTGCGGGCACCCCGTAGAATCGCAGCCGCCATGGCCGATGCCCCCTCTTCCCCCGACACGACGGCCCCGGCCGCTCCACCCAGTACCCAGTCCGCCGCTGGTGCACTCCCTTCCACCCTGCCCCTGCGCCAGCGGCTTCAACGGCTGATGCGGTACTTCGGCGGCCAGACAGCCGCCTGGACTGCGGCCATCCTGGCCACATTGATCGGTGCCGTCACAGAGCCGATGATTCCGGCGCTTCTGCAACCCTTGCTGGACCAAGGTTTCACCCAGGGCACGCTGTCGCTCTGGTGGGTGCCGGCGGCCATCATCGGTGTGTTTCTGATCCGCGGCATTGCGCAGTTTGCAGGGCAGTACGCTTTGGCGCGCATTGCCAATGAAGGCATGCTCAGGCTGCGCAAGGAGCTCTTCCAGCGAGTCCTGGCAGCCGATATGGGGCTTTTTACGAAGCAGTCTGCCAGTGCACTGTCGAATACCGTGGTGTACGAAGTCCAGACCGGGGCCAACTTACTGGTGCAGGCCATGCTGGGCATCTCGCGCGACGGTTTCACGCTGATCGCACTGTTGTTCTATCTGCTGTACCTCAACTGGCAGCTGACCTTGATCGTGGCAGCCGTGGTGCCAGGTGTGGCCTGGATCATGAAAACGCTGTCCAAGCGGCTGTACCGCATCACCAAGACCAGCCAGGAGGCCACGGACGCACTGGCCTACGTGGTGGAAGAGAACGTGCTGGCGCACCGCATGGTGCGCCTGCATGGTGCAGAGGCTGCCCAGGCGAGCCGCTTTGACGAACTGAGTCGCACCCTGCGGCGGCTGGCCATCAAGGCGACGATCGCCTCAGCGGCCATGACGCCCTTGACGCAACTGCTGGCCGCGGGCGCACTGTCGGCCGTGATCTGCGTGGCGCTGTGGCAAAGCCGGCTGGGCACCGGCACGCAAGACGTCACGGTGGGTGGCTTTGTCGCGTTCATCACGGCCATGCTCATGCTCATTGCACCGATTCGGCGGCTGGCCGATGTGGCCAACCCGATTACACGCGGCGTCGCAGCGCTGGAACGGGGCCTGAACCTGATGGGTCAGACGGCGGCAGAGCCGTCTGGCCCCCATGCGCCGGGCCGTGCGCGCGGCCATATCATGCTGGAAGGCGTTCAGGTCCAGTTCCGTGAAGACCACGGCAAAGCCCTCGACGGGGTGGATCTGCAGATCCAGCCGGGGGAAGTCGTGGCCCTGGTGGGGCCGTCGGGCGCAGGCAAGACAACGCTGGTGAACCTGCTGCCGCGCTTCCTACTCCCCAACGCTGGCACGGTGCAACTCGACGGTGTCTCGCTGGACGAGTGGAACCTGGCCGCGCTGCGCGCGCAGTTCGCCATGGTCAGTCAGGACGTGGTCATGTTCAACGACAGCATTGCCGCCAATGTGGCGCTTGGTGCGCAGCCTGACGAAGCCCGCGTGTGGCAGTGCCTGGAGGCCGCCAACCTCGCGCAGCATGTGCGGCAGCTTCCGCAAGGCATTCGCACGGTGGTGGGCCACAACGCAGCGCAGCTCTCGGGCGGCCAGCGCCAGCGCTTGGCCATTGCCCGCGCCTTGTACAAAGATGCGCCAGTGCTCATTCTGGACGAAGCCACCTCGGCGCTGGACACTGAGTCCGAACGGCTGGTCCAGGATGCGCTGCAACGCCTGATGCAGGGCCGCACAACGCTGGTCATTGCGCACCGGCTTTCCACCATCGAACATGCGGACCGTGTGGTGGTGATGGAGCGCGGGCGCATTGTCGAACAAGGCACCCACCACACGCTGCTGGGGCTTGGAGGGCTTTACGCCCGACTGCAGGCACGGCCGGCCGAGGCTGGAACCGAAGAAGCCCCGGGCACGCGGGCCTGAGCGGCCGCGCAGCGCTGCCTACCACTGCCCGCGCTTGGGCTGTCGCTGCCGAATGGCCTCGACCACCATATCTGCAATCGACTGGCGGCTGGCACGCAGCGCAAAGTCGGCAGCCGTCAGTCCCAATGCATTGCGCAGCGTCGGATCGGCCCCCTCCTGCAGCAGCAGGCGCACCGCTTCGGCCGTGCCGTAGTGCGCGGCCATCATCAGCGGTGTGGTGCCGTTGGGCGAAGCGGCGTCAATGTAGGCGTGGTGCTCGATCAGCAGCGCAATCAATTCGGTCTGCTGGGCCGAGGTGCCCGTGGCCGCGTAGTGCAGCGGCGTCCAGCCCGTTTTGTTGACATCGGCATCGCGTGCGATCAGGGCTCGGGCCTCGGCCACATGGCCCTTGAGCGCTGCCATCATCAAGGGGCTCTCGCCGTTGCGATTGAGTGCATTGACATTGAGCATGCGCGAGGCCAGCAGCGCTTGCGCCGCCTTCAGCGCCCCCGCTTGTAGCGCCAGGGTGATCGCGACCTCGCCCTTGGGGTCGCGGGTGTTGGGATCAAAACCGCGTCGCAGCAATGCCGCTATCGTTTGGGCATCGTCCCGCTGAACCGCTACAAAGAAGTCCTCGTACGAACCCGCGTGGACCTGCAGTCCGAAACCCGTGCCCAGACTCCAGACCAGGACATGTCGGCGGCTCATGCGGTCGCTCATGCGGTCACTCCGGTAAAAAGTTGTTCGAAGTTGCGGCTTGTCACTTGCGCAATCTGTTCGAGCGACACCCCCCGCACATCGGCAAGTTGCTGCGCCACGTAGGGCACATAGGCAGGCGTGTTGATCTTGCCGCGATACGGCACAGGTGCCAGATAGGGGCTGTCGGTTTCGATCAGGATGCGATCGTCTGGCACAAACGCTGCCACCTCGCGCAGCGCCTGCGCACTCTTGAAGGTGACGATGCCGGAAAACGAGATGTAAAAACCCATGTCCAATGCCGCGCGCGCCACGTTCAGCGATTCGGTGAAGCAGTGGAAGACACCACCCGCCTGGCCTTCGCGACCGTCCTCACCGTGCTCACGCAGGATGGCCAATGTGTCGTCCGAAGCGCTGCGGGTGTGAATCACCAGTGGCTTGTTCACCGTTTGCGCTGCCTCGATGTGGGTGCGAAAGCGGGTGCGTTGCCACTCAAGGTCGGCGATGCTGCGCCCGCCCTTGCGGTCTTCCATGCCGTAGTAGTCAAGTCCCGTCTCGCCCACCGCCACCACACGGGGCTGGCGCGCGCAGTCCACCAAGCGCTCCAGGGTCGGTTCTTCCACGCCCTCGTTGTCGGGGTGAACACCGGCAGTCGCCCAGAAATTATCGTGGGCCAGCGCGAGCGCGTGCACGTCCGGGAACTCCTCCATTGTGGTGCAGATGCAAAGCGCCCGGTCCACACGCGCCTCGGCCATGGCGGCTCGGATGGCGGGCAGTTGGCTGCGCAGCTCTTCGAAGTTCAGGTGGCAATGCGAGTCGGTGAACATCGGGGGATCCCCAAACAAAAGCAAAGGGCCGACACCGCAGTCCGGGTCGGCCCGTCGGCAAGCGAAGCGGTCAGATGGTCTGGGTCGGTCGGTCCGATCCGAGCGCCGTGCCAAGCAGTTCCTCGATCCGGAGCTTGAGCTGGCGGGACTTTTCGTCCTTCGGAAACTGGATGCCCACCCCCTGCGTGCGGTTGCCCGACGCTCGCGCCGGGGTCACCCAGGCCACGCGGCCCGCCACCGGGTAGCGCTGCGGGTCCTCCGGCAGGGTCAGCAGCACGTACACATCGTCGCCCAGCCGATACTCGCGCGGGGTGGGCACAAAGATGCCACCCTCGTTGAAGAACGGGATGTACGCCGCGTACAGCGCCGCCTTCTCCTTGATGGCGAGCTGCATGACGCTGGGGCGTGGGGTCGAAGAAGGTGTGCTCATGGTGGGGCGCCTGTCAAGCCTTGGAGTTTAGGGCGATTCTCGCCTGGGCGACAAGCGCCTCGGCCATCAACCCGGCCTGGAACGGATGGTCGGCCGTGCGCGCCGCCTGCGCCAGGGCCTTGGACCAACGCACCAGCGCGGGCAATGCGGCCCCCCGGGGCAGCGCCTCGGGTGCAAAAAACCGGGGAGCAGCGCCCACCGACACGGCCATGGCGTCGTGGCAGACTTTCTGCAGCAGGGCTACGGCCTCAGGCCCGCTCAGGTCGGCAAGCGCTGCCACGTCGCCCCGCTGCAAGGCACGTGGCAGTTGGGTCAGCGCTGCCGCCGCACCTGCGCTCTGCGCAAGGCGCAAGGCATCGTCCGGGCGCCCGCCAGCGGCCCGCAGCGCGGCCGCCGCATCTGCGGCCGACACGCCCTGCGACTGCAGCCAGGACTGAGCCTCAGCGGCCTGGGGCCACTGCAAGGTGTGCGCAAGACAGCGGCTGCGGATGGTGGGTAGCAACTGGTGCACGGCCTCCGTGGCCAGCACAAAGCGTACATCGCCCGCAGGCTCCTCTAGCGTCTTGAGCAGCGCGTTGGCCGCCACGGTGTTCATCTGTTCGGCTGGGTACACCAGCACGGCCTTGCCCCGCCCGCGGCCCGAGGTGCGCTGCGCAAACTCGAGGGCATCTCGCAGCGCCTCGACGCGGATTTCCTTGCTGGGCTTGCGCTTCTTGTCGTCCACCTCTGCTTGGGCCTTCTCTGGCAGCGGCCAACCCAGGGCGAGCATCTGCACCTCCGGCATGAGCACGCACAGGTCGGTGTGCGTGCGCACCTCAATGCCATGGCAGCTCGGGCACTGGCCGCAGGCGCCGAGCGGGCCCGGTTGGTCGCAGAGCCAGGCGCGCACCAGCTCCAGTGCCAGCGTGTACTGACCCAGGCCCGAGGGCCCGTGCAGCAGCCAGGCATGGCCCCGCTGGGCCAACAACTGGGCGCGCTGGCGTGCAATCCAAGGCGGAATGGAAGCTTCGCTCATGCCAACCCCTGGGGCGTGGGCACCATGATGGCCAGCCAGCCCCGGCGCACGAGCTGCGCGGTGATCTGCTGCCATACGCGGTGGCGGTCCTGCCCGGCGTCGATGCGCGCAAAGCGGTGCGGTGCGGCAGCCGCGCGTGCGGCGTAGCCCTGGGTGACCCGCTCGAAGAACAGCGCAGACTCGGCCTCGAACCGGTCGGGCGTACGGGCATCGGCCAGGCGCGCAGCCGCCACGGCGGCCGGCAGGTCGAACCACAGCGTCAGATCGGGCTCGCGCAGACGGGACGGATCGGGCCCTAGCCCGGTCTGCACCATGCGTTCGAGTTGTGCGAGTTGGCCGAGGTCAAACCCCCGCCCAGCGCCCTGGTAGGCAAAGGTGGCGTCGGTAAAGCGGTCGCACAGCACCACTTCGCCGCGCGCCAGCGCAGGCTCTATCACCTGTCGCAAATGGTCGCGCCGCGCCGCAAACACGAGCAGGGCCTCGGTGAGCGGGTCCATGGGCTGGTGCAGCACCAGCGCGCGTAGTTGCTCGGCCAGCGGAGTGCCGCCGGGCTCGCGCGTGACGACCACGGTGCGTCCCTGCGCACGGAACGCCTGGGCAAGGCCCTCCAGGTGCGAGCTTTTGCCCGCGCCGTCGATGCCTTCGAGACTGATGAACAGGCCGGTACGTGACATAGGGCTCTTTCAGGGGGCGCGCTGGTATTTGTGGACCGCACGGTTGTGTTCGTCCAGCGTGACGCTAAAATGGCTGCTGCCATCGCCGCGCGCCACAAAGTAGAACGCCTGCGTGGCCTCGGGCTGCACGGCTGCCAGCAGGGCCGCCTTGCCTGGCATGGCAATGGGCGTGGGCGGCAGGCCCGGGCGGGTGTAGGTGTTCCAAGGGGTGTCGGTGGTCAGGTCGCGGCGACGCAGGTTACCGTCAAACTTCTCGCCCAAGCCGTAGATCACCGTCGGGTCGGTCTGCAGCAACATACCCTGGCGCAGGCGATTCACGAACACGCCGGCAATCTGGCCGCGGTCTTGCGCGCGGCCGGTTTCCTTCTCGACGATGCTGGCAAGGATCAGCGCTTCGTCGGCCGAGCGCAGCGGCAGGCCAGGCAGGCGCTGGGCCCATGCGGCCTCCAGGTGCTTGTCCATCGCATGCAACGCGCGCCGCAGCACGGTCAGGTCGCTCGCGCCTTTGGCGTAGGTGTAGGTGTCAGGAAAGAAGCGCCCCTCGGGATGCACGCCAGGACGGCCCAGCCGTTCCATGATGGCGGCGTCGGTCAGACCGGCGGTGTCGGGCTTGAGGCCCTCTTCCCGCGCCAGCGCCTGGCGCACCTGGCGGAAGGTCCAACCCTCGACCAGCGTCACCGCACGCAATGCCTCCTCACCCCTCACCAGCTTGGACAGCAGCGCCCGGGGCGTGGTGCCGGCCGGAATCTCGTAGTTGCCGGCTTTGATCTGCCGGTCTTGCCCCGACAGGCGGAACCACCAGTACAGCAGCCCCGGATGCACCTGCGCACCTGCGGCGGCCACGTCGCGCGCGATGGCGCGGGGCGAGGTGCCAGGCTCGATGGCCAGCTCCAGCGGCTCTGCAGCCTGGGTGATGGGTTGGTGCAGCCACCAGGCCACGGCACCCGCGCCGAGCAGGGCCATCACAACGATCCAAGCGAAGAAACGACGCACAACCCTGCTGCCTGTGTGTATGGAGCCGGCCATCATAATTCAGGCATGTTTGCACCTCTCGACGGCGTGGCCGCGCTGTCCCACCTGGGCGTGATCCGGGTGACTGGCGAAGACGCGGCCCGATTCATCCACGGACAACTCACGCAGGACTTCGCCCTGCTCGATCTCCAGCATGCGCGCCTGGCGGGCTATCTGTCGGCCAAGGGCCGCATGCTGGCCAGCCTGGTGGGCTTCAAGCGCAACCCCGACGACATCCTGCTGGTGTGCCACCGCGACCTGGCCACGTCCACGGCCAAGCGCCTGACCATGTTCGTGCTGCGCGCCAAGGCGCAAGTGCGCGATGAAAGCGATCAATGGTCGCTGCATGGCCTGGCGGGTGGCGCTGTGCCCGGAGGGCCGCAGCCGCCCTGGACGCTGGTCCGCCTGGGCGAAGCCAGCATCGTCCATCTGTACCCGGCCGATGGCACGCCGCTGGCGCTGCACGTGGCCCCTGCCGGATCGCCACTGCCCGCCGGTGCAGCGCTCGATGCCGCTGTGTGGGCCTGGGCCGAAGTGCGCAGCGGCGTGGCGACGGTCTCGCCCGCCGTGGCCGATCAGTTCGTGCCGCAAATGCTCAACTACGAATCGGTGGGCGGCGTGAGCTTCAAGAAAGGGTGCTACCCGGGACAGGAAGTGGTAGCGCGCAGCCAGTTCCGCGGTGCAATCAAGCGGCGCACCTACCGCGCCCTGGCACCTGCCGTGCTGCCTGCAGGCACCGAGGTCTTCAGCCCAGCCGACCCGCAACAACCCTGCGGCCTGGTGGTGCAGGCGGCAGCGGCACCACAAGGCGGGGCGGCGCTGCTGGTGTCGCTGCAGATCGCGGCGGCCGAAGGGCCGCTGTATGCGGGCGCAGCCCCCGGTACGCCGCTGCAGCTCGACAGCCTGCCCTACCCGCTGCTGGAAGACCTTTGAGCGCCCGCAGGCCGGCCTGGGGTGTACGGGGCGACGCCCAGAAAAAGCACATGCCAAAGCAGAGGCTTGTGCTTATCCACGCTCGATAGTTTGCTATTGAATCGATAGCGAATCGCTGGCCGCAACCGCCTGCCGCTGCCCTTACAGTGCCCGCGCCATGGGCACATGCGGCAGACCGGCTTCGACATAGGACTCGCCGGTGACAGCAAAGCCCGCGCGCTCGTAAAAGCCTTGGGCGCTGGCCTGGGCGTGCAGTTCCACGCTGCGGTCGCCGCGCTCGCGTGCGGCCTGCACCAAGGCGTCGAGCACACGCAGCCCCCAGCCCGATCCGCGCAGCGAACGGTCTACCGCCATGCGGCCAATGCGTCCCAGTCCCGGCGCTGACTGCAGCAGGCGGCCTGTGGCCACGGCCATGCCCAGGCGGTTGTAAACCACGGCGTGGTGGGCGGTGGCGTCCAGGGCGTCAGCCTCCACCTCGGGCGCAATGCCCTGCTCGCGCACGAACACGGCTGTGCGCACCCGCATGGCGTCGCGGCCCAGGGTGTGCCAGTCGCCGCTGCGCACTTCCACCACGTCGACCCCAGCCTCGTAGCCCTCAAACAGCGCGCGCAAGACCGGTGGTATGGGGCGCGAAGTCTGCGTGTGCGGGTCCGCAAACACGTACAGCAACTCACCCGACACCAGCAGTCGATCGCCTGCGAAGATGCCGCCCTCGAACAGGCAGGACGAGTTGCCGATGCGGGCACAGCGCAAGCCCACGTCCAAGGTGTCGTCCAGCCGCGCCGAGGCGTGGTATTCGAGCGTGGCCTTCTTCACATACATCTCTGCACCCAGCATCTCCATCGACGCCTCGTAGGGCAGCGCGAGCGCCCGCCAGTACTCGGACATGGCCGTGTCCAGGTACATCAGGTAGTGGCCGTTGAAGACGATTTTCTGCATGTCCACCTCGGCCCAGCGCACACGCAGGCGCAGGAACGAACGGAACGCAGCACGGGACGGGGCAGCCACTGACATCAGGACTCCAGGGAAAACGCACGCCGCAGGGCCGCTGCGGCATCGGCATGGGCTTGTCGCGCTTCGGGAATGGCACGGCCCATTTTGATGAATTCGTGGGTGACACCGCGGTAGATCTCCAGGTCCACGGCCACGCCCGCAGCGCGCAGCTTGTCGGCGTAGTCGATGCCCTCGTCCACCAGCGGGTCGCATTCGGCCAGGCCGATCCAGGCCGGGGCCACGCCGTCCACGTCGGGCGCATTCAGTGGCGCAAAACGCCAGTCTTCTCGCTGCTGCGGGCCCTGCACATAGTGCGCGAAAAACCACTCAATGGCCGCGGCTTCGAGCACCAGGCCTTCGGCGTAGGTGCTGTGCGAAGGCGTGTCCTGGTGCGCGGTGCAGCCAGGGTAGAACAGCAACTGCAACGCCAGCGGCAGGCCCTGGTCGCGCGCCAGGATGGCGTTGACCGCCGCCAGCGTACCCCCCGCGCTGTCGCCGCCCACGGCCAGGCGTGACGGGTCGGCGCCGATCTGGGCGGCATGGGCCGCCAGCCACGCCAGGGCGTCCCAGGCGTCGTCACTGGCGGTGGGAAAGCGGTGTTCGGGTGCCAGGCGGTAGTCGAGCGACACCACCATCGCACCCGAAAGGCGCGCAAGCTCGCGGCACAGCACGTCGTGCGTGGCAATGCTGCCCACCGTAAAGCCGCCGCCGTGCAGATACAGCAGCAGCGGCAAGCCCGCGGCAGTGCTGGGCGCGTAAAGGCGCGCGCGCAGCCGGGTACCGTCGCGCGCGGGCAGGTCGAAGTCTTCGACCCGCGCGAGCATGGCCACCGGCACTTCGAGCACACCCGCCCCTGCCTCGTAAGCGCGCCGTGCGTCGGCCGGCGTGCGCGTGTGCAGCGGCGGGTGCCCTGCGCGCGCCATGCGGTCCAGCACGCTGCGCATGGCAGGCGTGAGGCGGGTGAGGTGGATGGACGGATGGCGCTGCGTCACGGAAGAGCCCCTTGCGCGGTCACTTGAAATGCACGCGCACCGGCGCAGCGCCGGGCAGGCCGTCGTAGGTCACCGTCACGCTCTGGCCTGCCTTGGGCGGCAGCAGCGGCGAGAACGAGCCCAGGCTCAGCAGATCGCCCGGCTTGAGTGTGATGCCCTCCTTGGCCAGCGCATCGGCCAGCCACACCACGGCGTTCAGCGGATGTTCCAGGATGTCTGAGCCCTTGCCACCCCCCAGGCGCACGCCGCTGCCGTCGGTGAGCGACACGGTCATGTCGCGCAACGCATTCAGCAGCGCATAGCGCTCGGCGCGGTAAGCCGGGATGCCCAGCGGTGCTCCGGCCACCCCCAGGCGCGCCCCCACGTTGATGGCGGCCACACCCGCGCCATTGAGTTGCGGGGGCGCCTGCACCACCAGGTCGGGCAGTTCTATAAAGGGGATCACCTGGTCGATGGCATCCAGCACATCGGCCGGCGTGCGCGCCTGGTGGATGGCGCTGCTGCGCACGCGCACCAGCATGTCGGCTTCAAACAGCGGGCGGGCGCCAAAGGCCGCGTCCACCGTGGCCCCATTGGCCAGCACCATGCCCTCGTACAGCACACCCCACACCGGCTTGTCGGTGTTGAAACGCTTTTGCACGGCCGGGTTGGTGAGCCCAGCCTTGTAGCCGATGACCTTACCCAAGCGGGGTGCAAGTGCGGCGTTGAGCTTGGCGCGCGTGCAAGCGCCATCTGCGTCGGTGAGGTTTTGTGGGTTTGGGGCAGGCGTGCGGGCCATGTAGTGGCCTACAAGCTCGGTGACCTGTGCATCGGTCAGGCAGGCGGCGTGGGCGTTTGTCACGCAAGCGACGGCGCAGGCCGCGGCCAGCAGGGTGCGGGGGTACTTCATATTCGTCTCCGGTTGTACAGTGTGCGCAATGCCCGGGGTGGCGTCCGCGCCTGCGCGACAGCCCCCATGGCCGACCAGGGGTGTCATGTCTGCCCCCTGGCGCAGCCAATCGTAGCCGCATGCGCAGCGCTGCGCGCAGTCCACAAACTTTTGCTTCGGACCATGGCCCTCATCTACTACGTCACCCAGATTCAGTTCGACTTTGGCGCAGTGCAACTGCTGCGCCAGGAATGTGCTCGCGTGGGCATCACGCGACCGCTGGTGGTCACCGATGCCGGTGTGCGCGCCGCGGGCGTGCTGCAAAAAGCGCTCGATGCCTTGGGCAAGCTGCCCCATGCGGTGTTCGACCAGACTCCGTCGAACCCCACCGAAGCCGCCGTACGCGCTGCCACTGCTCTGTACCATGCGCAAGGCTGCGACGGCCTGATCGCCGTCGGCGGCGGCTCGGCCATCGACTGCGCCAAGGGCATCGCGATCGCGGCCACGCATGAGGGGCCACTCACCCACTACGCCACCATCGAGGGCGGCTCACCGCGCATCACCGAGCGGGCAGCCCCCCTGATCGCCGTGCCCACCACCAGCGGCACCGGCAGCGAGGTGGCGCGCGGCGCGATCATCATCGTGGATGACCACCGCAAGCTGGGTTTTCACTCCTGGCACCTGGTGCCCAAGGCCGCCATCTGCGACCCTGAACTCACACTCGGCCTGCCACCGCTGCTGACCGCCGCGACCGGCATGGACGCGATTGCGCACTGCATGGAAACCTTCATGTCGGCCGCTTTCAACCCACCGGCCGACGGCATTGCGCTGGACGGTCTCACGCGGGGCTGGGCGCACATCGTGACCGCCACGCACAACGGTGCCGACCGCGAGGCCCGCCGTCAGATGATGAGCGCGAGCATGCAGGGCGCGATGGCCTTCCAAAAAGGGCTGGGCTGCGTGCACAGCCTCAGCCACAGCCTGGGCGGCCTCAACCCGCGCCTGCACCATGGCACGCTCAACGCCCTGTTCCTGCCCGCCGTGGTGCGCTTCAACGCCGAATGCGACAGCGTGCGCGCCGACCGCCGCCTCGAGCGCATGGCCCACGCCATGGGCCTGGACTCGGCCGGCGACATTCCCGAGGCCATCCGCGACCTCAATGCCCGCTTGGGTCTGCCTAGCGGGCTGGCCGCGCTGGGCGTGACGCCCGACGTGTTCGACGACGTGATCCGCGGCGCCCTGGCCGACCACTGCCACCCAACCAACCCGCGCCTGGCCAGCGCCGACGACTACCGCGCGATGCTGCACGCAGCGCTGTGAGGGCTTGAGCGCCCTAGGAGTCTGTCGGACTTGGGAATCGTCGGCTACAAATGGGTCTCAGCGGTCCATTTTTCACCGTCTTGGGGCCCCATAGCCCTGCTATGGGGCTGCCAACACGGCGAAACGGTCCTCGCTGGGGCGCATGTTCGCTTTCGACGCCCCAAGCCCGACAGGCTCCTAGCGGCGAAGACGCAGCGTATCCGTAACGAAACGCTACACTTCGTCACCACCGTGTCCACTCCTGGCACACGGCCCACGCGGAGCCGCCCCTGTCCATGCGCGGAATCGATTTCAAGACGTGGCTGACCCAAGGGACCTACCCCCGCCTGCTGGGTCCGGTCCTGCTCATCATCGTGGCCGCCACGGTGGTGCGTTACCACGCGCTGGTCACCACGGAAACGCAAGAAGCCCTGCAGCGGGCCGAGGTCGAGGTAGGACGCATTGCCCAGACCTTGGGCCCCATGCTGGCGCTGCGACAGACCGAGGGGCCTCAGGCACAGGCGGAGTTGCTGCGAGAGGCCTCTTGGTCGCTGCAACCCCAAGTGCAGGAACTGCTCTGGCAGGTGCCGGGCGAAGCGCCCGTGCGCTGGGCCGCCGAGCCCCTGGCGGCGCAGGCACCCGCCTGGTTTCTGGAACTTGCCTCTATCGAAGCGCCCCGTCGCCATCTGGCGCAACTGCTGCCCGACGGACGTACCGCCCGCCTGACGGTGGCCTTGCAGCCTGGGCCCGTGGTCGACCCTGTCTGGCGTACGGTGGTGGTGCAAGCGCGCATTACCGCCTTGAACGTGGCGCTGATACTGCTGCTCCTGGTCTTGCTGCTGAGGGCCAACGCGCGGCTGTTGAAACGCCTGCGCGACGCCGCTGACCAGTTTCGCCAAGGCCGACTCGATGCGCGCATGCCCGTACAAGGCACGCTTGAGGTACAGGCTGTGGCGCGCACCTTCAACGATATGGCGGGCAAGGTACAGTCGCTGGTGCTGTCGCTGCACGACACCCAGCGCCAGCAAAGCGAGCAACTGCACCTCACGCGCGAGTTGATAGATGCCCTGCCCTGGCCTCTGGTCCTGCGCGGAGCAGATGGCGAGGTTCAGGCCACCAACAAAGCCTGGCATCGCCTGATGGAAACCGCCGGCAGTGCCGCCGAACGCATCGTGGCCCTGCAATCGGTGCGCAGCCACCTCGACCCAAGCGACCCGGTCGAACTGCAACTGCCAGGGCAAGCGCCGCGCTACATGGCCTGCCACCATGCCCCGCTGCGGGCCGTGGAAGGCACCCCGGCGGGTACGCTGTGCACCATCCACGACATCACCCCGCAGGTGCAGGCGCAAGCACTGGCCGACACCCTTTCGCAACACCTGAATGTGTGGTGGGAACATGGCAGCGACGCGCTGCTGGCGCTGGACGCACACGGCCAGGTGCTGCGTACCAACCCGGCTGCAGCGGCCCTGTGGCCCCCCCCCGACACATCCCTTGCGGGTCGCCCACTGTGCGAACTGCTAGGCCCCGCAGAGCTGGTGCAACGGATGCTGGAGCAGATCGCACACCCGGCCCTCGGCACAGCCACCGACGCGATGGACGGCCTCGCCTTGCGGCAGCCCGCTGCGGAGCCGGTTCAGCCGCAGCGGCTGACAGCCCGCTGGTTGCCCACAGTGGCAGGCGACGCGCCCGAACGTGGCTGGCTGCTGCTGCGCCCTGCCGCCTGAGGCGGCCCACCGGGCCTGCGCGGTACGCGAGGTCACAGCGGATACACGACCGACAGGTCGGGCCGCGCGAGCCACTGCGCAAACTCGTCCGCCAGTTGGCGGCTGGCCGCCGTGGCCGCTGACCAGGCCTTGACCCGCGCGGCCGTATCGGTACCGTAACGCGTGAAGTCGGTACGGTCTGGCAGCTTGCCGCCCGGCAGGCTGGCCACCCATTCGGCCGAGGGCGACAGCACCACCATACGGTCCAGCGCGGACGTGGCGCGATGCCGCCAGCGCAGGCCCTTGTCGAGCCAGCCCGGAATCACCGCCTGCTGGAAATGCGGGTACAGCACCAGGCCCTGCGCCGCGTCGTCTGCGCCAGCGCCCCCGGCCGCGCTTTGAAGCTCTTGGTCAAAATGGCCGTTTGTGCTTGTCTTATCTGCTTCTGCAGCTATTGTTTCAGGAGCATTCGGCCCCATGGCCTGCCGCGGCCGGTACTGCAGGTGCAGGTGGTAGTCGGTGATGCCGCCATCCCAGTACGCACCGCGCGGCGCTCCCGGAATGTGGTGCACGGCCTGCAGCACAAACGGAATCGAGCAACTCGCCTGCAACGCAGGCATGAAGTTCGCCTCCGACAGCAGCACCTGGCGCGTGCGGTAGTCGGTGGTGGCAAAGGGCAGCGGCGCTGCGACGCCCGCCTCGGGGCTGGAAAACACCACGCGCTCCAGCCATGCCCCCATGGCCTTGCGGTGCACGGTGTTGGTCAAAAACGCTCCCAGATACCCGAGCGGCGTGGCCACGCGGTGCTCCCGCCCCAGCAGGTGCCGTCCGCGCGAAGTGACGATGTGCAAGCGATAGCGCGGGTGCTGCAGCAACTCGGTCACGCGGCCGCCATAGAACAGCGCCAAGTTCTGGCCAAAGCGCTCGCTGACATGCGCGGCCGTGGGGCGCTTCTGGCCTGGGGCCAGATCGTAGGCTTGGTGAATGTAGTCGTGCTCCAGTCGCTCAAACGCCGCCACCGGCTGCTGCAAACACGCTGTGGCCATGCGCCAGGCACCAATCGAGGCGCCCACCAAATCCACGGGCTGGTCCGATTGAGGCAACCAGTCGCCAAACAGGAAACGGTCCAGCGGCCCCAGGATCAAACCCTTGGGCCCCCCGGCCGCCGCCGGAATCACCCGCACATGCGAGGGTGCAAGACCATGGCGTTCAAGGTGTTGGCGGGCCACCGGCCCGGCATGGATGCGCAGCGCTTTCATGCGCGGCATTGTCGCAAAGGGAGGAGATTGCAGACGTCGTCGGGGCGACGCGGGAGGATGCCCAGCCTGCTCCCCAGGAGTCTGTCGGACTCGGGGCGTCGAAAGCGAGCATGAGCCCCAGCGAGGACCGTTTTCGCCGTGTTTGCAGCCCCATCGCGGGGCTATGGGGCCAAAAGACGGTGAAAAATGGACCACTGCGGCTCATTTGCAGCCGACGATCCCCAAGTCCGACAGGCTCCTAGACCAGGTAATCCGCCACCTCGGGCTTGGCGTGCCAGTCGATCGGGTCTTGCTGCAGCACCATGTCGATGTCCAGTCCCAGCATCACGCCCACCTCGCCCGGGAAGGACACCGCCAGTTCCTTCTCACCCATACCGGCCTCGCGCGCGCGGGCGCGCCAGGAGGCCAGGTGGATGACCCCGGCCAGCGGTTCGTAAACCTTGTTCTCAAAGGGGGCGTCCTGGTACTGCAGGGCGTCGACCACCCCCTGCGGGAGTTGCCAGCGACGGGCCAGCGCAGCGCTGACCTGGGCGTAGCTGTAGCCGACCACGCGGCGCTCCACGCGGGCGCGGCGTATGTCCAGCGGTGGGGCCAGCGTGGCCAGGTGCGGCGCTCGTTCGGGGTCGCCAAGGTGCAGCACCAGTTCGCCCAAGGCGTGTAGCAGGCCCGCTGTGTAGGCCGCGATCTGGTTCTGGTGGACGATGCCTGCAAGCGAGCGCGCCAGCTTGGCGGTGTTGAGGCTGCAGCGCCAGAACTGCTGCATGTTCACCCCCGGCACCGAGCGCGAGGTGGTGCCCAGGCGGGCCGATGACACGATCTGCCGCACCTGGGCGGTGCTCAGCAGCGTCAGCGCCTCGGGCACACCTGCCACTTTGCCAGGGGCCATGAACACCGGGCCGTTGGCCATCTCCAGCACACGGCCGGTGAGCACCGGGTCCATGCCGATGAACTGATTGACCCGGCGCAGGCTGGGCTCGTCATGCGCCAGCTCGGTCATCAGCAAGGCCACCGCGCGCGGCAGGCTGGGCAAGACCATTGGTTGCGCCATCAGCGCAGACAACTCCATGTCGGGGCACCGGGTTGTGACGATGTTGCCGATTATGTACCCGGTGGTTACAGCCGCGTCAGCGGGACCGTCCCTGCTGCAGTTTGGCAAAAGCCGAGGCCATGGCCGACTGCGGTGCCGGTTCGGCCGCACGGCGCGGGCCGCCCTGGCGCGGCGCAGGCTCGAAGCGGTTGCCATGTCCTGCTCCGCCCTGGCGCGGCGGCGCGTCGCCCAGCTTCATCGACAGGCCAATGCGCTTGCGCTCCACGTCCACTTCCATGACCTTGACCTTGACGATGTCGCCGGTCTTGACCACCTCGCGTGCGTCGTGGACGAACTTGTGGGCTAGCTGGCTCACGTGCACCAGCCCGTCCTGGTGCACGCCCAGGTCCACAAAAGCGCCGAACTGCGCGACGTTGCTCACCGTGCCTTCGAGCACCATGCCCACCTTGAGGTCGCGGATGTCCTCCACACCGTCGTTGAAGCGCGCCACCTTGAAGTCGGGGCGCGGATCGCGACCAGGTTTTTCCAGTTCAGACAGGATGTCCTTGACGGTGATGACGCCGAACTTCTCGTTGGCAAACAGCTCGGGCCGCAGGGTCTTGAGCATGTCGGCGCGGCCCATCAGCTCGGTCACGGACTTGCCCGTTTGGGCCATGATGGCTTCGACCACCGGGTAGGTTTCGGGGTGCACGCCGGTCATGTCCAGCGGGTTGTCGCCGCCGCGAATGCGCAGGAAGCCCGCGGCCTGCTCGAAGGTCTTAGCCCCCAGTCCTGCCACTTCCATGAGCTGCTTGCGGTTGGCAAATGCGCCGTGCGCCTCGCGCCAGCGCACCACGGCCTTGGCCACGCTGGGCGACAGACCCGACACGCGGCTCAATAGCGGCACGCTGGCGGTGTTCAGGTCCACCCCCACCGAGTTCACGCAGTCTTCCACCACTGCGCCCAGCGTGCGGGCCAGTTCGCTCTGGTTCACGTCGTGCTGGTACTGGCCCACGCCGATGCTCTTGGGGTCGATCTTCACCAGCTCGGCCAGCGGGTCTTGCAGGCGGCGCGCAATGCTGGCCGCGCCGCGCAGGCTCACGTCCACGTCGGGCATTTCCTGCGATGCGTATTCGCTGGCGCTGTAGACCGAGGCCCCGGCTTCGCTGACCACCACCTTCTCGATGACGCGCTCGGCCTTGGCGGCCATCTTGATGAGGTCTGCGGCGAGCTTGTCGGTCTCGCGGCTGGCGGTGCCGTTGCCAATGGCAATCAGGCTCACGCCGTGCTTCTCGCAGAGCTTGGCGAGTGTGAACAACGCGCCATCCCAGTCGCGCTTGGGCTCATGCGGATACACGGTGGCCGTGTCCACCAGCTTGCCGGTGGCATCCACCACGGCCACCTTCACGCCGGTGCGGATGCCGGGATCCAGCCCCATCACCACACGGGGGCCGGCAGGCGCGGCCAGCAGCAGATCGCGCAGGTTGTCGGCAAACACCTTGATGGCGACCTTCTCTGCCTCTTCGCGCAAGCGGGCAAACAGGTCGCGCTCGGTCGAGAGACTGAGCTTCACACGCCAGGTCCAGGCCACGCACTTGCGCAGCAGGTCGTCGGCCTTGCGGCCCTGATGGCTCCAGCCCAAATGCAGGGCGATCTTGCCCTCGGCGATGCTGAGCTTGCCCGGCTCTGGCTCGACCGGCTGCACCAGCTTGGCATCCAGGATTTCAAGCGCGCGGCCGCGGAACACGGCCAGCGCACGGTGGGAGGGCACGCGGCCAATGGGCTCTTCGTAGTCGAAGTAGTCGCGAAACTTGCTGACCTCGGGGTCGGCCTCGTTCTTGCCCTCCACTTTTTTGGAGCGCAGCAAACCCTCGGCCCAGAGCCATTCGCGCAAGCTTTGCACCAGCGCCGGGTCTTCGGCCCAGCGCTCCGAGAGGATGTCACGCACGCCGTCCAGCACGGCGGGCACGGTCGAGAAGTCGGCCCCAGGCTTGCCGTCGTCCAACACCTCGGGGGGCCGGGTGAAGGCGGCAGCTTCCATGGCCGGGTCCAGCGTCGGGTCGGCCAGCAGCTTGTCGGCCAGCGGTTCGATCCCGAACTCGCGCGCGATCTGGCCCTTGGTACGGCGCTTTTGCTTGAACGGCAGGTACAGGTCTTCCAGCTCCTGCTTGGTAGGCGCAGCGGCAATCGCGGCGCGCAGCTGATCGGTCAGCTTGCCCTGCTCGTCAATGGCCTTGAGCACCACGGCGCGACGCTCTTGCAGCTCGCGCAGGTAAGCCAGGCGGACTTCCAACTCGCGCAGTTGCACATCGTCCAGCCCACCCGTGGCCTCTTTGCGGTAGCGGGCGATGAAGGGCACCGTGGCCCCCCCATCCAGCAGCTCAACGGCAGCGCTGACCTGCTGGGGGGTGATCTTGATCTCGGCGGCGATCTGGCGAAGGATGTTCTGCATACGGGACGGGCCCCAAAGCCGGGGAGCGGAAACGGAAAAACGCGCGAGTGTGCCACAGCCCGGGGGCGGGAATTTCCCCGCTGTCGCCACAGCCGATTTGCCCAAGCACACGGGGCGCTGCTACGCTTTGCGCCTCTGCCCGCACGCCATGAGCCTGCCACCACCCTTGCGCCCCCAATGTCCGCCTGCCGCCTGCACCTGCGGGCTGGCCGCGCTGCTCGACCAGGCGCAGGGCGACCTGCGCATCCTGATGCTGAGCCGGCCCGAAGAGAAACGCCTGGTCGAGCGGCTCGAACGCATCGACAGCTTGGCCGACCTGCGCCACATGCTCGCGCGCATGCATGCGCAGCTTGGCATTGTGGTGTCGCTGGCCCGCAGCCCCAAGGAGGTGCGCAGCCTGCGCGGCATCACCATCCTGGTCGAAGAGCAGCCCGGCCTGTGCCGCAAGAGCCGCCAGGCCATTGCCGCAGCCATCCGCCGCGCGATGGAGCAGCGCCCGCAGATCGCCTACGATTGGCTGGATGAAGGTGGCCTGTTCGCCGCCTGAGATCCTGCCCGCTCGGGTGCGGCTGGGCACGTCGTCCTGGGGCGATCCGGGCTGGCAAGGCCTCTTGTGGGCGGGGGCGCACACAGCAAGCAGGCTTTCGCTGTGCTGCAGGCCCCTCCAAGGCCTGCAGCACAGCGCGGCGCGAAGGGTCAGTCGGCGCGCAGCGCAGCGCGCAGTTGCGCACCCAGTTCGGGCTTGCCGGCAAACGGGTCGGTGGGGTTGCGGCCCAGCATCACGTCTTCCATGCGGGTCTGCACCGTGGCCAGGGCCTTGGGGTGGCTGTAAATGTAGAACTGCCCCTTCGCAGCGGCGTCGAACACTTTCTGCGCCACTTCGACAGCCGTGACCTTGCCGCTGCTGACGGCCTTGTCGCTCATGGCCTGCCCAATGAGCTGGCTCTTGGTGGGCTTCTCGGCGGCCAAATCCTGCGGGCGGTTGCGGTGGCTCTGGCTGATGCCGGTGGGCACGAAGTACGGGCACAGCACGCTCGCGCCGATCTGATCGGTGACGAGCGACAAGTCTTGGTACAGCGTTTCCGACAGCGCCACCACGGCGTGCTTGCTCACGTTGTAGATGCCCATGTTGGGCGCATTGAGCAGCCCGGCCATGCTGGCGGTATTGACGATGTGGCCCCGCCAGGCGGGGTCGGCCTTGGCGGCGGCCAACATCATGGGGGTGAACAGACGCACGCCGTGCACCACGCCCCAGAGGTTCACGCCCAGCACCCATTCCCAGTCACGCACCGAGTTTTCCCACACCAGGCCGCCCGCTCCCACGCCAGCGTTGTTGAACACGAGGTGCGGCGCGCCGAAGCGGGCCTGCACGTCGGCGGCCAGTTGCTCCATCTGCGCAGCGTTCGAGACATCGACCTTGCGCGCCAGTACCTGGCTGCCCGCGGCCTGCGCCTCTGCGGCGGCTTGGTCGAGGGCGTCCTGCTGCACATCCACAAGCACCAGGTTCATGCCCAGTTGGGCGCCGATGCGCGCACATTCGAGCCCGAAGCCCGAACCTGCACCGGTGAGGACGGCGGTTTTGCCTTTGAAGTCGTCGATCATGTGGGAGTCTCCATGGGTCTGTGAGCTGGTGGTGCCTGCGGACAGGCCGCAGGCGTTAAGAACTGGCGCGGCCCAGGCCAGGGGTTCCGAGCAAGGGCCGCCCCGCAGCGAGGGCACCGTCCCCCTTCCCGAATCGCGCCAGCGATTCGAGAAAAGGGGGAAGGCGCGCAGCGCCTCAGGGGGTTGCCTTTAACACGTAGCCGATGCGCGGGAAGTGCACATGCACCGTTCCCGCACGCGGGTCGGTGCGGCGCAGCGTGTAGCGGGTGCGCGTGGCGGCCACGAGTTCGCCTTCGGTCGGCTCCAAGCCAAAGCTCTCGGCGGTGACGGTGACGGTGCTGCCCAGCGCAATGCCATGGTCGTCCTGAAAGGCCTGGCCCACCACGGGCAGGGGCTCGGCCCCAGCGGCCACGGTGATGGCGTCTTGCGCGCTGAACTTCTCCATGCGGCCATGGCCCAGCGCGGCCATGCGGTCCATCCATTCGAGCACCGCGGGCGTGGCCTGCAGGATGTCGGCCATCACCGGCACACAGTGCCGCGTGAACCACAGCGGATGGTAGGCCGAAAAGTCGGCCGCGCAGGGTTCGGTGCCGAACAGGTAGTCGTGCTCTTCGACCATGTGCGCAATGCGCCGCAGGTACGAGCGGTAGGCGCTGGTGGCGTCGGCCGGGCGCAGGCGCTGCATGCCGCTGCTCATGGCCTTGCGGTCTTCGCCAAACGCCTGGGCGGCAGCGGGCGGCAGGTTGGCAAACAGCGCGGCCGCGCCCTGGGGCTGTAGGTTGTAGGCCATGGTGGCCCAGAACAGCGTCGAGTCGGCCCACTGCGCCAACACCCGGCACACGCCCTTGAGATGTGGCGGGTACAGCGTGGGCGAGGGCTGCAGGTGTTCGAGCACATCGAAGATCAGCGCCGTGTCGCAGTAAATGTCGGCCCCCACTTGCAGGAAGGGCGTTCGGCGGTAGCCACCGGTCAGCGCCACCACGTCGGGCTTGGGCGCGACGCTGGGCACGATGACCGACTTCCACGCCAACTGCTTGTACCCCAGCGCAAGGCGGATCTTTTCCGAAAACGGCGACGAGGGGTAGTGGTGCAGTATCAGGGCAGAGGACATGGCGGTCATGGGGTGGCTCCTGAAGGCGCTGCACCGCCGCCGGGCGGGCGCAGCATTTCGATGTGGGGAATGCCGTCTTCGAGGTAGACGTCCGACACGCTCTCGAAGCCGAAGGCGGCATAAAAATGCTGCAGGTGCGCCTGGGCGCTGATGCGCACCGCGCGGCCAGGCCAGTGCGCATCGCACAGTGCCACGCCGCGCGCCACCAGGGCCTGGCCCACGCCCCGCCCGCGGCATTCGGGCGCGGTGACCACGCGACCGATGGACGGCTCGGCGTACTTGACGCCCGCATCCACCACACGCAGACAGGCCTGCAGCACGCCGCTGTCGGCATAGCCCAGCAGATGCCAGGCCTGCTTGTCAGCGTCGTCAGGGTCTTGGTAGGGGCCTTGCTCCAGGATGAACACGCGGCAGCGCAGCGCCAGCGCGTCGTGCAGCGCGATCATTTCCTGCGTTAGCTTGTGGCGCGCGTCCAGATGGATCATGGGGCGCGCCTGCTGGTGTGATTCCTTGATCTTCACCGAGCTGCTCAGGTAGGGCTGCAGCACGGGCAGGCCCTCG
>JBKBUN010000157.1:0-6143 GCA_046289925.1 Burkholderiaceae bacterium | reverse complement strand
CTGCGGCACCGGCCCGCACCGATTGTCTCCTCCATCTCCTCAAAGGATGGATTCAGCCCCAGGTCTTACGGCCTGGGGCTTTTTTTTGCCCTGGGCGGGGCCGCATCTTGCCTCACCTCAGGATGCCGCAGTGCCACGCCCTATGATGTGTGCCCCCGCGGCGCCACTGCCGCCGCGCTGCAACACTTGCCCCGCCATGACCGCAGAAGCCCTGACCCCGTCCGACTATCTCAAAAAAATTCTCACGGCCCGCGTGTACGACGTGGCGGTGGAATCAGCGCTGGAGCCAGCCCGTAGCCTCAGCCGTCGGCTACACAACAAGGTGCTGCTCAAGCGCGAGGATCAGCAACCGGTGTTCAGCTTCAAGCTGCGCGGCGCGTACAACAAGATGGCCCACCTGCCGGCCGACCAGCTGGCGCGCGGCGTGATCTGCGCATCGGCCGGCAACCACGCCCAGGGCGTGGCCATGAGCGCCCAGCGCCTGGGCACGCGCGCTGTGATCGTGATGCCCACCACCACGCCGCAGGTCAAGATCGACGCCGTGCGCACGCTGGGCGGCGAGGTCGTGCTGCACGGCGACAGCTATTCCGACGCTTATCAATACGCGGTGCAGCTCGAGCGCGAGCAGGGGCTGACCTTCGTACACCCGTTTGACGACCCCGACGTGATCGCCGGGCAGGGCACGATCGCCATGGAAATCCTGCGCCAGCTGCAAAGCCTGGGCAGCAACCGGCTTGACGCCGTGTTCGTGGCGATTGGCGGCGGCGGGCTGATCAGCGGCGTGGCCAACTACATCAAGGCCGTGCGGCCTGAGGTGCGCGTGATCGGCGTGCAGATGAATGACTCGGACGCGATGGTTCAATCGGTGCGCAGCGGCGCGCGCGTCACGCTGCCCGACGTGGGCCTGTTCTCGGACGGCACAGCCGTCAAGCTCGTGGGCGAGGAGACTTTCCGCATCGCCAGCAGCCTGGTGGACGACTACATCACCGTCGACACCGATGCGGTGTGCGCGGCCATCAAAGACATCTTCGTAGACACTCGCAGCATCGTTGAGCCCGCGGGCGCACTGGCCGTGGCCGCCATCAAGCAGTACGTGGCCACGCACAAGACCAAAGGCGAGACCTACGCCGCCATCCTGTGCGGCGCGAATATGAACTTCGACCGGCTGCGTTTCGTGGCCGAACGTGCCGAGGTGGGCGAAGAACGCGAAGCCTTGCTGGCCGTGACGATCCCCGAGGAGCGCGGCAGTTTCCGTCGCTTCTGCGAAGTGGTGGGCGGCCTGCCTGGCGGCCCGCGCAACGTGACCGAGTTCAACTACCGCATCAGCGATGAAAAGCGCGCGCATGTGTTCGTGGGCCTGACCACACAGGGCCGGGGCGAGTCGGAAAAGATCGCGCGCAATTTCAGCCGCCACGGCTTCGAGGCGCTGGACCTGACCCACGACGAACTGGCCAAGGAGCACCTGCGACACTTGGTGGGCGGGCATTCGGCGCTGGCGCACAACGAGCGGCTGCTGCGCTTTGTGTTCCCAGAGCGGCCCGGGGCGCTGCTGAAGTTTCTGAGCCTGATGCAGCCAACCTGGAACATCAGCCTGTTCCACTACCGCAACCAGGGCGCAGACTACGGCCGTATTCTGGTCGGCATGCAGGTGCCGGACGAAGACACCGCCACGTTCAACGCGTTTCTGGCGACCCTGGGCTATCCCTACGTGGACGAGACGGCCAACCCGGCGTACCGGCTGTTCCTGCGTGCGCAGTGATGCGCTGGCAGGGCTACCGCGCATCTGGGCTTGGACTGTTTTGAGCCTCTCGTGCTTCAAATCCAAGCACAAGCAGCTATCAAAATAATAGCAATCGCATTTCTGAACGCCTAACCCCGTGAACCCCGTGCAAGCCCTGCGCCACTACCTGCTGGCGCTGCAATTCTTCACCCGGGTGCCAGTCGATGGCCGGCTGGCGGCCTGGGTGGGATACAGCCCGGCCATGCTGCGCGCCAGTGCCGCGCACTTTCCAGGCATCGGCTGGCTGGTGGGCCTGTGGGCCGTGGCCGTGTACGCCACCACATGGGCGCTGCTGCAACCCCTGCCCTTTGCACCGCTGGTGGCCGCCGTGGCCTGCACCGCGGCCACGGTGCTCATGACCGGCGGCTTCCATGAGGACGGGCTGGCCGACGTAGCCGACGGCCTGGGCGGCAGCCTCGACCGGGAACGCGCGCTCGACATCATGAAAGACTCACGCATCGGCGCCTTCGGGGCCATGGCCCTGATCCTCGCCATGCTGACCAAGGTGGCGCTGCTGGCAGCGCTGGGCAGCACACCCCGCGGCCTGCTGCCCGCACTCGGGGCCTTGCTGGGCGCGCATGTGCTGTCGCGCCTGTGGCCGTTGGGCCTGGTGCGCAGCCTACCGCACGTGGGCGACACCGCGCGCTCCAAAAGCAAGCCGCTGGCCGACAACATCGACGGTGGCGCACTCGTAGCCGCGGTGCTGTGGGTGCTGCCGGTACTGACGCTGCTGGCCTGGCACTGGGGGCTGGTGCCCATGCTGGTGGCGGCTGCCGCCAGCGCTGCCGCAGCAGGCTGGATGCGCCGTTGGTTCCGTCTGCGGCTCGGGGGCTTCACCGGCGACTGCCTGGGTGCCACCCAGCAGGTGGGTGAACTGGCCTTTTACCTGGGCCTGGCCGCGGCGCTGGCCCGCAGCCAGGCATGAGCGAGCCCTCAGGCCGACGGCTGTGGCTGGTACGGCATGCGCAGCCGCACATCGCGCCCGGCGTCTGCTATGGCCGACTCGACGTGGCCGCCAACCCGCAGGCCACGCAGCAGGCATCGGCCGCCCTGGCCGCAGCGCTGCCGGATGCAGCGCAAGTGTTCAGCTCACCCGCCCGGCGCTGCACGTCGCTTGCCGCTGCGCTGGCACAACTGCGCCCTGCCCTGACCGTCCACACCGACGACGCCCTACAGGAATTGCATTTCGGCTCCTGGGAAGGCCAGGCCTGGGACGCCATAGGCCCCACCGCCCTGGACGCCTGGGCGGCCGACTTTGCCCACCATGCACCCGGGGGCGGCGAAACGCTAACCGCCATGCTGCAGCGCGTGCAGGCCGCGCTGGTCCGCGCGGGCCAGACGCCTTGCCGGGATGTGGTGTGGATCACCCACGCCGGAGTGGTCCGCTGCGTGCACCACCTGCTGCGCCATCCACTGCCCGGTGATCTGCGCACCCTGCGCATTGCCGCCACCGACTGGACCTGGCCCGCACCGGCCTGGGGCGGCTGGACGGTGCTGACGCTGCCACCCGACGCCGCGGCTTGAGATGGGGTGAGGAGCCGGAAAACGCGAGAAAGCCAAGGGGGGAGGTAAGACGCGAATGCCACGGGCAGCCCCCCCGCCGGCAGCACGCCCTTCAGGGCTTGCGCGGCACTTCGAGGGTGACGGTGGCCGGACCCTCGGCCGAAGGCCCCAGACGCGCCTCACGGGGGCCCAACGCCACGAGCCAGAGTGCACCGTCCACCGGCTGGCCCACGCGCACCGGCTTGGGCGGCTGACCGTCCACGGCGATCAGCGCCGCTCCGCCGCCGCTTTGACGACCCGACAGCACCCCCAGCAGCGCGAACCGGCTCGACACCGGAGCCGACGGCACCACGGCAGCCGGTCCGGCTGCAGCGCCCATCGCGCCCAGCGCCCGCGCCATGGCCTGGGCATCGGCCGTGCCGGCCGCAGGTGCACCCACAGGCGCCGCCGCCAAGCCCTGCGGCTGGCCCGAAAGGCGCAGACCCCAATAGACAAGGCTGGAACCTGCCAGCGCCCAAACGACCCAAGTGCCCAGGCGCGTCGCCCAGTGGCTGCGTGATTTCATCACCATGCGGCGATTATGATTGACCCGAACCCAGCCCGAGCGAGACTTTCCGCCGTGAATCCCACCTCTTTTCCAAGCTCGATGCGCCTGCATCCACTGTCCGGCCGCGTGGCACGCGGCTTTACCCTGATCGAGATCATGGTGGTGCTGGTCATCATCGGCATTCTGGCGGCCCTGATCGTGCCCAGCGTCCTCGACCGCACGGACGACGCCCGCAGCACCGCCGCCCGCACCGACATCACCAATATCATGCAGGCGCTCAAGCTGTACAAGCTGGACAACCAGCGCTTTCCCACGGCCGAACAGGGCCTGCAAGCGCTGGTGGCCCGGCCCACGAGCGGCCCGATTCCGGGCAACTGGAAGCCCTATCTGGAAAAACTGCCCAACGATCCATGGGGTCGTCCTTACCAATACCTGAATCCCGGCATCAAGGGCGAGGTCGACGTCATGTCCTTCGGGGCCGACGGCCAGTCGGGCGGAGAAGGAAAGGACGCCGACATCGGCAGCTGGCAGTGACAGTGCCCCCCACGCTCGCGCACTGCGCGCCGACATCTGCAGACCAGGGGAGCAGCGTTGCGTGGTCCCCGATCGGTCGCCACAGCGCATTGCGGCGAGGTTGGTGCGGTTTCACCCTGCTGGAGCTGCTGGTCGTGCTCACGCTGATCGCGCTCACCGCCGCCAGCGCCACACTGGCGCTGCGCGACAGCAGCCAGGCAGTGCTGGAACGCGAGGCCGTGCGCCTGGCGGCGCTGCTCGAATCGGCGCGACAACAGTCGCGCACCAACGGCACACCAGTGCGATGGGTGGCCCAGGGCCAAGCGTTTCGTTTTGAAGGCCTGGTGGGCTCCAGCCTGCCCACCCAATGGCTGGACGCCGGCACAAGTCCGCAGGGCGCCACCGTGTTGGTGCTGGGACCCGAGCCGCTGATCGCCGCCCAACAGGTGCTGCTGGTACACGCCGCGGCCCCGGGGCGCACCTGGCGCGTGGCCACCGACGGGTTGCGCCCCTTCACCGCCGAAGCGCTGCCATGAGCATGCCCTGCACAGCGCGACGGCCTGCGCGCGGCTTCACGCTCATCGAGGTACTGGTGGCCCTGGGCATTGTGGCCATTGCCTTGCTGGCCGGCACCCAGGCCACCAGTGCGCTCACGCGCAACGCCGCCCGCCAAAGCGATGTGCTGCTGGCCCACCTGTGCGCCGAGAATGAACTCATCAAAACCCGGCTGTCGCGCCAGTTGCCCCCGGTGGGCGACAGTCTGCAACCCTGTGAACAGGCAGGGCGGCGCTTTGATGTGAGCCTGATGGTGCGTCCCACCCCCAACCCCGGCTTTCGCCGCGTGGACGCACAGGTGCTGGACGCTGGCAGCCCGGTGCTGCGGGTATCGACCATTGTGGGGCGGTACTGATGGCGCGACCCTTCCGCCCGCAAGCTCCCGCGCACCCTAGGCTGCGGGTGCAGGGCTTCACGCTGATCGAAGTCCTCGTGGCCATCGGTGTCATGGCGCTGGTGGCATTGCTGAGCTGGCGGGGCCTGGACGGCATGGCCCGCGCACAGGAGCAGACGCGCACACGCGCCGACCAGTTGCTGGTGCTCCAATCTGCGCTGGCGCAGTGGGGCGCCGATCTGGATGCGCTGCTGAACCTGCCACAGACCACGCCCATCGACTGGGACGGACAGGTGCTGCGTCTCACGCGCAGCGCGTCGGGTGCGCCGGACGAGGGTGCGCTGGTGGTGGCCTGGACGCGGCGGATAGAGCAAGGCCAGCCTCAATGGCTGCGCTGGCAGTCGCCGCCAGTGCGCACCCGCGGTGAATGGCAGCAGGCCTGGCAGCAGGCTGCGCTGTGGGCGCGCAACCCGGGCGATGCCCTGCGGCGGCGCGAAACGGCTTTGCTGCCGCTACAGGGTTGGCAGATCTTCTACCACCGTGGCGGCACGTGGACAAACCCGCTGTCCAGCGCAGGCGAAGGCGCTACCGCTGTGCCCGACGCCGTGCGCCTGCAGATCGAGCTGCCTGCCGGACAACCGCTGAACGGCCTCATCACGCGCGACTGGCTGTCCCCCACCTATTCCGGAGAGCGCTCATGAGCGCGGCACGCACGGCTTTGTACACAGACCCCCGCCGCCTGCACGAGCGCGGGGCCGCACTGCTCGTCGCCATGCTCACCGTGACCCTGGTCGCCACTTGGGCTGCAACTGCGCTGTGGCAGCAGTGGCGCGCGGTCGAGGTCGAAACCGCCGAGCGCGCACGGGTTCAGGCCTCATGGATTCTGGTGGGCGCGCTCGACTGGGCGCGCC
>JBKBUN010000156.1:0-6227 GCA_046289925.1 Burkholderiaceae bacterium | reverse complement strand
GCAGGTTGGCGTCGCCGCGCTCATAGGTGCGGGTGGCCAGGTGCAGACCGCGGGCGTACAACTCTTCGGCCGTGGGGGCTCGGTGGGCGCGTGTCCAGCTTGTGGCCAGCGCCCAGCCGGGCGTGAAGTTCCACAGCGCCCCAAGCGAGGCCGAGGTGCCGCTGTGGCTGCGGCGGGTGCGCGATTCGATTGCTTCGCTGGTCTGCTGGTCGTGGCGCAATGCGGCCTCAAAGCGCCACTGTTGCCAGCGGTACTCTTCTAGCCAGAACACGCCGGTGCGGCGGGTTTCGGTGGGCAGGACGTAGGCCTCTTCGCCATCGGCCTGAAAGCGGCGCTGCACGGTGTGCACTCCCACAAGCCCCCGCAGCCCGGCGATGGGCTCATGTTGCAGTTCCAGACGCAGATCGTGCGCGCGGTTGCGGAAGGTGGTGGAGGCGACGCCATCTTCCAGTTCGTCGTGCCGATAGTCGGTGCTGCCCGCACGCAGGCGCAGCGCGGCAATGCCCGGCGCGGGGCGACGCCATTCGCCGCGCAGGTCCACCCGCTCACTCAGCATATCGACCACGGGTACATCCGAGTGATCGTGGTCATGGTCGTCATCGGCCTTGTCCACCAGCGGTGTGGCGTGCACGCCGCAGTGCAACTGGCTGCCATGGGTGTGACAGTGTTCCAGCCCATGCTGATGCCCTGGCAGCCCGTAGCGTGCGGTCTGTCGGGTAAAGGCCAGGCCCAGGTAGCCCGCATCGCCCACCCACGACAGGCCCACGCTGCCGGTGTCGCCACGGCTGAAGCTGCCCGGCACCCGGCCGAGCATGGAGCCTTCAGGCGACCAGCCCTTGCCCACGCGGTAGTCGCCCGCGCTGCGGCGTGCGCCTTCGGCATGCAGTACGAGCGGGCCTGCGCCGGTGGTCAGTTCGAACGCCGCCGCGCCCTCCCCTGCAGCGCTGGCGGCGCGCAGTTCGGCACTGCCTTCTACGGCCTTGGCCGGACGCTGAGTGGGCACGCGGCCATCGAGCACGTTGACCACGCCGCCCACGGCGCCGGCGCTGTGCACCAGTGCGGACGGGCCGCGCAACACCTCGATTTGCCGCGCCAGCAGAGGCTCGCTGGCCACGGCATGGTCGGGACTCACGGTCGAAGCGTCGTGCAGTTCGGCCCCATCCGACACGATCTGCACGCGCGGACCGTCCATGCCGCGCACGATGGGACGGCTCGCACCGGCACCAAAGTGCGTGGCCTGCACGCCGGGCTCTGATTCCAGCGTCTCGCCCAACGTGGCGGCCCGCTGGCGCACCAAGGTGTCGCCTTCGAGCAAGGATACGGGCGTGGTCATCTCCGCAACACCGAGCGACAGGCCACTGGAAGTGACGGTGACGTCCGGCAGTGCCGCAGGAGCCGCGGGCGGGGGCGTCTGCGCAGAAGCGCTGGCGCAGCAGGCCAACCAAGCGGCCAACGCGGTGGGTAACAAAAGGGCGTGGCGATGCACGCCAGTCTGGGCCGCGCGCAACGGTGCGGCTGCGTGCGATGGGGACACAACAATCCTCGACATGGGTAAACCTTGCATGACCGGCGAGTGCCCATTCGAGGCACGCCAGTCGTATGAGAGTGAAATAGGGCTTTCGTGCTTGCCAATCAAGCACGAGCAGCTATCAAATCAGGAGCATTCAGGCGCAGCCCACGGCCTGTCCGTGCCGGGCAGGTCGGGCTTGCAGTGTGCAGTGCATCGAGGCTGGGGCGCTTTCGGCCCAGCGCGCAGCGGGCGGCGCACGCGCCTCAAAATCGCGCAGCCGCACCAGCTGTACGCCGGGGGAGTGCGCTGCGACTTGGGCGCTGGGGTTGCTTGAGGGCAGTTGTTGCTGCGCATTGCTGCACAGCCCGTCAGCCAGGGCCAGATGGTCCAGCAACCGGCAGTCATTGCGGTCGTGCTCGCGCCAGATGTCGTGCGCATGCCCGCCTGCATGGCCATGCAGCGTTGCCACAGTGGTGCCGTGCGGCGCATGCCAGCCCGGCGCATGCAATACCTGGTGCAAGCGCCCCACCCACGGGGCCATGGACAGCGCCAGCCACAGCAGCAGCCCAACACCGCGGTGCAGGCGCAGTGTGTTGCGCAGCATGAGACGGCTTGCGCGCATGCGCGGTGTGCAGTGTTTATTCCACCGGCACCGCATCGGTGATGCGGTAGAACAGGCCGTACGGGTCGTGGGTCAACACCTCAAAGCGTCCTTCGACCACCACGGGCTCGATGGAGTAGCGCACAGGCGTCTTGGCCTTGACCTCGACCATGCTTTCCGGGCCGCCTGGAATGCAAAACGAGCAAGTCAACGGCACCGACGTCAGTAGGAAATGCCGCTGGGTGCGGCGTGAGTCCAGCGGCATCATGAAGCCCTGGACACGCTGTACCGTCTGGTGCAGGGCCTGCTGGCGCGCATTGAACACGGGCAGGATGCGGGTTTTGGTGGTCTGGCGCGTCACATCGGCCAGCACCGACCACGGCACCACGTCGCTTCGCTGAGGCAGCGGCGCGATAGGGCTTTGCGGACTGTGGTAGCCCGCACCCGAGGCGGCCATGGCCGCAGCGGGCAAGGGTGAACTCAGCACCGGCGCATTGCTGCCGCCCTGCGCTTGGGCATGTGCGCTGAAGCCCGTGCTGGCACCGATCAAGGCCATGCCCAGGCCGACGGCGACCGCGCCCCTGTGCCACCCGCCGCTCACGCGCGATCGCCTCTGGCGGCTGGCGCTTGGGTCCTGTGCCATGCGTACGGCTGGGCGAGGCGCCTCAGTGCACATGGCGCATGCCGCAGTACTTGCCGATCGCCAGGTTTTTGCAGGCAGCTTGCAGTTCTTTCTGGCATTGGTCGTGGCCCTTGCCGGATTCGAGACATTTGGCAGCCGCCTCGTGCGCAGCGGCCATGGCGCGATGGCGCTCGATATCGGCCCGGATTTCCTTGTCGCTGTGTCCGCCCTGCTGGGCGTGGGCCGTCGCGGCGGCCAGCAGCAGGCCAGCGGCGGTACCCAGCCCAGCGGCTCCAGGTGGTCAGATGGGTCATGGAAGGCTCCTTGAAACAAAGGGTTGGGAAAGGAAGCGCAATGTCAATGTCAGTGAACGCCCAGCAGGTCGCCCACGTCGGTGCGATAGGCCTGCAGTGCTGGCAGCAAGGCTGCCAGCACTGCCACGCCTATGGCCAGCAGCGGCACCGCCGCTTGCTCGGGCACCCAGGCCCAGCCGCTGACCGTCAGCACACCCTGAGCGGCCAAGACCTGGCCCAGCACTTCGGTCAAGACATGCCCCAGCAGCAGGCCAAAGCCGCAAGACAGCACCGCCAGCCACAGCGCCTCGGCCAGCAACAGGCCGGCGATGCGTGTGGGCGGGGCGCCCAACATCCGCAGCAGGGCCAAGTCAGCCCTGCGCTCGCGCACGGCGTTCCACAGCGCGATGAACACGCTGAGAGCAGCCACTGCCAGCAAAACCACCCCGAAGGCCCGCAACACATCGGCCCCGACACCCAGCAATCGAAGCAAGCGCGTGATCTCCAGCGCAGGCGCGGCGGCCTGCATCTCGGTCTGGTTGTTGATCTGCCGGGGCAGACTCACCGCCGCCATGGGCGTGCGGTAGCGCACCAGCGCCACCGTGACTTCCCGCTCGGCACGCAGCAGGGCCAGGTCTTCGGCATCGGTGGCCATATGGGTTTCGTGCACCGCCCACACCGATTCGGTGGACGTGAGGATCAGCCGGTCCAGCGCACAGCCGCAGGGCGCCAGCACACCCGTGACGGTGTAAGGGTGCTCGCCATGTGCATGCCCACCACCGCCCAAGCCGTGGGTGCCGATGAAGCTGGCCCCCACCAGCGAGGTGGCAACTGGCAGGTCGGGCCGCTGCAGGCTGCGGGCCGCAGCCGCGCCCAGCACGGCCTGCAGGGGCTGCTGCCAGCCCTGGCCTTGCGCAAACCGCGCGCCGTACAGCGCCAGATAGTCGGGCGTGGTGCCTACGATGCGAAAGCCCTGGTAGCTGTCGCCCAGGCTCAGCGGAATCACCTGGGCCACCATGGGGTGCCGGGCCAGGGCTTGCACTTCGCGCAGCGGGATGTTGCCCGTGGGCACATCAATATGGAACACACCCGACAAAATGAGCTGCAGCGGGCTGCCCTTGGCCCCCACCACGAGGTCGATGCCCTGCAAGTCGCGCTCGAACGCGCGGTCGAGCTGGCTGGACACCAGCAGCACCAGCGTCACCGCCGCAAGCCCGAGGGACAATATGAGCCCGTTGAGTACGGCGGTCAGCGGCCGGGCCCACAGGTACTGCCAGGCCAAACGGGCCAGCGCTGCAGCGCGACCCCAAGCGCTCTGCCCGTTCATGCCGCTGCCCCTTGGACCGCTGGCAACACCAAGGTGGCTGCCGCTGGCAGCGCTGCGGCCACGCGGGTGTCGTGCGTGGCAATCACCAGGCTCGCGCCTGCCAGCGATGCGCTGTGCTCCAGCAAGGCCAGGGTGTCCTGTGCAGCCGCGTCGTCGAGGCTGGCCGTCGGTTCGTCTACCACCAGCAGCGCGGGGCCCAGCAGCACGGCGCGCGCCACGGCCACCCGCTGCGCCTGCCCGCCCGACAGTTGGTGCGGCAAGCGCTTGCCCAGCGCGGCCAAGCCCAGCGCATCGAGCGTGCGCTGGATGGCCATGTCGTCGCGCACGCGGCCTGCCGCCAGGTAAGCCAGCGCCAGGTTGTCGGCCACCGTAAGGGCGGCGCTCAAGTGCAGCCGCTGCGGCACGATGCCCACGGTGGCTGCGCGCCAGCGGTCGAGTGCCGCGCCGCGCAGCGCCGCAAGGTCTTGCCCGGCCACGGTGACCTGCCCGGCCTGCGGCGTGCGCAGACCGGCCACCAGAGCCAGCCAGGTCGACTTGCCCGAGCCCGACGGTCCACGCAGCAGCAGGGTCTGCCCCCCCGGCAGGTCCACGTCGGCAAACCGCAGCGGTACCGAACGACCCGTGTGGGCATAGGCCAGGCCACGGGTGCGGATCATGCAGCACCCTCCCCGCTCGCTGCAGCGCTGCAATCCGGACAACAAGCGCGCACGGCCACCTCCAGGTCATGCAGGCCCGCCGCAGCGGCGGCCTCGCGCAGCGCGGCGATGGCGGGCTGCAACGCGCTCGTGCCGGCCAGCGCAAATGGGCGGCTGCAATTGCGGCACTCCAGTTGCGGCAGCTCGTCCTGCACCGCAGTTCTGCGGCCGTAGCGACTGATACGGGCAGCGTCCACATGCCGCTGCAGCGCGCCCGCCGCCACCAGCCTGTCCAGCAGGCGGTACACCGTGACCCGGTTCACCGGCTCACCCGCACGCTCCAACGCCGCCTGCACCTCGGCGGGCGACAGGGCCGCCGTACTGCGAGCGTCAAACAGCGCCAGCACGGCCCGAGTGGCGCGCGTACTGCGCAGCCCGGGCGGAAGCCCTGCGACGCGGGCCGTGTGGGCAACAGAGGTTCGGGGTCGGGATCGGGTCATGCCGTGGCCAGGCCATTGCGCAGCGCGTTGCGCAGCGGCTTATTGCAAACGGGTTGCATTATGCAGGTGCGCGCCCCTTTCGCGAGCAAAACCCCCGGCCTGCGGGGGTAAGCGCCTGCCCGAGCACTGGGCGGGCTGCCGTCAGGCTCCGGGCTTGAGATGGTGGGCAAACGTCTGCCGAAACTTCTGCACCTTGGGGCCCACCACAAACGCGCAATAGCCCTGATGGGGGTGCTGGGCGAAGTAGTCCTGGTGGTAGTCCTCTGCTGGCCAGTAATTGGCAAGAGGCAACACTTCGGTGACGATGGGCGCCCCGAACAGGCGCTGCTCTTGCATCTCCCGAATCAGCGCCTGGGCCACTTCGGCATGGGCAGGGTCGGTGTAGTAAATGCCGCTGCGGTACTGTGGCCCCACATCATTGCCCTGGCGGTTCAGGGTGGTGGGGTCGTGCGTGGCAAAAAAGATTTCCAGCAGTTCGCGCACGCCGATCACAGCCGGGTCGAACTGCAGACGCACCACCTCGGCATGGCCCGTGTGGCCGGTGCAGACCTGTTCGTAGGTCGGCTGCACCACGGAACCATTGCAGTACCCACTTTCGACATCGGTGACACCTTGCACGCGATCAAACACCGCCTCAAGGCACCAGAAGCAGCCCCCGCCCAGGGTGATGGTGGCGGTAGAACGGGACGTCAGGGGAGCGGCTGTGGTCATGGCGTGGGCACCTGCAAAGATCAGAATC
>JBKBUN010000155.1:0-6329 GCA_046289925.1 Burkholderiaceae bacterium | reverse complement strand
CTCAAACAGGCCCTTGATAAAGTCCTCCGACGGCTCGGTCTCGAACATCCAGCCGAGCACCTCCGGATCAAGCACGTTCCAGCGGCGGCGCGGGGGGTCGGGCGGGCCCGGCGGGGGGCGGGGTGGCCAGCACCCGGTCGTACCGCGCCCGCTGGGGGCCGGTAACGCGCCCGCCGGCCGGGAAGGTGCGCGTGATGTCGCTGGCGTAGCCGTCAAGCTCGCAGCCTGCGTCGATCAGCACCAGGTCGCCGTCGCGGATGGGCGCGGCGTCGGCGCGGTAGTGCAGCACGCAGGCGTTGGCACCGGCGGCCACGATGGAGTTGTAGGCCACCGACTGCGATCCATGACGGCGGAATTCGTGCAGCAGTTCGGCGTCCAGGTGGTATTCGCGCACGTCTTGGCCTGCGCGCAGCATGCGCGCGCTGCACTGCATGGCGCGGATGTGCGCCTGCGCGCTGATGCGCGCTGCGCGGCGCATGATGGCCAGCTCGTGCGTGTCTTTGATCAGGCGCATCTCGTCCAGCGGCGTGCACACGTCAAACTGCTGCGCCGGGCACAGTGCGCCGTAGCGGGCACGCCCGCGCACAGCCTGCAGCCAGCCTTCCACCCGCGCGGCCAGACCGCTGTGCACGGCAAACGGGTACCAGACGCTCTGGCGGTTTTCCAGCAGGCGCGGCAGGCGGGCGTCGAGCTCGGTGCAGGGCAGCGCCTCATGCACCCCCAAGGCAGCAGGCGCGGCGGCCGGGCCCAGGCGATAGCCGTCCCAGATCTCACGCTCCAGGTCTTTGGGCTGGCAGAACAGCGTGCTGTGGCCCTCGGCCGTGAGCACCAACGTGGCATTGGGCTCGGCAAAACCCGTGAGGTAGTGGAAGTAGCTGTCGAAGCGGTAGAGGTAGTCGGTGTCGCGGTTGCGCAGGTGTTCTTGTGCGGTGGGCACGATGGCAATGCCCCCGGGCCCCAGTTGGGCGGCCAGGCGGGCGCGGCGTTCGGCATACACCGACAGCGGGACGGAAGGTGTCATGAGATTTCCAGGCATTCGGTTTGCAACTGGGCCAGCCGCTCGGGCGTGCCCACGTCGGTCCAGCGCCCGGTGTAGAGCGAGGCCCCTACGCGACCATTGTCCATCGCTCGGCGCAGCAACGGGCCCAGTGGGGCCTTGATGCCTGCGGGATTGCCGGGCGCAATGTCGCACCAGGGCCCGGTGAACAGCTCGGCCCGCAGCAGGGCCAGCGTGCTGTAGGTGTAGCGCGGCGTGCGATCGCTCTCGGGCAGATTCAACGCGCGGCCCGCGGGGCCAAGCCCGAAGTCGCCGTGCGGGTGGTGCGCCGGATTGGGCACCAGCCACAGGTGGGCCAGATCGTCGCTGCGCGCAAAGGCCTGCGCGGCCGCGGGATCGAACACGAAGTCGGGCGCAAACACGTCGCCCGCGGCCAGCCAGAACACCGGGCCTAGTTGCGGCAGCGCCCGCGCGATACCCCCGGCCGTCTCCAGCGCGCCGCCAAAGTCCAGGTCTTCGCGGGAGTACGAAATGGAGAGCACGTCGTGCTTGACTTTGCTGGGCCAGGGCACGAAATGGCTTCCAAAACGGGCCGGAATGCGTTCGCCCAGCCAGCCGGTGTTGATCCACACGCGCCGCACACCGCCCGCGGCCAGCGCCTGCAGGTGCCAAGCCAGCAGCGGGCGGCCGTGCACGGGCAGCAGCGGCTTGGGGGTGGTGTCGGTCAGCGGGCGCATGCGCTCGCCGCGGCCAGCGGCCAGCACCAGGGCCGGGATATCGAAAGGCGTCTGAAAGCTCATGGAAGGTGGGGGCTGCCGCGCTGCAGGGCCTGCTCGTGCACCTGCTCGGCATCGAACAGCGCCAGAAGACTTGCCAGCAGCGCGCGAGCGCGCGGCGACTGGTCGCCGCCAAAGTTGCACACGTACACATCGAGCGTGACGGCGCGCTGCTCGGGCCAGGTGTGTACGCACAGGTGTGACTCGGCCAGCAGCACCGTGGCCGTGACACCACCCGGCCCGGCCGTGGTGGCCGGAAAGGTGTGGAACAGCGTGCCCACCGCCTGCAGCCCGGCGGCCTGCACTGCGGCCAGACAGGCCTGGCCCAGGCGCTGGGCGTCCAGCAGCCAGTGCGCGGCGCAGCGGCAGCCGTGCAGATCGGCGGTGAGGTGCAGTCCTTGCATGGGCCGCACTGTAGTGCATCGCCCAGGGCTTGCAGCCCGCCTGCAGCACCTGCCGCGCAAGCCGCACAGGCAGCGCAAGGCGAAGCGCAAGGGGCCTGCAAGGGGCCCGCAAGGGGCCCGCAAGGCGGGCCAGTAAAATGCCGGGTTTCCCCTGAACACCCACCGCTGGAGCCGTTCCTTCCATGGCCAACACCCCGCAATCCACCCAGATGGCCAATGCAATCCGCGCATTGGCCATGGACGCCGTTCAACAAGCCAATTCGGGCCACCCCGGCGCACCCATGGGCATGGCCGACATGGCCGTGGCGCTGTGGTCCCAGCACCTCAAGCACAACCCGGCGAATCCGCAGTGGTTCGACCGCGACCGCTTCGTGCTCTCGAACGGCCACGGCTCCATGCTGCTGTACGCACTGCTGCATCTCACGGGCTACAACCTGCCCATGCAGGAGCTGAAGAACTTCCGCCAACTGCACAGCAAGACGGCCGGCCACCCCGAAGTGGGCGTCACACCGGGCGTGGAAACCACCACCGGCCCGCTGGGCCAGGGCATTACCAACGCCGTGGGCTTTGCGCTGGCCGAGAAACTGCTGGCCGCCGAGTTCAACCGTGACGGCCATGCCGTGGTGGACCACCACACCTATGTGTTCGTGGGCGACGGCTGCCTGATGGAGGGCATTGCCCAGGAGGCGATCTCGCTGGCCGGCGCCTGGAAGCTCCACAAGCTGATCGCGCTGTACGACGACAACGGCATCTCCATCGACGGCCAGGTGCAGCCCTGGTTTGCCGACAACACCCCGCTGCGCTTCGTGGCCTGCGGCTGGAACGTGATCGGCCCGATCGACGGCCACGACGTGGAGGCTGTCTCCAGCGCCATCGCAGAGGCCAAGAAACAGACCGAGCGTCCGACGCTCATCGTCTGCAAGACGCACATCGGCAAGGGCTCGCCCAACCGCGCCAACACGGCCAAGGCCCACGGCGAGCCGCTGGGAGCCGAGGAAATCGCCCTCACGCGCGAAGCCCTGGGCTGGACGCACGAGCCCTTTGTGGTGCCCGATGAGGTGTACGCGAGCTGGGACGCCAAGGCCAGCGGCGCTGCGGCCGAAGCCGCCTGGAACGAGCGCTTTGCCGCCTACCAGGCCGCCTACCCCGAGCTGGCCGCCGAGCTGACCCGCCGCATGGCCGGCGACCTGCCCAAGCACTTTGCCCAGGTGGCGGTGGACACCGTGGTGGCCGCCCACACCAAGGCCGAGACCGTGGCCACGCGCAAGGCCAGCCAGATCGCGCTGGAAGCCTTCACGGCCGCGCTGCCCGAACTGCTGGGCGGCAGCGCCGACTTGACGGGCTCGAATCTCACCAACACCAAGAGCACGCCCAACCTGCGCTTTGACATGCAGGGCCACGTGGTCAAGAACGAAGCCGGCGTGGGCGGCCGCCACATCAACTACGGCGTGCGCGAATTCGGCATGGCCGCCATCATGAACGGCTTGGCCCTGCACGGCGGTTTCATTCCGTATGGCGGCACCTTCCTCACCTTCAGCGACTACAGCCGCAACGCCATCCGCATGGCCGCGCTGATGAAGCAGCGCGTGGTGCATGTGTTCACGCACGACTCCATTGGTCTGGGCGAAGATGGCCCCACGCACCAGTCGATCGAGCATGTCTCCAGCCTGCGCCTGATCCCGAATCTGGACGTCTGGCGTCCGGCCGACACGGCCGAAACCGCCGTGGCCTGGAGCGTGGCCTTGTCCAACCGCGACAAGCCCACGGTGCTGGCCCTGTCGCGCCAGAACCTGCCCTACGCGCCCAAGCGCGACCTGGGCAACATCTCGCGCGGCGCCTACGTGCTCTCCGAACCCGCCGACGTGGGCCTCAAGAAAAAGGCCGTGGCTGTGATCATTGCCACCGGCTCTGAAGTGCAGCTTGCGCTGAAGGCGCAGCGCCTGCTGGCCGACCAAAAGGTGCCGGTGCGTGTGGTCTCGATGCCCAGCACCACCACGTTCGACCGCGAAGACGTGAAGTACAAGAAGGCCGTGCTGCCCGCCGGCCTGCCGCGCATTGCCGTGGAAATGGGCGTGACCGACTTCTGGTGGAAGTACGGCTGCGCCGCCGTCGTGGGCATCGACACCTACGGCGAATCCGCTCCGGCGCCGGTGCTGTTCAAGCACTTCGGCTTCACCGAAGAGAACGTGGCCGCCACCGTGCAGGCGGTGCTCAAGCGCAAGTGATTTTTGCAAGCACTACTGGAGAGACCTGAGCTATGACGATCAAGATTGGCATCAACGGCTTCGGCCGTATCGGCCGCATGGTGTTCCGCGCCGCGGTGAAGAACTTCTCGGACGTGGAGATCGTGGGCATCAACGACCTGCTCGAACCCGACTACCTGGCCTACATGCTCAAGTACGACAGCGTGCACGGCCGCTTCCAGGGCGAGGTGTCGGTCGATGGCAGCACGCTGGTCGTCAACGGCAAGAAGATCCGCCTGACCCAGGAGCGCGACCCCGCCAACCTGAAGTGGAACGAAGTCGGTGCCGATGTCGTGATCGAGGCCACGGGCCTGTTCCTGGACAAGGCCAGCGCCGAGAAGCACCTGGCCGCCGGTGCCAAGAAGGTGATCATGTCGGCCCCCTCGAAGGACGACACGCCCATGTTCGTCTACGGTGTGAACCACGACACCTACGCCGGCCAGGCCATCATCTCCAACGCCTCGTGCACCACCAACTGCCTGGCCCCCGTGGCCAAGGTGCTGCACGACAAGTGGGGCATCAAGCGCGGCCTGATGACCACGGTGCATGCCGCCACCGCCACGCAAAAGACGGTAGACGGCCCGAGCAATAAAGACTGGCGCGGCGGCCGCGGCATTCTGGAAAACATCATCCCCAGCTCCACCGGCGCGGCCAAGGCGGTGGGCGTGGTAATCCCCTCGCTCAACAAGAAGCTGACCGGCATGTCTTTCCGCGTGCCCACCTCCGACGTGTCGGTGGTGGACCTGACGGTCGAACTGAACACCGAAGCCAGCTACAAAGACATCTGCGCCGAAATGAAGGCCCAGAGCCAGGGCGCGCTCAAGGGCGTGCTGGGCTACACCGAGGACAAGGTGGTCGCCACCGACTTCCGCGGTGAGGTCTGCACCTCGGTGTTCGACGCCGAAGCCGGCATCGCCCTGGACAGCACCTTCGTGAAGGTGGTGGCCTGGTACGACAACGAATGGGGCTACTCGAACAAGTGCCTGGAAATGGCCCGCGTCGTCGCGAAGTAAACCGACACGCCCCGCGCGGCCTGCCCTGCTGAACAGGGCCCAGACCGCGCACACCGCATGCAACTACCGTTCAGGCCGGTCGCCCGCAGGGGCCACCGGCCTTTTTTTGCACCCGGGCGGGCGGCGCGCGCGCCCGCAGCGCTGCCGTGCGAACGCTGGCCCCCCTCCTGCGCCACCGCACAGTGCCCCCACAACGCGACCGGGCGCGGCATGGGCAGAGGCGGCATGGGCAAAGGTGTTTTGAGCCCCTCGTGCTTCAAAATCAAGCACAAGCAGCTATCAAATCACGAGCAACTTTCGGCCACCACCGCAAAACCCCACGCCACATTCGGCATCCAACCACTGTATATTTACACAGTGGAATTGCAACGCAAACTCGCCATCCTGGCCGACGCGGCCAAATACGACGCCTCCTGCGCATCGAGCGGCGCGGCCAAGCGCCATTCGGTGGGCGGGCGAGGCATAGGCTCGACCGAAGGCATGGGCATCTGCCACAGCTACACGCCCGACGGGCGCTGCATCTCGCTGCTCAAGATCCTGCTGACCAACTTCTGCCTCTACGACTGCCTGTACTGCGTCAACCGCGCGAGCAGCAACGTGCCGCGCGCCCGCTTCGCGGCCCAAGAGGTGGTGACGCTCACGCTCGACTTTTACCGGCGCAACTGCATCGAGGGGCTGTTTTTGTCGAGCGGCATCATCCAAAGCCCCGACTACACCATGGAGCAGGTGATCGAGGTGGCGCGCCTGCTGCGCGAAGAACACGACTTTCGCGGCTACATCCACCTCAAGACCATCCCCGACGCATCGCCCGAACTGCTCGCGCGCGCGGGCCGCTACGCCGACCGGCTGAGCATCAACATCGAACTGCCCACAGCCGAAGGCCTGGCCCGCCTCGC
>JBKBUN010000154.1:0-6640 GCA_046289925.1 Burkholderiaceae bacterium | reverse complement strand
CCTGATCTCGTGCAGCGACGCTTCAACCCAGAGGCGCCCAACCTGCTGTGGAGCGGCGACATCACCTACATCCCCACCGATGAGGGCTGGCTGTACCTGGCTGCGGTGCTGGATCTGCACAGCCGCCAGGTGGTGGGTTGGATCATGCAGCCACACATGCAGACCAGCCTGGTCAAAGATGCGCTGTTGATGGCCTGCTGGCGCAGGAGGCCAGCCAAGGGACTGATCTTCCACAGCGACCGAGGCAGCCAGTACTGCAGCCATGAGTTCCAAACCACGCTGAAGGCCTGGGGCATCGACTCATCGATGAGCCGCAAGGGTAACTGCTGGGATAACGCGCCCACGGAGAGCTTCTGGGGCCATCTGAAGGTGGCTTGCGTGCTGGGGCAAAGGTTTGCCACCCGAGAGCAGGCCAAGGCCACCATCCTGGACTGGCTGGCCTTCTGCAATCACGCTCGTTTGCACTCGGCACTGGGTTACCTCAGTCCCATGCAGTACGAACAACGCTGGCTGGCGGCTCAGCGCAAGAACACCGCATGACACCCGGGCTAAGCACTCCGAAATTCAGGGGCAACCTCACTCCTGCGCCTGACGCTACTCGAGCCCGCCATCATCCAGAGCATCCTGACTGGACAGCAGCCCCGGTGTATGAGCCTGCTGTGGTTTCAGCGGAATCCGCTGCCAACCGACTGGATGGCACAGCGGGAGGTGGTGGCCGCATTCGATTCGTAACCAGGACCGCCGTTCATCAGCCCGCTTCAATCGCTGGATGCGGGCAGCCACTTGATGCCTGCCACCCCCAGATTTTTCTGGCTGATGTGGTCACTGAGGATGGGCACGAGGGTCAGCACATTGATCTCAAAGCTGTGCCGCCACATGGCCTGCAGCTTTTTCAACGCGTTTTCATTCCGGTAAATGCTGCCATCCCATTCGATGACCATCATCGCCACGTCACCGTCGTCCGCCAGCACGCACAGCAGGGCGTCATCGGCGTCCTTGTCGAGCGAGGCCTTGAGCTCGTCCTCGTAATCGGCCAGCACTTCCACGTACAGATCGATGCTCAGTGGGCTTTGCCCAAACAGCGCAGACTGCAGATCGGCGGCGATTTTCTTCTTGTTGGTCATCGTCATTATTTTCGTTGCAAGGGTCCTGCTCGCCCGTAGCCGACCGAATGGGCCACCCAGTGGGAGGTCGTGACGGGGTTTGATGCTTGACCGGTGGTCTTGGTTGATGGTGAACCATGGCGCGTAAGTTGTTGATTCGTATAGCCCTCCATCTGCGCCTACCCGCAGGCCAAACAGAGAATAGAGACGGCTCTGGCAGAGAAAGCGGCCGATTTTGGGCGTTTCGGCTGATGGCCACCCGCAGCACAGGTGGCCGGAACCCCGCGCCACGCGGGGATTTCAGGCAAGAAAACGAAGTTTCGCCGAAGGCAAAAAGGGCCCGGAGAATTTCCGAGCGCTTGTCCTTGTATATGGTGGTGGGCTCCGACACCAAACTCCAACTCGCCCTCCAAGACCGATAGAAAGGCGGCCTGCTTGCAGGTGCCCACCTGTACGAAGCGGCCATTTTGCCTGACGTGCAAGAAGGATTGCCTGTGATGACGGGCGGACGCTCTGCTGGAAAACTATTGCACTAAGTGGTATGCTTAATCAATGAGAAGAGTGTTCCGGACCCGGACCTTCACCCGTTGGATGCGCAAGACTGGCCTGACCGACGATGCCCTGTGCGAAGCCGTTTCCGAGATGGTCCAAGGGCTCATCGACGCCGACCTTGGCGGCCATGTCGTGAAGAAGCGGGTCGCCCTGCCCGGTCAGGGCAAGCGCGGTGGAGCGAGAACCATCGTGGCCACCAAGCTGGCGGACCGCTGGTTCTTCCTCTACGGGTTTGGCAAGAACGAACGGGCCAATATCGACCAGGACGAACTGAAGATGCTTCAAGAGGTGGCGAAGGAACTCCTGGCGTTCGATGAGGGCCAACTAGCAACCGCTATGACGGCGGGTGAAATTGTGGAGGTGTGCAATGGCAACGACCCAACGTAAGAGCCGCATCCTGGACGAGATGCATGAGACTGTGCGCGGGCTGCACAGCGCTGGGCTCATCAGCAAGCGCCGCATGGGCGAGTTTGATGCGCTATGCCATCTCGACGTCCACGAGATGCCGCCTCAGCGGATCAAATCGCTGCGCGAACAGGCTCGCCTCAGCCAGGCGGTCTTTGCCGCCGTCCTCAACACCAGCGTGTCCACGGTGCAGAAGTGGGAAGTGGGCGACAAGAAGCCCAGCGGCCCGTCCCTGAAGCTACTCAACCTGATCGAGCGCAAGGGCCTGGAAGCGGTGCTGTGAGATCCCAGGAAACAGCCATGCTTGATGCTCTTGCGCGGGACATTGATGAGCATCCTGAAGTTCTGCGCCCAGTCGATGCCGAACTCGCAGCGCGCCTTCGAGCACTGGCCGCAGGAGTTGAAGTCGATCTCGATCATCCGCTGCCTGCCGAGAGCGACGGCGCGGGCACGCATTGAACGCCGCGCTTGGCTTCTGGGGCGGACAGCGTTGTCATCGGGGCATCTGGTTTGGAGAAGAAAGAAATGCACTACCCCGTGATGACCGAGAAGCACCTGGCCGACCGCTGGCAGGTCAGCCTCAAGACACTGCGGCGCTGGCGGCTCGATAACGAAGGGCCCGTCTGGTACAAGCTGTTTCGCCACGTTCGTTACCACGAGGCCGATATCCTTGAGTTCGAGCGCCGCAGCGCGCAACACTTGATGACCCTGCTTGGCATCCACCGTGAGTTCAAGCCCGCTGGGGCTGGTGAGAAAGATGCACCGGTGATGGACCTCGACGCCGAGGCCGAAAGCCACTACCTCACAGCCAAGGACATCGCCGACGCCACATCGTTGCCCATCCATCTGTTCCGCGACCAGGCCGAACGCAACCGCAAGCGCGTGCCGTACCTGATGCTGGTCGGCAACCTGCGCTTTTCGCTGCAGGCGATCCTGGAGTGGGAGATGGCCAACAGCGTGCCGGGCAACGCCGCTGCGGCGGTCACCGAAGAAGCCGAGACCCCTCCAGAACCTTCAGCGCCAGCCAAGCGCTGGTACGAAATCGTTCGGGAGCAGGATGGAGAACAGTTCGATTCCGCGCAGTCGTCCGAGCAAAAGTCCGCGTTTTAGGGGAAAAGTCCGCTGTTTCCGCTGTTTGTCCCTTTCGGCGGAACACGGAACCGAACCCGCGCCCGCTTTCCGATCCCGATAGTAACGCCCAGAGGGCTGGCGGGCTGCCTCAATTGAAAGCCTTTCGCACCCAGACATTCGGCTTGAGCTGATACACACCAATCGAGATACGCCGATGGGGGACGACTGGGTTGATTGCATTGCCAAGGATGGGGCTGAGTACATCAGTTTTGTCGACCCTGACAACATCTATGACGCCAGTGCTTTTGTACAAATGGCCGATTCCCTTGATGCCTGCCCGCAAGCATCCCTTGCATATACCGATGAAACGCTGATTGACAGCGACGGCCAAATTCTAGGGAATCGTCTCCTTGCATACAGCAGATGGATGCACGTACAACGTGCTGATCTCGTCCACAGTTGTGTCATGTATCGACGCTCTGCTGTTCGAACCGAAGTGGGTTTTATTGATGGTCTTTTGTTGTACCCGGAATGGATGCTCACTCTTCGACTGTCGAAAAAATCGCCCGTTTTGCACTTGCCCATCATCGGTCGGAAATGGCGTCAGCATCCAGACCAGGCGCATCGGCGCAGTGCTGATGCTGATCTGCAGCGCGTTCGTGCCGCAGTGCACCTCCCATAACTCAGGAGTAGACCATGTCATCAACAGACCCGAACCTTGGACTCAACTACGGCTGGACGCTCGGCGAAAGCGGCTGGGACACCGGCATGGACGCCAATCTCAAGCGCCTCGGCGCGGTGGTCGGCCTGTCCGTGAAAGACCGCGACCTGACCACGCCCCCGGCCAACCCCGCCAACGGCGACCGCTACATCGTGCCTGCTGCTGCCACGGGCGTGTGGGCAGGCAAGACCAACCAGATCGCCGTGCGCATCGATGGTACGTGGGAGTTTCACCCGCCCAAGGTGGGCTGGCTTTGCTACATCGAGGATGAGGCCAAGCTTTCGGCCTACAAGTCCACCGGCTGGAGCGCCGGCCTCGCCATCTGATTTCCCATCTTCGTACCCACCAGAAACCCGCCCACGAGGCGGGTTTGTCGTTTTTGGAGACCGCAATGACTGACGAACACCAAACCGCCGCCCTCGTGGAAAACATGCTGCTCATCCGGCGCGAGGATTTTGATGATCTGCTCGACCGTGCTGCCGAGCGCGGAGCCGAGCGCGTGTTGACCCACCTTGGCCTGGAAAACGGCCACGCAGCGCGGGACATCCGCGAACTACGCGACCTGCTGGAAGCCTGGCGCGATGCCCGTCGCACGGCGTGGCAGACCACCGTCAAGGTCATCACTACCGGCATCCTGGCCGCTCTGCTCGTTGGCGCAGCCATCAAGTTGAAACTTATGGGAGGCCCGCAATGATCGAGACGCTGCTCGGTGGACTCTTGGGCGGTGCGTTCCGGTTGGCGCCCGAGATCCTGAAATGGCTGGACCGCCAGGGCGAACGGGGCCACGAACTGGCGATGCAAGACAAGGCGCTGGAGTTTGAAAAGTTGCGCGGCGCGCAGCGGATGGCCGAAATCGGTGCGAGCGCCGATGCGGCGTGGAACGTCGGGGCCATCGATGCGCTGCGCGAAGCCGTCCGTACCCAAGGCGAAAAGACCGGCGTGCGCTGGGCCGACGCGTTGTCGGTCAGTGTGCGACCGGTGATCACCTACTGGTTCATGGCGCTGTATTGCGCAGCCAAGACCGCTGCTTTCGCGGCCGCCGTGACCGCTGGCGCTGGCTGGGGCACGGCCATCCTGCACGCCTGGACGGAAGCGGATCAGGCGTTGTGGGCTGGGGTGCTGAATTTTTGGTTCCTCGGGCGCGTGTTCGACCGGGTGAGGCCATGACGCAAGTGGTGATCGAGGTGCCGAAAACGGCCATCGAGCTGGCCAAGCGCTTCGAGGGGTTCCATCGCGTGCCGAAGGCCGATCCTGGACGTGCGCATCCGTACATCTGCCCAGCGGGCTACTGGACGATTGGCTATGGCCATCTGTGCGAGCCGACGCACCTGCCGATTGCGGAGACCGAGGCCGAGGTTTATCTGGCGCACGACCTGCAAACGGCCCTGACTGCGACGCTGCGCTACTGCCCGGTGCTGGCTACCGAGCCTGAGGGGCGGCTCGCGGCCATCGTGGATTTCACGTTCAACCTTGGGGCTGGACGGCTGCAGATGTCGACGCTCCGGCGACGGATCAATCAGCGGGATTGGCCGGGCGTAGCACACGAGTTGCGGCGTTGGATCTACGGTGGCGGACGTGTGCTGCCAGGACTTGTCACCCGACGCGATGTTGAGGCACGGCTACTTGGTTGACACCGTTCGTTCAATGCTTTCCTTTGAGGCTGTGTGCCCCATGAACATGGCCCATGCTGGTTGCTGACACGTGATCTTGGAGCGATGCCGTGGACAATCCGGTCAAAATTCCGCATTGGCTGGCCTGCTGAGATTCACGGCAGTTTTCCCGCAAAGTCTTGAGCTGTCGTTCCAGCGCCTTCAACTCTTTGATGCGGGCAGCTACATGGCCGATGTGCTCGTCAAGCAGGTCGTTTACCTGTGCACAGTTCTCGTGAGGCGAGTCCTTGAAGCGCAGTAGGACTCGGATTTCGTCCAACGTCATGTCCAACCCTCGGCAGTGCCGAATGAAGGACAGTCGGTCAACGTGTTCGCTGCCGTACACCCGGTAGTTACCTTCTGTGCGAGGCGTTTCTGGCAACAATCCTTCGCGTTCGTAATACCGGATCGTCTCAACCTGAGTGTGAGCCGCCTTGGCCAGTTCACCGATTTTCATATCTTCACCTTGAGCGGTGGCAAGAAAGTTGCGCCATTTTATTTGTAGGTACTTGACATTGTAGTGGCTACAGGGTTTTTAATCCATCCAACAAGGAGAAGATCATGAACCCTACTCACCAACGCCAACAAGTTGACACTGCCTGCGGTTGTGGAAGTGGCTGCGCTGCATCGCCTGCCGTGGGCGGGCCAATGGCGTCTAAAGCAACGGCTGTTGAGCCACATAGATTCCGGATCGCGAACATGGACTGCGCGTCCGAAGAGTCAGAAATCCGTCGAGCGCTGGACGGCGTGGCAGGCATTCGTGGCTTGCAGTTCAACTTGGGCGACCGCGAGTTGACCATCGCTGCCGAGGATCATGCTCTGCGGTTGGCACTGGATGCGATTCGCAAAGCGGGCTTCAAACCGGAACCACTCGGAGTAGAAGACAAATCGGATGGAGCTACTGCCGCTGCGCCAACTGGTTTTTGGGCCTCATGGGGCAAATTGATTGCTGCATTGGGGCTGGCCGTGGCGGCTGAAGGCTTGGCATTCGCTTTTCCAGATAGTTGGCCAGCAAAAGCCCTTGGAATGGCGCTGGCCGCGGTGGCCATCGCCCTGGCGGGTTGGCTCCATGTCGTTTCGTGTGGAAAGCAACACTGTCACTGGGGCATCGCCGGCGCGAACGGACTGGCCGGCAGGTG
>JBKBUN010000153.1:0-6718 GCA_046289925.1 Burkholderiaceae bacterium | reverse complement strand
GGCTCAGCGTCAGCGCCGCAAGCCAGCTGCCGGTGACGGCGTAGGCGACTGCCATCGCCACCGTCACGTGCATAACGTAGTAGGTGGCGGTCTTCATCAGCGCCAGGCGGTGGGTGTGGGCTATGCGACGCAGGCGGGCCATGGTGTGCTCCTTGGGGAAACGCTGGAGTCCATGGTAGGGGCGAGGACCTGAGAAATCAATCGATAGGCACTATCTGATAGATAGAAGCTCGAGGTTCGCCCTCCGAGTCGTCGCTAGGCCAGCCGAGTGCCTGCCGTTCTTTGATCGCCAGCGAATAGTGTTTTCCAATTCAGGTATGAGCCTGAACCCTGTGGAGTGAGCGGGTCTGTTCGGGTCTGCTCAGGCGGCTGGTCCGGATCGTTTGGCGATGGTGGCAAACAGCAGCAGCCGCGCGGCGTTGAGGGCTTCGGCGGCCGGCAGATCGGTCATCTGCAAGGCCAGCTTCTCCAGCGGAGTTTGAACCCCATCGGGCGGATAGGCCTTGCGCACGACCCCGAGCCGTTCTTGCCCTCGGCCAGCGCGTTGATGCGATAGACCCCCTTGGTGCCGTCCTGATCGCCCTGGTGCACGGAGTCGATGCGGATGACGCGCCCACCTGCCCCTGGGGTTGGGCGCACCACGCTGGCGATGGGCGCGCAGCGCGCATCGCCATCGGCAAAGGGCGCGAAGGCAACGGACAGCGTGCCTTCGAGGAGGGCGCGCAGTTGGCCAATGGTGCCCAGCGCAGAGCCGTTCATGTCGATCACCATGTGAACAATGATCGACCCAGATCGCCCCTTCAGGCTCACACATGATGGGCGCCGGGGGGCTGAAGGCCGCCACCGAGACGGCCATCCTGAGCGCCAACTACATCGCCGCACGCCTGGACGGCCCGTACGAGCTGCATTTCAGCAGCAACGTGCCGGGCATCAAGGGCGGTGGCGTGGCCCATGAGTGCATCCTGGATCTGCGCCCGCTGAAAGAGACCAGCGGCATCACGGCCGAGGACGTGGCCAAGCGCCTGATCGACTACGGCTTCCATGCGCCCACGCTGAGCTTCCCGGTGGCCGGCACGCTAATGGTCGAGCCCACCGAGAGCGAATCGTTGGCCGAGCTGGACCGCTTCGTCGAGGCGATGCTCGCGATCCGCGAGGAGATCGCCAAGGTCGAGCGTGGCGAATGGCCGCGCGAGGACAACCCGTTGAAGAATGCGCCCCACACGGCCGAGAGCCTGCTCAAGGCCGAGTGGAACCACGCCTACACCCGCGAGGAGGCCGCCTACCCGCTGGCCCGCCTGCGCCGGCAGAAGTACTGGTCGCCGGTGGGCCGGGTGGACAACGTCTATGGCGACCGCAACCTGTTCTGCAGTTGCGTGCCCTTGAGCGAGTACCAATAACAGGCCGTTGAAAAATCCCTCGCCACCCCCCCGCGTTGGGCGGTACGAGTGAGTGCTGGGGTACGTGCGCCCAAAATGGGCAAAACGGCCTGCAAACCGGCCGAGATGCACGTCGCAATCGCTACACAGATGCGTCTGGGTGGCTCGTTTCTTCGAAAGCAGCGTCACTGGTGCGTTCGAAGGGTACTTTTTCAACGGCCTGATAATACCGTCATGAAACAGCATTTCGCCAGCGACAACTACGCGGGGATGTGCCCGGAGGCCACGCATTGGTTCATGGAGGCCAATGCCAGCGGCCACCAGCCCGGCTACGGGGAGGACATCTGGACCCAGCGCTCCACCGACAAGATCCGCGAGCTCTTCCAGACGGATTGCGACGTCTACTTCGTCTTCAACGGCACGGCGGCCAATTCGCTGGCGCTGGCCGCGATGTGCCAGAGCTACCACTCGGTGATCTGCACGCCGGTGGCCCACATCGAGACCGACGAGTGCGGCGGGCCGGAGTTCTTCTCGAACGGTTCCAAGCTGCTCGTGGCCGAAGCCGAAAGCCCGGCCGCCCGGCTGGGCAAGCTCACGCCCGATGCGGTGGAGCAGCTCGTCACCAAGCGCAGCGACATCCACTACCCCAAGCCCAAGGTGGTGAGCCTCACCCAGGCCACCGAACTCGGCACGGTCTACACCGTGGAGGAAGTGCGCGCGATCTCGGCGATTGCGAAGCGGCGCAAGCTCAAGCTGCACATGGACGGTGCACGCTTTGCCAACGCGGTGGCCGCCCTGGGTTGCCACCCCAGCGAGATCACCTGGCGCGCCGGCGTGGACGTGTTGTGCTTCGGCGGGACCAAGAACGGCCTGCCCGTCGGTGAGGCGGTGGTCTTCTTCGACCGGGCGCTGTCGGAGGACTTTGCCTACCGCGTGAAACAGGCCGGCCAGCTGGCATCGAAGATGCGCTTCATCTCGGCGCCCTGGGTGGGCCTGATGGAAAACGACGTCTGGCTGCGCAACGCCCGGCATGCCAATGCGATGGCGCAGCGCCTGTACGACGCGATCCGCGACATCCCCGGTGTGCAGGTGCTGCACCCGCCGCAGGTGAACTCGGTATTCGCCCAGATCCCGGCCCCGGTCATCGAAGGCCTGTATGCGAAGGGCTGGAAGTTCTACCAGTTCATCGCCGGTGGCGGCTGCCGCCTGATGTGCGCCTGGGACACCACGGCCGAGGCGGTGGATGCCTTTGCCACCGACCTGCGGCAGCTCTGCCAGGCCTGAACCTCACCCCTCCTGGAGCCCCCCCATGGCCGTCTCGGTCTTCGACCTCTTCAAGGTGGGCATCGGCCCGTCGAGCTCGCACACCGTGGGCCCGATGCGGGCTGCACGGATGTTCATCGAACGGCTGCGCCACGAGGGTGGGCTCGATGCCGTGCGGCGCGTGCGCTGCGAGCTGTACGGCTCGCTGGGCGCCACCGGCAAGGGCCACGGCAGCGACAAGGCCGTGCTGCTGGGTCTGGCCGGCCACGAGCCCGACACGGTGGATGTGGACCAGGTGCCGGCGATGCTGGAGGCAATCCGCCAGGAGCGCGCGCTCGTGCTGGGCGGTACCCACCGCATCGCGCTGGGCGAGGCCGAGGACCTGGTCTTCCTGCGCCGTCAGAGCCTGCCCTTCCATGCGAACGGCATGCGCTTCGTTGCGTTCGGTGCCGATGGCGCTGAGCTGGCCGCGCGCATCTACTACTCGGTGGGCGGCGGCTTCGTCGTCAGCGAGGAGGTGGCCGCCGATGGGAGCCGGCAACGACGCATCGCGCCCGACACCACCGTGCTGCCCCTGCCCTTCCACAGCGGGGCCGAACTGCTGACGCTCACCCGCCGTGAAGGCTTGTCCATCGCCGGCGTGATGCGCGTGAACGAGCGTCACTGGCGCAGCGACGCCGAGATCGACGCGGGGCTCTTGCACATCTGGCGCGTGATGCAGGAGTGCGTGAACCGCGGCTGCCGTGCCGAGGGCACCCTGCCGGGAGGCTACAAGGTGCGCCGGCGCGCCGCAGCGCTGTACCGCTCGCTCACCGCCCATCCCGAGGCGGCCTTGAAGGACCCGCTGCAGGTGATGGACTGGGTGAATCTCTACGCCCTGGCCGTCAATGAGGAGAACGCCGCCGGGGGCCGCGTGGTGACCGCCCCCACCAATGGGGCCGCCGGCATCGTGCCGGCCGTGCTGCACTACTACACCCGCTTCGTGCCGGGCGCCACCGAGGCCGGCGTGATCGACTTCCTGCTCACGGCCGGGGCGATCGGGATCCTCTACAAGGAGAACGCCTCGATCAGCGGTGCCGAGGTGGGCTGCCAGGGCGAGGTGGGCGTGGCCTGCTCGATGGCCGCCGGCGCCCTGTGTGCCGTGCTGGGCGGTACGCCCGAGCAGGTGGAAAACGCCGCCGAAATCGGCATGGAGCACCACCTGGGCCTGACCTGCGATCCGGTGGGTGGACTGGTGCAGATCCCCTGCATCGAGCGCAACGCGATCGCCTCGGTGAAAGCCATCAACGCCGCGCGCATGGCCCTGCGTGGTGACGGCGTGCACCATGTGAGCCTGGACCAGGTCATCAAGACCATGCGAGAGACCGGGGCCGACATGAAGACCAAGTACAAGGAAACCGCCCGCGGCGGGCTGGCCGTCAACATCGTCGAGTGCTGATTGTCCCCAGGGCCGGGCCACGCCCGGCCCGCTCCACGGCCCCAAAGCGCCCGGCGTCTTGGGCCGGTCTTCAACCCGCAGCGCCCAGGCCGATCGAGGCCACCCGGCCCTGCGGTCCTCCGGACCCATAGTGCAAGCCCCAGGACGGGGCCTGTAATTTCGCGTTAAGGCAACGCTGAACAAGTCCACCGCACGAGCGGCTGAATCGTTGAGTGGTGATGAAAACGCAACAGACCCTTGCGATGGCGGCCGACCAAGGCGCCGGCTTCGAACAGTACCGGCGCCCCACCAAGCGCGACATGTTCCTGGCGACGATGGACAAGATCGTGCCGTGGCAGGAGCTGTGTGCGGTGATCGAGCAGCACTATCCGAAGCCGGGCAACGGGCGTCCACCGGTGGGGCTGGAGCGCATGCTGCGGATGTACTTCGTGCAGCACTGGTTCAACCTGGCCGACGAAGCCTGCGAGGAAGCACTGCTGGACAGCACGGCGCTGCGCCGTTTCGTTGGGATCGACCTGGGCCGCGAGCGGGTGCCCGACGGCACGACGCTGCTGAAGTTCTGGCGCCTGCTGGAGAAGCACGAGCTGGGCCAGCAGTTGTTCGCCACGGTCGGCCGGGTGCTGCAGGCGCGGGGTCTGAAGGTGGGCACGGGCACGATCGTGGATGCCACCATCATCGGCGCGCCCAGCTCGACGAACAACGCGGACAAGGCGCGCGATCCCGAGATGCACCAGACGCGCAAGGGCCAGCAGTGGTACTTCGGCATGAAGCTGCACATCGGGGTGGACAGCCGCACCGGGCGGGCGCACAGCGCGGTGGTCACCGCGGCCAACGTGCACGACAAGCACCCGTTGCCCGACTTGCTGCACGGCAACGAGCAGCGCGTGTACGGCGACAGTGCCTATGCCAGCCAGAAGGCGCTGATCGGCTCGAAGGCCCCGCGGGCCAAGGACTTCACCAACCAGCGCGTGCGCACAGGCGGCCAGATCGACCAATCCCAGCGCGCGAAGAACCGCCACAAGTCCAAGGTGCGCGCCCGCGTGGAGCATGTGTTCGCCGTGGTCAAGCGGCTGTGGGGCTTTGCCAAGGTGCGCTACCGCGGGCTGGCGAAGAACGCCACGCGCTCGTTCGTGGCGCTGGGCCTGGCCAACATCTACCTGGCGCGCAAGCGCCTCATGGCATGAGTGCGCCCGAAATGGGCGCGCAGCCGCCCCTGCGGGGCCAAACCGGGGACCATTTGGCTCGAAATCGGCCATTTCGACCCACCGATCTCATCATGCGCAACGTCCGCTCGGTGCAAACCACCGGCATGCCGAAATCAGCATGCTTGTTCAGCGTAGCCTTAGGGTGACTGGAGTGCTCGGGCCGCAGCCGCACGCCGTCCTGTCGATGCCGGCGGATGACCTGTCGACCGGGCCCGCAGCACGTCAGGTCTCTGCGGTCGCCTTGTTGCGGTACCGACCCCTAGCAGGCCGTTGAAGAACCACCCGTGAACGCGAGTTCCGCCACCGTGATTCGGTCCGATGAGGTCATACAGCCCGCAGTTCGCGCTGCAACTGCCTTGTCAGCCCGAGTTTGGTCGTATTCGAGGGCCAGAAGGGGGGCATTTCGGCCTTCTCGCTACTCATTGGGCGCTCTGCGGGCGCAATTGCGCCAAGGTCCGCAGCCGCGTGAGGTTGTAGGCGGCCATCGTCAGCGTCAGCAGTTGGTTGACCTTGTCCAGTCCCTGCACCATGACCTGGCGGATCGGACCGATCAGCTTGCCCCAGCCGAAGCACTGCTCGATGCACTTCCTCTTGCGCTGGCTGAGCGCGTAGCCGGCGTGCCGGGTGGTGCGACCGTCGATGGCGCTGCCACCGTTGCGGTTGAGGTTCTGGGCCACGTGCGGCGTCACGCCGATCTGGCGGCACGCCTTGACGAAGCCCTTGGTGTCGTAGGCCTTGTCCGCACCCACCGTCGCTGGCTTGCCCGGAGTGGCGACGTCGGCCAGCATCTGCGCGGCCACTTCGCGCTCGGCCGTGCCCTGCGAGAGGCTGGCCTGCACGTTGACCACCAGGCCATGCCGGTTGTCGGTCAGCACATGGCCCAGGTAGCTCGGCAGCGCGGGCGCCGCGTGGCTCTTGCGGTACAGCCTCGAGTCGGGGTCGCTGGTGCAGGCGTGCGTATCGTGGCTGCGTGGCTCGCCACGCCAGTCCTCGGGCGGACGGCCATCGTCCGATCCGTCCTTGCGCCGCATGCTCTTGTGGCTGGCCCAGGCCTGGATGAGCGTGCCGTCCACGCTGAAGTGCTCGCCCGACAGCAGCCCGCGCTGCTCGGCCATCTGCACCGTGGCGTTGAACAGCTCGGTCACCGCGTTGTGCTCGATGAGGCGGTCGCGGTTCTTGCTGAACACCGAGTGGTTCCACACGGTGTCTTCGATGGCCAGGCCGACGAACCAGCGCAACAGCAGGTTGTATTGGATCTGCTCGACCAGTTGCCGCTCGCTGCGCACGCTGTACAGCACCTGCAGCAGCATCGCGCGCATGAGCTTCTCCGGTGCGATGCTGGGGCGACCGCCCTTGATATCGGCCTCGTACATGGCCGAGAACTTGGCGTCCATCTTCGCCAGCGCCTGGTTGACCCAGGTGCGGATGGGCCGCAG
>JBKBUN010000152.1:0-6726 GCA_046289925.1 Burkholderiaceae bacterium | reverse complement strand
GGCGCACTCCTGTGCGCAAGGAGGCACAACGCCGCATGGCGCGCCGAGCATGGTGCTGGCGGGCGCATAGCGCTTTCCCCCAGAAGGTGAGCGTGCCCACAAGGCGCAAGTTCAACGGACATCAGAACTTTTCAGTGTGAACAAGCGGTCCACTGCGGTTTCTAGGTTCAGGCCGCTTGTGCTTCAAGATCGAGCACAAGCCGCTATCAAATCAGTAGCAACCAGCAACCCCGCATCGTAGGGAACTGCAACGTGGGCTGGGCTGTTTTGGATTGGAACGCATCCGGAGAAACAGTGTGCGGTGTGCACAGGCCCTGGCCACAGGCAAAGGCGCTGCGCCCGGTGGGGTGGCAGCGCCTTGGTGGAGTGCCCGCCGCTGGGCATGTCTCGATGCCCGGCAGAGGACCGTGGTCAGGCCTGGGCCTGGGCCTGGGCCTGGGCCTGGGCCTGGGCCTGGGCCTGGGCCTGGGCCTGGGCCAGCAGCGTGTCGGCGTCGCTGACCTCGAACTTGCCCGGGGCTTCGACGTTCAGGCACACCACTTTGCCGTCGCGCACCAGCATCGAGTACCGGTTACTGCGCAGACCCAGGCCACGGCCGCTGAGGTCCAGCGTCAGGCCCGTGGCTTTGGCAAAGGCCGCATCGCCATCGGCCAGCATGCGCACCTTGCCAGCGGTCTTCTGGTCACGCGCCCACGCGCCCATCACAAAAGCGTCGTTTACCGACAGGCACCAGATCTCGTCCACACCTGCGGCCTTGAAGGCGTCGGCCTTTTCCACAAAACCCGGCAGATGCTTGGCCGAGCAGGTGGGTGTGAAGGCCCCGGGCACGGCAAACAAGGCAATGGTCTTGCCTGCAGCGGCTTTGTCCACAGCCACGGGGTTCGGACCGATGCTGCAGCCCTCGCCCTCGACTTCCGAGTATTCCATCAGCGTGGTCGAAGGCAATGCGTCGCCGACCTGGATCATAAGAGGCTCCTTTTCTGTAGGGTTTGCCGAAGGTGCACCATGCATCTTCCCAAAAGCAAAACGGCCCACATTGTGGGCCGTTTGGGAGAGCCCTGCTGTGTGCAGGGATGCGCTCAGGTCTTAGACCAGGCTCGCTTTCTGGACCAGACGGGTCGCAACCCAGTTCTTGGTCTTAGAGATCGGACGGCTTTCCGTGATTTCGATCACATCGCCCAGCTTGTACTCGCCCTTTTCGTCGTGGGCGTGGTACTTGCTCGACTTGACCACGATCTTGCCGTAGAGCTCGTGCTTCACACGGCGCTCGACCAGCACGGTCACGGTCTTGGCGCGCTTGTCGCTCACCACCTTGCCAATCAAGGTGCGCTTGAGGGATTTTTTAGCTTCCGTCATGTCGGCTCCTTACTTGGCGGCTTGCTTTTCAGCAAGGATGGTCTTCGCGCGGGCGATGTCGCGGCGGGTCAAGCGCAGCGAGGCGGTGTTGCTCAGTTGCTGCGTGGCCTTCTGCATGCGCAGACCGAAGTGGGCCTTCTGCAGGGCCTTGATTTCGGCTTCGATGCCGGCAACGTCTTTTTGGCGCAGTTCAGCAGCTTTCATTTCTTCTTCTCCTGAATCAAGCACCGATGTGACGGCTGACGAACGTGGTGCGCAGCGGCAGCTTGGCAGCGGCCAGACGGAATGCCTCGCGAGCGAGTTGCTCGGGCACGCCCACGATTTCGAACACGATCTTGCCGGGCTGGATTTCAGCCACGTAGTACTCAGGGTTACCCTTGCCGTTACCCATACGCACTTCAGCCGGCTTGGTCGAGATCGGCTTGTCGGGGAACACGCGGATCCAAATACGGCCACCGCGCTTGACGTGGCGGGAAATCGCACGGCGTGCGGCTTCGATTTGGCGGGCCGTCAGGCGGCCACGGTCCGTGCACTTGAGCCCGAAGTCACCGAAAGCCACCGAGTTGCCACGGGTGGCCACGCCGGTGTTACGGCCCTTTTGCTCCTTGCGATACTTGCGGCGAGCAGGTTGCAGCATATTTATTCTCCTTTACCGTCCGCTGCTGTAGCGGGCGCGCCTACCTTGCGGACGCGCTTAACGGCGTTGTCGGCACCACTGGCCTCGGCAGGCTTGTCGCTGCCATCGGCCGGAGCAGCGTTGCCACCCATCGGGCGGCGGGCGCCACGGCCAGCACCATTGCGATCGCCAGGACGGCCATCGCGGCGCGGGCCACGGGGACGACGCTCTTCTTCCGGACGCGGCGTTTCTGCCACCGGCAGGTCGCCACGGCCCAGCGTGTCACCCTTGTAGACCCACACCTTCACGCCGATCACACCATAGGTGGTCTTGGCTTCCGAAGTGCCGTAGTCGATGTCGGCGCGCAGCGTGTGCAGCGGCACGCGACCTTCACGGTACCACTCGGTACGGGCGATTTCGATGCCGTTCAGACGACCCGAGGACATGATCTTGATACCCTGGGCACCCAGGCGCATGGCGTTCTGCATCGCGCGCTTCATGGCGCGGCGGAACATGATGCGCTTTTCCAGCTGCTGGGTGATGCTGTCGGCGATCAGCTTGGCATCGATTTCAGGCTTGCGCACTTCTTCGATGTTCACAGCCACCGGCACGCCCAGGCGCGTTGCGAGTTCCTTCTTGAGGTTCTCGATGTCCTCACCCTTCTTGCCGATCACCACACCCGGGCGTGCCGAGTAGATCGTGATGCGGGCGTTCTTGGCGGGGCGCTCGATCAGAATGCGCGACACGGCGGCATTCTTAAGCTTGGCCTTCAGGTACTCACGCACCTTGATGTCTTCGGCCAGCATGCCCGCGAAGTCGCGGTTGCTGGCGTACCAACGGCTGGCCCAGTTGCGGCTGACCGCCAGGCGGAAGCCGGTAGGATGGATTTTCTGTCCCATATTTTTCCTCGGCCCTTAGTTGCCCACCGTCACGTACACATGGCACGTGGGCTTGCTGATGCGGTTGCCGCGGCCCTTGGCGCGCGCGGTGAAACGCTTGAGCGTGGTGCCCTGCTCAACGTAGATGGTCTTGACGCGGAGTTCGTCAATGTCGGCACCGTCGTTGTGCTCGGCGTTGGCAATCGCGGACTCCAGCACCTTCTTGACAATGCCGGCGGCCTTCTTTTGCGTGAACGTCAGGATGTTCAGCGCCTGGTCCACCTTCTTACCGCGGATCAGATCGGCCACCAGGCGGCCCTTGTCGACCGACAGACGAACGCCACGGAGGACTGCACGTGTTTCAGACATGGTCTACTCCTTATTTCTTCTGGACTTTTTTGTCCGCCGGATGACCCTTGAAGGTGCGCGTCAGGGCGAATTCGCCCAGCTTGTGGCCCACCATCTGGTCGGTGACATAGACCGGCACGTGCTGCTTGCCGTTGTGCACTGCAATGGTCAGACCGATGAACTCGGGCAGAACCATGGAGCGACGCGACCAGGTCTTGACAGGCTTCTTGTCCTTGGTGGCAATGGCCTTCTCGACCTTGGCCAGCAAGTGATGGTCAACAAACGGACCCTTTTTGAGAGAACGAGTCATTTGCTACCCCTTACTTCTTACGACGCGACACGATCATCACCTGCGTGCGCTTGTTGTTGCGGGTGCGGTAGCCCTTGGTCAGGTTGCCCCACGGGTCGACAGGATTGCGGCCTTCGCCGGTACGGCCTTCACCACCACCGTGCGGGTGGTCGATCGGGTTCATGGCCACACCGCGAACGGTCGGACGGATGCCCATCCAGCGCTTGACGCCGGCCTTGCCCAATTGGCGCAGGCTGTGCTCTTCGTTGGAGACTTCACCGATGGTGGCGCGGCATTCGATGTGGATCTTGCGCACCTCACCCGAGCGCATACGCACCTGGGCGTACGTGCCTTCGCGGGCCAGCAGCGTAGCCGAAGCACCTGCCGAGCGGGCAATCTGCGCACCTGCACCGGGCTTGAGCTCAATGCAGTGAATGGTCGAACCCACAGGGATATTGCGGATGGGCAGGGTGTTGCCAGCACGGATCGGGGCTTCGGAGCCGGACAGCAAGGTGCTGCCCACTTCCACGCCACGCGGCGCAATGATGTAGCGACGTTCGCCGTCGGCATAGCACAGCAGTGCAATGTGGGCCGTACGGTTGGGGTCGTACTCGACGCGCTCGACCTTCGCCGGGATGCCGTCCTTGTTGCGACGGAAGTCCACCACTCGGTAGTGGTGCTTGTGACCACCACCCTTGTGACGGGTCGTGATGCGACCGCTGTTGTTGCGGCCCGACTTCTGGTGCTGGGGCTCCAGCAGCGGAGCGTAGGCTTCACCTTTGTACAGGTGGTCACGCGTCACCTTCACCACGGCGCGCTGGCCGGGCGAGGTGGGTTTCATCTTGATGACTGCCATGATTAAGCGGCCTCCCCGGACAGGTTCAGTTCCTGGCCCGGCTTCAGGGTCACATAGGCCTTGCGCACGTTGTCACGGCGGCCCACGGTCTTGCCGAAACGCTTGGTCTTGCCTTTGGTGTTCACCACCGACACGCCCTTCACCTCGACCTTGAACATCAGTTCCACGGCCGCTTTGATTTCGGGCTTGGTGGCGTTCTGCAGTACTTTGAATGTCACTGCGTTGGACATCTCTGCCACCATCGTGGCTTTCTCGGACACGATGGGAGCGACCAACACCTGCATCAGGCGGCCTTCGTCAAACTTGGGCGTGCTCATGCGAACATCTCCTTGAGTTTGTCGATCGCGCCCTTGGTGACGAGCACTTTCTTGAAACGCACCAGCGACACCGGATCGGCGTAACGGGGCTCGACGACGAGCACGTTGGCCAGATTGCGGGAAGCGAGGTACAGGTTTTCATCGACTTCGTCGGCGATCACCATCACCGACTGCAGGTTCATCGCCTTGAACTTGTCGGCGAGGACCTTGGTCTTGGGGGAATCGACCTTGAGCGAATCCACCACAGCCAGACGACCTTCACGGGCCAACTGCGACAGGATCGCAGACATGCCGGCGCGGTACATCTTCTTGTTGATCTTCTGGGTGAAGTTTTCTTCCGGGGAGTTCGGGAAGATGCGACCACCCCCACGCCACAGCGGCGAGGACGTCATACCGGCACGTGCGTTGCCCGTGCCCTTTTGCTTGAACGGCTTCTTGGTCGAGTGACGGACTTGTTGACGGTCCTTCTGAGCACGGGTCCCCTGGCGGGCGTTGGCCTGGTAGGCCACCACGACCTGGTGCACCAGATCTTCGTTGTACTCACGACCGAACACCGCTTCCGGCGCGTCATACTTCGACGCTGCCTGACCTTGTTCATTCAGGAGTTCGAGCTGCATTAGTTCGCTCCTTTGGAGGCTTTGGCCTTGACGGCGGGACGCACAGACACGAAACCACCCTTGGAGCCTGGAATGGCGCCCTTGATCAGCAGCAGCTGACGGGCTTCGTCGATGCGGATCACATCGAGGTTTTGCGTGGTGCGGGTGACGTCGCCCATGTGGCCCGTCATGCGCTTTCCGGGGAACACGCGGCCAGGGTCCTGCGCCATACCGATAGAGCCAGGCACGTTGTGCGAGCGGCTGTTACCGTGGGACGCACGCTGCGAACCCATGTTGTGGCGCTTGATCGTACCGGCGTAGCCCTTACCGATCGACGTGCCTTGCACATCCACCTTCTGACCCACGGCAAACACCTCCGCCACGGGCAGCACTGCACCGGCGGAGTACTTGCCAGCGGTTTCGGCCGTGACGCGGAATTCCCGGGTGATTTCGCCAGCTTCCACACCCGCCTTGGCGAGGTGACCGGCTTCAGGCTTGGTCACACGCGATGCCTTGCGCGAACCGAACGTGACCTGCAGGGCCACGTAGCCATCGTTCTCTTCGGTTTTGACCTGGGTCACGCGGTTGTTGGACACATCCACCACCGTGACGGGCACTGCGTCCCCATCATCGGTGAACAGACGCATCATGCCCACCTTGCGGCCCAGCAACCCGAGGGAGTTGCTCAGACTCATGCTATTTCTCCAAAACTTTCACCGCTGCGACTTCAATTGGCCCCAGCGTTCGCGCTTGCGCGCATGAAAGAAGGTTGATAAAACTCCGCCCCGGCTGCAGGCGCAGAAAAGGCGAAGCCGCAAAGTATAACGCGAACCGCTTTTTCAAGCAAGTTCGCGTCATAGAAGGCCGCGCACCCACAGGATGCACGGCGTGCTGTCAAATTACTGCAGCTTGATTTCGACGTCCACGCCTGCCGGCAGGTCCAGCTTCATCAGGGCGTCCACCGTCTTGTCGGTCGGATCGACGATGTCCATCAGGCGCTGGTGCGTGCGGATCTCGAACTGATCGCGGCTGGTCTTGTTGACGTGCGGCGAACGCAGGATGTCGAAACGCTTCATGCGGGTCGGCAAGGGCACTGGGCCCTTGACGATCGCGCCAGTGCGCTTGGCAGTGTCGACGATCTCGGCGGCGGACTGGTCGATCAGCTTGTAGTCAAACGCCTTGAGGCGGATGCGGATTTTTTGCTTGGTCATGGGAAGTTCCTCGTTCAGATCGTTCGATTAGTCGAGGATCTTGGCCACAACGCCAGCGCCCACGGTCCGGCCGCCTTCGCGGATGGCAAAGCGCAGACCTTCTTCCATGGCAATGGGGTTGATCAGCTTCACCGTGATGGACACGTTGTCGCCAGGCATCACCATTTCCTTGTCGGCCGGCAGTTCAATCGCGCCCGTCACGTCGGTCGTGCGGAAATAGAACTGGGGACGGTAGTTGTTGAAGAACGGGGTGTGGCGG
>JBKBUN010000151.1:0-6740 GCA_046289925.1 Burkholderiaceae bacterium | reverse complement strand
GTGTGGGTGTGGTTTGCAGCGCCTGGGCCAGAGGCACGGTGCCTTCGCCCAGCGACAGCAGCAGGCGCAGTGGCGCGGTGCCAGGGGTGCCGGTGCCAGTCGGGGCTGGGCCGTGCGCCTGCACCCATGCGGCCAAATCTTGCGCGGCGGGCACGGAGGGCACGCGGTTGCGGCCGCACTGCTCGCAGGCGGCCACGGCCACGGCTTGCCAGTGGGCGCGTTTTTTGTCGGCGCGCTCGCCCTTGAGGCGCAGCACGCTGCGCTCGGCCAGCAGCGGGGTGATACTGGCAGCGCCGAGTTCGGTGGCCTTTTCTACCAGCCAGTCCATGCGCTCGCCCGCGGTGATGCCGGCCAGCAGGTGCACGGCGCGCGGGGCTTCCCGGTCGGCGGGGGTGTGTGCGCCCACGCGCACGCGCACGTCGCTGCGGCCCATGCGCAGAATGGTGGCCTCGAACTCGCCCACCGGGCCGCCAGCGGCGTCGCTGCCGAACAGGGTCACGGCCTCGCCCGGCTGCATGCGCAGCACCTGCACGTGGCGGGCAGCGCCGTCGGGCAGGTCCAGTTCCAGCCCGGGGGCCAGTAGCACTGGGCAGTGAAATCGGGGCATTGCTATGTTTTTGATAGCTGCTCGTGTTTGTTAAATGAGCACAAGCAGGCGATTGGACTTCGGGTTACATGCGGCCGAAGGCCCAGCCGCTGGCCTCTTGCGTGCCTTCGATCTGGTGCAGCAGGCGCAAGAGCGGCGAGAGTTCGCGATAGCGCGCGGCGGTGGCGCGCAGGTAGGCGATGAAGCGCGGCGCATCGGCCAGGTAGCGAGGCTTGCCGTCGCGCAGCGTCAGGCGCGCAAAAATGCCGGCCACCTTCAGGTGGCGCTGCAGGCCCATCCATTCGACCGCGCGGTAGAACTCGCCAAAGTCCTCGCCCCAGCCGCTGGCGCTGCGTGCGCCCAGCAGGCCCAGGCGGCGGGCCTTTTCCCAGTAGCGCACGGTCAGGTCGATGACGAATTCCTCGTCCCAGCTGATGAAGGCGTCGCGCAGCAGGCTGGCAATGTCGTAGGTGATGGGGCCATACGCGGCGTCCTGGAAGTCGAGCACGCCGAGGGCTGCCCCCTCGGGTGGCACCATCAGGTTCCGGGTCATGAAGTCGCGGTGCACATAAACGCTGGGGGCCGACAGGTTCTGCGCCACGATGACGTCAAAACTGCGCGCCAGCACGGCCTGCTGCGCGTCGTCCAGCGCAATGCCGCGGTGGCGGCCCACGTACCACTCGGGAAACAGGCCCAGCTCGCGGCGCAGCAGCGCTTCGTCGTACGGGGGCAGCACGTCCGGACGCGAGGCCTGCTGCCACAGCAGCAGGGCATCGACGGCCTGCAAATACCAGGCGTGCGCGGCTTCGGGGTGGGCGGGGTCGAGCCGTTCGATCACGGTCTCACGCCCCAGGTCGGACAGCAGCATGAAGCCCAGCGGCTCGTCCCAGGCCAGGATCTCGGGCACGCGCAGGCCGGCTGCGGCCATCAGGCCCTGCACATGCACGAAGGGGCGGCAGTTTTCCTTGTCTGGCGGCGCGTCCATCACCACGCGGCTGCGGCCCTGCGCGTCGTCGATGCGCAGGTAGCGGCGAAAGCTCGCATCGGCCGACGCCGGGCGCAGCGTGGCGGGCAGCAGCCCATGCTGCGCGGCCAGCGGGGCGAGCCACGCCTCAAAATGTGCGGCGCGGGCCGGGTCGGCCCAGGCAACGGATGCGGTGGCGGGCGATTCTGTGGGTGGGCTGAAGGCGCTCATGGATAATCGGATTCTACAAACGCGCCCCCCCGGGGCCCTTGTTCCAACGCCCGTGCAGACCACCTCTTCCGCGCCCCGCCGCCCGGCCGCCTCGGCCCCTTCGTCCGCTCCGGCGCGCCGCGGCCGCGACCTGCCCGGGCGCCTGCATCCGCTGGTGCGCGCGCTGGCCTGGGCTGTGGCGGGCACGGCCCTGCCGGTGCTGGCCCAGGCGCAGGACGCCGCCCCAGCCGCCAGCGGCTGGGACGCCGCTCCGCGGCTGCGGGCATCGCCGCAGTTGCAGGAGCCGATTCCGAGCGAGGCGCGCAGCCAGCTGCCCGTGTTCGTCTCGGGCGAGCGCATCAGCGGCCAGACCGATCTGAACGCCGTGATCGAAGGCGATGCCGAGCTGCGCCGCGGCGACACCGTGCTGCGCGCCGACCGGGTGGAATACACGCTCTCCGACGACCTGGCCAAGGCCCGCGGCAATGTGCGCATCAACAAGGCGGGCAACCTGTACGAGGGCTCGCAGCTCGAATTGCGCGTGGAAGCGTTCGAAGGCTTCTTCACCGACGCGCGCTACCGCCTGCTGGCCAACCAGGCGCATGGCGATGCCAGCCGCGTGAACTTTCTGGACCGCGACCGCGCCATCGTCCACCAGGCCTCATACACCACCTGTCAGAAGGACGACAGCAGCACCTGGGAGCCCGACTGGGTGTTGAGCGCCGAGCGCATCCGCATCGACAACGAAGAGCAGGTGGGCACGGCCGAAGGCGCGGTGCTGCGCTTCAAGGGCGTGCCAGTGCTGCCGATTCCGCACCTCACGTTTCCGCTGACCGACAAGCGCAAGTCGGGCTTTTTGCCGCCCACCATCAGCGTGGACAGCCGCGACGGCGTGGCCTACACGCAGCCCTACTACTGGAACATCGCACCCAACCGCGACGCCACGCTGCGCGCGGCGGTGATGACCAAGCGCGGCGCCAACCTGGGCGGCGAATTCCGCTACCTGGAGCCTACCTACCAGGGCCAGATCGGCGGCGACTACATGCCTGGCGACCGCCTGCGCGACCGCCATCGCTGGAGCTACTCGGCCCAGCACACCGGCCGGTTTGATACGCCCGTGGGCGGCCTGGGGCTGAACCTCAACCTCAACCGCGTGAGCGACGACAACTACTGGCGCGACTTCGGCCGCGCCACCGAGGCGCTGCGCCAGCGCCTGCTGCCCAGCGACGGCATGCTCAGCTGGTCGCAGGGCGACTTCAGCGCGCATCTGCGCACGCTCAGATGGCAGACGCTGCAGGACCCGAGTGCGCCCATCGTGCCGCCCTATGACCGCATGCCCCAGCTGCAGTGGCGCTACCACCCGCAGGCCCTGGGCGCAGGCCTGGACGCGAGCGTGGAGATGGACACCACCCGCTTTGAAGCGGCGCGCGCCCTGACCGGCCAACCCAACGCGCAGCGCAGCTACCTGCTCGCACAGGTGAGCCGGCCCTTCCTGTCACCCGGAGCGTTCGTCACGCCGCGCCTGCAGTTGCACAGCACCACGTACCGTTTTGACAGCCCGCTGTCCAACGGCGCGCGCAGCGCGCAGCGCACGCTGCCCACCTTCAGCCTCGACAGCGGGCTGGTGTTCGAGCGCGACGCACAGTACCTGGGCCGCGGCTTTCTGCAGACGCTGGAGCCGCGCGCCTTCTACACCTACACGCCACGGCGCGACCAGAGCGCGCTGCCGGTGTATGACACGGCGGCCAACGACTTCAACTTCGCCACCATCTACACCGAGAACGCCTTTGGCGGACAGGACCGCATCGCCGATAACAACCTGCTGACGCTGGGCGTCACCACCCGCCTGCTCGAGCCGGCCACGGGCGCCGAGGCCGCGCGCTTTGGCATCGCCCAGCGGCTGCGCTTTTCTGACCAGACCGTGACCCTGCCCGGCGGCGCGCCCGTGAGCGAGCGCCTGTCCGACGTGCTGGTGGGCGGCAGCGTGCAGTGGACGCAGGACTGGGGCGTCGATTCGACCGTGCAGTACAACCCCAAGACCGGGCGCTCCATCCGCTCGACGATTGGCGCGCGCTACCACCCGGGGCCCTACCGCACCGTCAGCGCAGCCTACCGCCTGCAGCGCGGCACCAGCGAACTGCTGGACCTGGGCTGGCAGTGGCCGCTGACCGATGGTGCCGAGCCCGGTGCCGACCCCATCAGCCGCGCCAAGGCCGGGGGCCGCTGGTATGCGGTGGGCCGGCTCAACTACAGCCTGCAGGACCGCAAGTTTGTGGACACCGTGGTCGGCGTCGAATACGACAGCTGCTGCTGGATCGGTCGCGTAGTGCTGGAACGCCTGCAAAGCGGCGTGACCACTGCCACCACGCGCCTGCTGTTCCAGATCGAGTTCGTGGGCTTCTCGCGCCTGAGCCTGGGCGCCAGCCCGCTCGATGCGCTCAAGCAGCAAGTGCCCCGCTACCAGCCCCTGGGCGCACCCGCGCGCGCGCCCAGCCGTTTTAGCCAATACGACTGAACCCTTATGAAGCTTCGCGTTGCTGCTCCGTATGCCCTGGCCCTGGCCGGTCTGTTGGCGCTGGCCGTACAGGCCCAGGGCTTGCGCCCCCCGCAGGGCAGCGGCCTCGGCCGCGCAGCCGCTGCCTCGGCGGCCCCCCTGCCCAGCGCACCAGAGCCCGGCACCCTGCGCTCGGCCGACTACATCGTGGCCGTGGTCAACTCCGAGCCGGTGACCAACCACGAGGTGCGCACCCGCGCGGCCCGTATTGCCCAGCAACTGCGCCAGCAGGGCGCGCCCCTGCCCCCGCAGGACGTGCTGCTGCGCGAGGTGCTGGAGCGCTTGATTGTCGAGCGCATTCAGTTGCAGCAGGCGCGCGAGGCCGGTATCCGGGTGGACGACTACGCGGTGGGCCAGGCCGAACAAAGCATTGCGCGGCAGAACAACATGACGCTGGAGGCGCTGTACGCTCGGCTGGAGCGCGACGGCCTGAGCCGCGAGCGCTTCCGTGAAGAGCTGCGCAACCAGCTGCTGCTGCAGCGCGTGCGCGAGCGCGAGGTCGAGGCCCGCGTGCGCGTGAGCGACCTGGACATCGACCAGTACCTGCGCGAGTTGCAGGAAGCCGCGCAGAACCGCCCGGCCGAGATCAACCTGGGCCATGTGCTGGTCATCGTGCCCGAAAACGCCCCGCCCGCCCGTGTGGCCGAGCTCGAAGCGCGTGCCAAACGCGCCGCCGAGAAGGCCCGCTCCGGGGAGGACTTTGCCGCAGTGGCGCGCGAGTTCTCTGACGGGGCCGAGGCGCGCAATGCTGGTGGCCAACTGGGCCTGCGCCCGACCGACCGCTATCCGGAGCTGTTTGTGGAGGCCACGCGCGGCCAGCCGCTGGGCAGCATCGTCGGCCCCATCCGCTCGCCCGCAGGTTTTCACGTGCTCAAGGTGATCGAGCGCGTCACCCCCGGCCTGCCCAGCACCGTGGTGCAGCACCATGCGCGCCACATCCTGCTGCGCACCACACCGCAGCTCAGCGAAGCCGCGGCCGCAGCGCGCCTGGCCGATTTCCGCCGCCGCGTCATATCGGGCACGGCCGACTTTGCGGCCCTGGCCCGGGAGTACTCGCAAGACGGCAGTGCCAAACAGGGCGGCGATTTGGGCTGGGCAGGCCCAGGCCGCTACGTGCCCGAGTTCGAGCAGGCGCTGAACGCACTCAAGCCCGGCGAAATCAGCGAACCTGTGGTGTCGCGTTTTGGCGTGCACCTGATCCAACTCGTGGACCGCCGCGAGGTCGCACCCACCCAGCGCGAGCTGCGCGACATGGCGCGCGACACCGTGCGCGAGAAAAAGCTCGACGAAGCCTTTGCCGCCTGGATGCAGGAGCAGCGCGCACGCGCCTACGTCGAGTACCGCGAGCCGCCGCAATGAGCGGACGTTTGGGGGCAAGCCGCGCACATCCGGCGGTTCACTGTGACCTGGCAGGAGACGCGGCATGAAGCACATCCCGCGCAAGCGCTTCGGTCAGCACTTCCTGTCAGACACCGGGATCATCGACGCCATCGTGCGCGCGATCGCGCCCGCGCCGGGCGACCCCATGGTCGAAATCGGCCCCGGGCTGGCCGCGCTCACCCAGCCGCTGGTCGAACGCCTGGGCCGTCTCACCGTCATCGAGCTCGACCGCGACTTGGCCGCGCGCCTGCGCCGTCACGGCCAGCTCGATGTGGTGGAAAGCGACGTGCTCAAGGTGGACTTCAGCGTCCTGGCCCAGCGCCTGGGCGCGCCGCGGCTGCGCATTGTGGGCAACCTGCCCTACAACATCTCCACGCCCATCCTGTTCCATCTGCTCGCGCATGTGCAGGTGGTGCAGGACCAGCACTTCATGCTGCAAAAGGAAGTGATCGACCGCATGGTGGCCGCGCCTGCCACGGCCGCCTACGGGCGCCTGTCGGTCATGCTGCAGTGGCGCTACGCGATGGAAGACGTGCTGTTCGTGCCGCCCGAGAGCTTCGACCCGCCCCCGCGCGTGGACAGCGCCGTGGTGCGCATGGTGCCGCACGCTGCCCCTGCGCCGCTGGACGTGGCTGTGCTCGAAGATCTGGTCCAGGTCGCCTTCAGCCAGCGCCGCAAACTCTTGCGCCACACCTTGGGCCGCTGGCTGGAGCAGCGCGGCTTTGCCGGCGACTTCGACACCCAGCGCCGCGCCGAAGAAGTGCCCGTGGCCGACTTTGTGGCTCTGGCACAGCAATGCTCCTGATTTGATAGCTGCTTGTGCTTGATTGATAAGCACGAGCGGGCAATTGGGGCATATATGCCAAGGGCTTTTGCTTGCGGGACGGCAAAGCCCCGCACCTGGCCGCGGTTACTGCTTCATGCTCGATACAACCAGCGCGGAGGTCGAGCAGTTAACCACGAGCAGCTATTGAACCTAGGAGCCTGTCGGACTTGGGAATCGTCGGCTGCAAATGGGCCGCAGCGGTCCATTTTTCACCGTCTTT
>JBKBUN010000150.1:0-6748 GCA_046289925.1 Burkholderiaceae bacterium | reverse complement strand
CTTGAGCAGGTAGGGGGCATTGGTCATGCTCTCCATGCCACCGGCCACCATCACGTCGCGGCTGCCGGCCACGAGCTGGTCGTGCGCAAGGATGGTGGCTTCCATGCCTGCGCCGCACATCTTGGACAGCGTGACGGCGCCGGTGCTGCGCGGCAGCCCGCCCTTGAAGCCCGCCTGGCGCGCAGGGGCCTGGCCCTGGCCCGCCATCAGGCAATTGCCGAACAGCACTTCGTCCACCTTCTCGGGCGCAATGCCCGCGCGCGCCACAGCGGCCTTGATGGCGGCGCCGCCCAGGTCGTGCGCGGCCAGGTCGGAAAACTCGCCCTGGAACGCGCCCATGGGGGTGCGGGCTGCGCCGACGATGACGATGGGATCAGAAGCCATGTGCTTTCTCCTTGAGTGGGTGCGATGAAAAAAGGGGGAATGGGCGTCGCACGCTTGCCTAGGGCGTGGTTCTGCACCGGCAGGGGCGTGCGGCGGTCGGGGACATGGCGGGCGCGTCAAGCGGGTGCCGGTGCGCTGGCTTTGGGCGGGTGCACAAAGCGGCGCTCGGGGTCGTACGGGAATACGTCGTGCACGTGGCCGGCCTGGATGCGCTCTTTGTGCGCCTGCCAGAAGGCCGGGTCGAGCAGATCGCCGTGGTGCCGCATGAACACGTCGCGCACGGCGGGGTTGCCCAACAGGAAGGGGCCGAAGGTTTCGGGAAACACGTCCTTGGGGCCGACGCTGTACCAGATCTCGCCGGACATTTCGTCTTCCTCGTTGCGCGGCGCTGGCACGCGCCTGAAGTTGCAGTCGGTCAGGTATTCGATTTCGTCGTAGTCGTAGAAGACGACCTTGCCGTTGCGCGTGATGCCGAAGTTCTTCCAGAGCATGTCGCCCGGGAAGATGTTGGCGGCCACCAGGTCTTTGATGGCGTTGCCATACTCGACCACGCTGCGCTCCATCTGCTCGCGCGCGCGGGCGTCGTGCAGGCCGGTGTCGAACGCCTCTTGCAGATAGATGTTCAGCGGGATCATGCGGCGCTCGATGTAGAGGTGCTTGATGATCACCTCCTGCTGGCCGTCGCCGTCGCGGTCGCTGATTTCAAGCTGGCTGGGCGCAAACTTCTGGATCTCGGCGATCAGCTCATCGTCAAAGCGCTCACGCGGAAAGGCCACCTCGCTGTATTCGAGCGTGTCGGCCATGCGGCCCACGCGGTCGTGCTGCTTGACCAGCAGGTACTTGCTCTTGATCTGCTCGCGCGTGGTGTCTTTTTGCGGCGGATAGTAGTCTTTGATGATCTTGAAGACGAACGGAAAGCTCGGCAAGTCGAACACCAGCATGACCATGCCCTTGATGCCGGGCGCGATACGGAACTTGTCGCTTGAATGGCGCAGGTGGTAGAGGAAGTCGCGGTAGAACAGCGTCTTGCCCTGCTTGGCCAAGCCCAGGGCGTTGTACAGCTCGGCGCGCGGCTTGCGCGGCATGAGGCTGCGCAGAAACTGCACATAGGCGCTGGGGATCTCCATATCCACCATGAAGTAGGCGCGCGCGAAGCTGAAGAGCATCTGCAGATCGTCTTCGCCGAACAGCGCGGCGTCGATCACCAGCTTGCCCTGATCGTTGTGCAAGATGGGCAGCGCAAACGGCAATTCGTTGAAGCCGTTGATGACCTTGCCCACCACGTAGGCCCCTTTGTTGCGAAAGAACAGGCTGGAGAGCACCTGGATCTGGAAGTTGGCGCGCAGCTTGACGTTGCCAATGCGCCGCTGAATGGCGGCCAGCACGCAGCCCGTATCGCGCGGCAGATCTTCAAACTCGCGCTGGAGCTGGAAGTTGTCCACGATGCGCGTGAGCGTCTCATGCATGGTGTCGCGCGTGGGGTAGTACGAGCGGTAGGTAGGGCGCGCAGCGGGCTCGTCGTTTTCGATGTATTCGGTGCTGACCGCGGGGCGCACGAAGATGAAGTCGTTGTGAAAATGCGTTCGGTGCAGGATCTTGGTGGTGACCGAATTGAAGAAGGTCTCGGCCAGCTCGGGCTGGCGGTGGTTCACCAGCAGGCCGATGTAGTGCAGCTTGACCTGGTGCCAGACCTCCATGGGCTGCTCGCCCGCGCGGAATTCCTTCTCCAGCCGCAGCGTGCATTCCTTCACGCGCAGGTCGTAGAACTCGATGCGCTCGCGCTGTGCGCGCTGTTGGCCATGCCAGTCGGCGGTTTCAAAACGGTGCTTGGCGCGGGCCGATTCGGTGCGGAACAGGCGGTAGTGGCGGTTGAAGCCGTCCATCATCGCCTTGGCGATGTCGTAGGCCTGGGGGGCGTCCAGTCGCTGCGGAAACATGGGTTCTCCTGGGGCTCGGTGCAAAGCGCAGATCATCGCGCCTTCAGGCGCTTCGGCGCACGGCGGCCACACCTTCGATGGCGGCTTTGTAGAGCGCCTCCAACCCGTCGGTGCCCGCTACGGTCATGTGCAGGTCGTTGATCAGGCCGTCTTTGAGGCCATAGCACCACCCGTGCAGCGTGAGCCGCTGGCCACGCGCCCAGGCGTCCTGCACCACGGTGGTCTGCGCAATATTGACCACCTGCTCGATGGCGTTGAGCTCACACAGCACATCCAGGCGTGCCGCCTCGGGCACGGCCGCGATCAGCGCGCGGTGGCGGTCGCGTACGTCCTTCACATGGCGGATCCAGTTGTCGGCCAGGCCCACACGTGTATCCTGAAGCGCGGCGCGCACGCCACCGCAGCCGTAGTGACCAACCACCATCAGGTGCTCCACATGCAATTGATCGACCGCGTACTGGATGGTCGAGAGGCAGTTGAGGTCGGTGGGCACGACCACATTGGCCACGTTGCGGTGCACGAAGACCTCGCCCGGCTCCAGTCCGGTGATCTGGTTGGCCGGCACGCGGCTGTCGGAACAGCCGATCCACATGTACTTGGGCTGCTGCTGCGCCAACAAGCTGGTGAAAAAGCCGGGCCGGTCGCGCTCCATCTGCGCTGCCCAGGCGCGGTTGTGGGCAAAGAGGTCTTGGATATCGGACATGGCGCGATTCTCGGGCAGGCCCGCCACCGACCCGCAGCACCAGCAGCGCCTGCGGACGATGGCGTACGCGCCGGGCTCACATGGTCTCAGCGAACAGCTCGCGGCCGATCAGCATGCGGCGGATTTCGCTGGTGCCTGCACCGATCTCGTAGAGCTTGGCGTCGCGCCACAGACGGCCCAACGGGTATTCGTTGATGTAGCCGTTGCCGCCGAAGATCTGGATGCCCTCGCTTGCCATCCAGGTGGCTTTTTCAGCGCACCAGAGGATGACGGACGCACAGTCCTTGCGCACCTGCCGCACGTGTTCGGAGCCGAGCAAATCGAGGTTCTTACCCACGGTGTAGCAGAACGCCCGGCCGGCCTGCAGCACGGTGTACATGTCGGCCACCTTGCCCTGGATGAGCTGGAACTCGCCAATACTCTGGCCGAACTGCTTGCGGTCGTGGATGTAGGGGACCACGTTGTCCATCACCGCCTGCATGATGCCGATAGGCCCTGCGGCCAACACGGCACGTTCGTAGTCGAGCCCGCTCATGAGCACGCGGGCACCATTGTTCAGTCCGCCCAGAATGTTCTCGGCTGGCACCTCGACGTTTTCAAACACCAGCTCGCCCGTGTGGCTACCGCGCATGCCCAGCTTGTCAAGCTTTTGCGCGATCGAAAAGCCCTTCATGCCCTTTTCAATCAGGAAAGCCGTCACACCGCGCGCACCCAGCTCTGGCTCGGTCTTGGCATAGACCACCAGCGTGTCGGCATCGGGACCATTGGTGATCCACATTTTGTTGCCGTTGAGCAGGTAATAGCCACCCTTGTCCTCGGCCCGAAGCTTCATGCTGATGACATCAGAGCCCGCACCCGGCTCGCTCATGGCCAACGCGCCCACATGCTCGCCGCTGATCAGCTTGGGCAGGTATTTCTGGCGCTGGGCTTCGCTGCCGTTGCGCTTGATCTGGTTCACGCACAGGTTACTGTGCGCGCCGTACGACAGGCCTACGCTGGCGCTTGCGCGGCTGATCTCTTCCATGGCCACCATGTGGGCAAGGTAGCCCATGTTGGCCCCGCCGTACTCCTCGGGCACGGTGATACCCAGCACCCCCAGCTCACCCATCTTGCGCCAAAGGTCCATCGGGAACTGGTCGGTCCTGTCGATCTCGGCCGCGCGTGGCGCAATCTCCGCCTGCGCGAAGTCGCGCACCGCGTCGCGCAGAGCGTCGATGTCTTCACCGAGTTGAAAGTTCAGGCCTGGAAGGCTCATGGAAGTCTCCTTGGAACGGAATGAAAGTGGGCAGTAGTGCGCCGGCCGGCATGGCAGGCGCCTTGAAAGGTCGGGTCGGCAAGCCCAGATCGCAGGGGTTGACGTGGTGTGGTCGGCGCTTGCGCGCAGGCCGACTGCGGCCTGCGATGCGACACTTCAGCCGCGATAGTGGCGGTGCACATGGCTTATCCCTGCACACCATCACGCCCCACCACCGCCATGAGCGTGCAATGCATGGTCGCCACTCATTGTTCCTGATCGCCCTGCAGCACAAAGGCTTGTCCCTCGCACACCGTACACCGTGATGGTGCGGCCCGGCTTGATCACGCGGCCTGCCATGCGAAAGTGCTCGCCGCGCGCCGGTGCCAGCCGGTTGATCTTGAATTCAATGGTCAGCACCACCGAGTCTTCGCTCATGAGCGTCAAGCCCGCATAACCGCAAGCCGAATCCAGCGCAGTGGACGCCACGCCCGCATGCAGAAAGCCGTGCTGCTGCGTCAAGCCCGGTGCCCAGTCGAGGACGATATCCACCGCGCCCGGCTCAATTCGGGTCAGCTTTGCGTCCAGCGTGTGCATGGCCTCCTGGCGGGCAAAGCTGGCGCGCACGCGTTCGCCGTAGTCGGCGCAGCGGGGCTCAAACACAGGGCGCGTGATCATTTGATTTACGTTTACGTAAACGTCAATTATGCGGGATTTTGCCTTTTTCGCTTTTGGCCAGAAGGCTGCGCGCCTCCTTCTCGTGCTCACGCACCTCGTCCAACGTGGCCTGAAGCTCCGCCATTTGTGCCTCCAACTGGGCGCGGTGCACCGCCAGCACGTCCAAAAAGCGGCGCAATTGCACGCCGGTATCGCGCGGGCTGTCATACAGGTCGATGATTTCCTTGGCCTCGGTCAACGACAGTCCGAGGCGTTTGGCGCGCAAAGTCAGCCGCAGGCGCGTACGGTCGCGTGCGCTGTAGACGCGGTTGCGCCCGCCAGGGCCGGTGCGCTCGGGCTGTATCAGGCCCATGTCCTCGTAGAAGCGGATCGCGCGCGTGGTGAGGTCGAACTCTTTTGCAAGATCGCCGATGGTGTAGGTGGTAGCCATGTGAATGGGGTTGCCGGTTGCCAGATCACGCGCGCGACAGCGGAAGGCGCGGACGTTTCTACAATCAGACAACCCATGACGTTTACGTTAACGTCAATCCTAACGGATTCACCATGCACACATCCACTGGTTCCGCACCGCTTCACTACCCGTTTGGCACCCAAGTGCCTGAGCGGGGCGGTTTTCTGGAGGTCGCCACAGGAATCCGCTGGATTCGGATGCCTCTCCCCTTCGCGCTGGACCACATCAATCTTTGGCTTTTGCGCGACGCCATCAATGGACGGGAGGGTTGGACGGTGGTGGATTGCGGCGCAGACACCGCGGACACCCGTGCAGCATGGGAACGGATCATCACGGATGGGCTCGACGGCTTGCCCATCCTGCGGGTGGTGGTGACGCACATGCACCCTGATCACATCGGCCTAGCCCATTGGCTATGCGATCGCTTTCACGCCCCGCTGTGGATCAGCGCGCTCGACTACCACGCAGCCCGCGTCGGGGTGTATGACCCGGAAGGCTTCGGTGGCGAGTCTGGTGTCGCGTTCTATCGACAGCACGGCTTTCACACACCGGAGTTTGTGGAGCACGTACGCGCAAGACGCCGGTACTACCCAAGCTTGGTGCCCTCCTTGCCTAGGCAGTTTGAGCGCCTTGCAGACGGTCAAGCGCTGCGCGTGGGGCAGGATCAATGGGATGCGATCGACGGCTATGGACACGCTCCTGAGCACATCATGCTGCATTGCCCTGAGCAGCAGATCCTGATCAGCGGAGACATGGTTCTCCCGACGATATCGACGAACGTAAGCGTGCACGCAATGGAGCCGCATGGAGATCCGCTGGGGCTGTTCCTGACGTCGCTCAAACGGTACGAGCGCATGCCTGGCGAGAGTCTGGTGCTGCCATCACACGGCCGCCCATTCAAGGGGCTGCACACGCGACTGCACGCCTTGCAGGCGCACCATGCAGACAGACTCAACGCACTGCGCCAGGCTCTGCAAGGCACAAGTGCCACGGCGGCAGAAGTGCTGCCCGTGCTATTCAAGCGCCCACTGGATGCACACCAGAGCACATTTGCGCTGGGAGAGACCATCGCGCACCTGCACCGGCTGTGGCAGGAGGGAGTCGTGACACGGCACACCGATGCACAAGGGGTGCATCGTTTTTGTGGGCTGAGTTGACCGACGACTTCCGCCACGAGTGCATGGACATCGCGGTCACGGCACTGGTGGCGAGAACGTCGTGCGCGTGCTGGAGCAGTTCGCCAGGATCAGGGGCTATGCGCAGGTCGTGAGGTGCGACCAGGGGCGGCTCCATGTCGTTTCGTGTGGAAAGCAACACTGTCACTGGGGCATCGCCGGCGCGAACGGACTGGCCGGCAGGTG
>JBKBUN010000149.1:0-6750 GCA_046289925.1 Burkholderiaceae bacterium | reverse complement strand
CGCCGCGTCGTCTCGCCTTGCCTGGCGCGCCGATCACGGCACTGGCGGGCGCATCCAACTGCGGTTTCTAGGTTCAAGCCATTTTGGCCTGAGATCCAGCAATATCAAGCACAAGCAGCTCATTTTTTGATAGCAAAATATCGCCTTTCTGCCATGAACACGCCTGAACAATCGCAGCTCGGCAAGGCCTCGGCCTATGCGGACCGGTACGACGCCTCGCTGCTGTTTCCGATTCCGCGCGCAGGCAAGCGCGCCGAAATCGGCATCCTGGGCGACGCGCCCTTCTTCGGGGCCGACCTGTGGACGGCGTTCGAGCTGTCCTGGCTCAACCCGCGCGGCAAGCCGCAGGTGGCGCTGGCCCACGTGACGGTGCCTTGCGAGACACCGAATATCGTGGAGAGCAAATCCTTCAAGCTCTACCTCAACAGCTACAACAACACCTGCTTTGCCGATGCGGCCGAGGTGCAGGACCGCCTGCGCAGCGACCTGAGCGAGGCCGTGTGGCGCGGCAGCGAGCGCAGCGGCACGGTGGGCGTGCGCCTGGTGCTGCCCGAAGCCTTTGGCAGCGAGCGGGTGCAGGAGCTTGAGGGGCTGGACCTGGACCGGCTGGATGTGGAATGCACGCACTACCAGCCCGCGCCCGAGTTGCTGCACGCCCGGCACGACGAAGCGCCGGTGACCGAAGTGCTCGTGAGCCGCCTGCTCAAGAGTAACTGCCTGGTGACGGGCCAGCCCGACTGGGGCAGCGTGCAGATTGCGTACAGCGGCGCGCAGATCGACCAGGAAGGGCTGCTTCGCTACCTGGTGAGCTTTCGCAACCACAACGAATTCCACGAGCAGTGCGTGGAGCGCATCTTCATGGATGTGTGGACGCGCTGCCGCCCGCTCAAGCTCACGGTGTATGCGCGCTACACCCGCCGCGGCGGGCTGGACATCAACCCCTGGCGCACCAGCCATCCGCAAGCCCTGCCGCCCAATGTACGCACGGCGCGGCAGTAAGCCTAGGAGTCTGTCGGACTTGGGAATCGTCGGCTGCAAATGGGCCTCAGCGGTCCATTGTTCACCCTAGAAACCGCAGTTGGATGCGCCCTCCAGCGGCCAAGGCGCTGTGCCCTGGCGCAGTTCACATGTGGAATACGTCCACGGCACGGCGCAGCGTCTTGGTGCGTTCGTTGAGCACCGCCACCGACTGCGCGGTTTCCTCCACCATGTGGGCGTTCTGCTGGGTCACGGTTTCGAGCCGCACCACGGCCTCATTGACTTGCGAGATGCCGATGGATTGCTCCCCTGTGGCGTCCATGATCTCGCGCATCAGCCGCGAGACATCGCGCACCGACTGCTCCAGGCTGGAGATGGTGGCCTGGGCCTCGGCCACGTAGCGCGCACCGGATTCGACCTGCTCGGCAGAATTGCCGATCAGATCGCGGATTTCGTGCGCGGCTGTGGCACTGCGCTGAGCCAGGGCGCGCACCTCGGACGCGACCACCGCAAAGCCCCGGCCCTGCTCACCGGCCCGCGCGGCCTCCACCGCGGCGTTGAGCGCCAGGATGTTGGTCTGGAACGCGATGCCTTCGATGATGCCAATGATGTCGGCCATACGGTGCGAAGAGCCGGCGATGGCCTGCATGGCCTCGTTGACACTGCCCACCGAGGCGCTGCCCTGGCGCGCAATGTCGCTGCTGTTCTGGCTCTGGCTGGCAATCTGGCGGGCTGCATCGGCCGTGTGCTGTACGGTGCTGGCCAGTTGCTCCATCGAGGCGGCCGTCTGCTCCAGGCTGCTGGCCTGGTCTTCGGTGCGGGCCGAGAGTGCGGCCGCGCTGGCAGAAATTTCGCCGCTGGCATGGCGGAACACGTCCACCTCGGCGCGCACGTCCGAGATCACGGCCTGGAGGTTGACCTGCACCCGCCAGAGGTTGCGGATCAGCGAGCTGAGCACGTGCGGATGCCGTTTGCTGATCTCGGCCTTGAGATTGCAAGCCGCCAGCGCCGCCGCGAACGCGTTCAGGTCGTCTATGGGCCGCGCCACGGTCACATACAACCAGCCCAGCAGGGCGCCACTGCCCAGCAGTAGCAGCGCGGCCTGCGCTGCCAGCGCTGCGCCGCCGCCCATTCCCAGCAGCCCAGGCAACAGGCCCATACCTGTGAGCAGCAACAAGCCCAGGGCCAGGCGCTGCGACAGCGTCATGCGGTGCACACGCCCTGGCAGGTCGCGCCAGCCCAGACGCCGCACACGCCCTGCATGCAGCTTGATGGTGCGACGGCCCGAGGCACGCTCTTGCGCGATACGGGCATACAAGGCCTCGGCCGCGGCCACTTGCTCGCGCGAGGGCTTGAAGCGCACCGAGATGTAGCCCACGGGCTTGCCGTTGTCCATGATGGGCGTGACATTGGCCTCCACCCAGTAATGGTCGCCGTTGGCCCGGCGGTTCTTGACGATGCCCGTCCAGGGCCGCCCGCGGCCGATGGTAGACCACATGTCGGCAAAGGCCTCGGGCGGCATGTCGGGATGCCGGACCAGGCTGTGCGGCTGCCCCATTAGCTCCTCGTAGCTGTAGCCGCTGACTTCGGCAAATGCCGTGTTGCAGTGTGTGATGCGTCCTTGCGCATCGGTGGTCGAAACCAGCAGTTGTTCCTTGGGGAATAGATACTCCCGCTGGGTGACAGGAAGATTTGTTCGCATGACCGCCCTCTACGGTGCCTGCCTGGTCCGCCCCCTGGTGTCGGTCACGGTTCCAGGCCGACCGTACGGTATCCGGGCGCTGCAGCAAGCGCATTGACTGGCATCAAACGCCTTCGGGCCTGCGCACGCGGTTTGGGCCAGATGCGTTGCAATCCCCGAGCGCCAGGCGCCTGTCGGACTTGGAAATCGTCGGCTGCATGCAAATGGCCAATGGGCCGCAGCGGTTCTCGCTGGGGCTCATGTTCGCTTTCGACGCCCCCAGTCCGACAGGCTCCTAGGGTCAGAACAACGGCGCCGTGTGCGGATCCGGCAAGGCCGCGCCGCGGCGGCGGCGCGGGGTCGGCACGCGAGCGGCCTGCACGGGTACAGCGCCGGGCTTCTCCAGCGCCGCCACCCGCACGCCCAGCAGGCGCAGGCGCTGCTGCAGGGGTGCCCGCTTGAGGCACTGCCCCGCCGCCTGGCGGATCACGGCGGGGTCCTGCGTGGGCGTGGGCAGGGTCAGGTCGCGGGTGGCGGTGCGAAAGTCGTCATAGCGCAGCTTGATGCCGATGGTTCGGCCCACATAGCCCTTGCGCTGCAAGTCTTCGGCCACACGCTCGCACAGCGCGGTGAAGATGCGGCCCAGCTCGGCCCGGTCGTGCACCGCGTGCAGGTCGCGCTCGAAGGTGGTTTCCCGGCTCATGGAGACTGGCTCGCTCTCGGTTACCAGCGGCCGCTCGTCGCGCCCCCAGGCCGCGTCGTGCAGCCAGGCGCCGTAGGCCTTGCCAAAGTGCTGCACCAGCCAGGCCAGCGGCTGCTGGGCCAGCTCGCCGATGGTGCGGATACCGTGGGACTGCAGGCGTGCGTCGGCCTTGGGGCCGATGCCGTTGATCTTGCGGCAGGCCAGCGGCCAGATGCGCGTGGGCAGGTCCTGCGGCCACACCACCGAGATGCCGTTGGGTTTGTCGAATTCGCTGGCCATTTTGGCCAGCAGCTTGTTGGGTGCCACGCCGATCGAGCAGGTCAGGCCTGTGGCCTCGAAGATGCTTTTCTGGATCAAGCGCGCGAGCACCCGCCCGCCCTCGCGCTGCCCGCCGGGCACCTCGGTGAAGTCGATGTACACCTCGTCCACCCCGCGGTCCTCCATCACCGGGGCGATGCTGGTGACCACGGCCTTGAACTGCCGCGAACAGCGCCGATAAGCGTCAAAGTCCACTGGCAGCAGGATGGCCTGCGGGCACAGGCGCGCCGCCTTCATCAGCCCCATGGCCGACCCCACGCCGAAGGCGCGGGCCTCATAGGTGGCCGTGGTCGTCACGCCGCGGCCGGTGTAGTCGGCCAGGCGCGGGAAGGCCGCCAGCGGAATCTCGTGCGACGGCACGTCTGCGTAATCCCGCGCCAGGGCCTCGTCCAGCCGCCTGCGCCCCCCACCGATGACGACGGGCAGGCCCTTGAGCTGCGGGTAGCGCAGCAGCTCCACGCTGGCATAAAAAGCATCCATGTCCAGATGCGCGATACGGCGCGGCAGCGCAGCCGCAGAAGCTCCGATGGGCAAGGTTGCAGGGGCTGGCAGATCGCTCACCCGGCAATTGTCCCTCCCGCAAGGCTCAGGGACGGGCATGGTCAGGTCCGCGCCAGCGCGGCCTGCCGGATGCCCGACAAGGTGCTGCTAGGCGTGATGGCTTCCGGGTCGATCTGGCAGTGCAGCAGGCTGGGCAGACCACTCGCGCGTGCCCGGGCCAGCGCAGGGGCAAAGTCTTCGGTGCGTTCCACCCGTTCGCCATGGCCGCCGAAGGCCCGCGCGTAGGCGCAGAAGTCCGGGTTGCGCAGCTGCGTGGCGCTGATACGGCCAGGGTATTCGCGCTCCTGGTGCATGCGGATGGTGCCGTACATGCCGTTGTCCAGCAGCACCACCACGATGGGCAGCCCGTACTGCACGGCAGTAGCGAACTCCTGGCCATGCATCAGAAAGTCGCCATCGCCCGCAAACACCACCACCTCGCGCTGCGGCCACAACCGCTTGGCACCCACCCCAGCGGGCAGGCCATAGCCCATAGAGCCGCTGGTGGGGGCAAGCTGCGTGCCATGCCCGCCAAAGCGCCAGAAGCGGTGCACCCAGGTGGCGAAGTTACCGGCACCGTTGCAGAACACTGTGTCCGCCGGGAGCACCTCGCGCAGGTGCTGCATCACCGCGCCCATCTGCAAGGCGCCGGGGATGCGGATGGCCGCAGGGTCGCTCCAGGCCAGGTATTCCGCCCGCGCCTGCGCGGTGCGGGCAGCCCAGCCCGGGGGGCCGGCGGGCGGCGCCGTAGCGGCCAGGGCGGCGGCCATGGCCTCGGGCGTGGCATGGATGGGCAAGGCCGCACGGTACAGGCGGCCCAGTTCGTCCGCGTCGGCGTGCACATGCACCAGCGGCTGGGCAGGGTTGGGTATCTGCAGCAGCTCGTAGCCCTGCGAGGGCACTTCCGACAGGCGCCCGCCCAGCAGCAGCACCAAATCAGACCCCGCAATGCGCGCGCGCAGCGCGGGGTTCACGCCCAGCCCCAGGTCGCCCGCGTAGCAGGCGTGTGCCGCCGGAAACAGCATCTGCCGCCGGAACGAGCACACCACAGGCAGGGACCAGGCCTCGGCAAAGCGCGTGATGTCGGCCACGGCCTGCGGCGTCCAGCGGCTGCCGCCAAGCACCAGCACGGGGCGCTCGGCCGCGGCCAGGCGGGCCGTGAGTTCATGCACCGCCTCGGGCGCCGGGTGGGTGGGCGGCGTGCGGTAAGGCAAGGCGTCGGCCACTTGTGCCGTTTCGACCAGCATGTCTTCGGGCAGCGCCACCACCACCGGCCCGGGTCGGCCCGAGGTGGCCACATGGAAGGCGCGCGAGACCAGCTCAGGCACCCGCGCCGGATCGTCGATCTGCACCACCCACTTGGCCATGGTGCCGAATACGGCCCCGTAATCCAGCTCCTGAAAGGCCTCGCGCCCCAGCGCGCTGCGGGCCACCTGGCCCACAAACAGGATCAGCGGGGTTGAATCCTGGTGCGCGATATGGATGCCAGCCGCTGCGTTGGTCGCCCCGGGCCCGCGGGTGACGAAACAGATGCCCGGGCGGCCGGTGAGCTTGCCTTGGGCCTCGGCCATCATGGCCGCCCCCCCTTCCTGGCGGCACACGGTCACGGCAATGTCGGCATCGTGCAGCGCATCCAGCACGGCCAAAAAGCTTTCGCCCGGTACGCAAAACAGTTGCTGCACACCGTGCACGATGAGTTGGTCAACGAGGATCTGGCCGCCAGTGCGGGAGGGGGTGTGGGTAGGGATCATGGAATGCAGAAGTCGGTGGGCTGGCGCGCCACCGTGCGCGGCCCAGCCCCGAAGTACGAGGCAGCCAGCATAGCGCTGGCCGCCCCGCCGTGCACGCGCCGCCCGCAGCGTGCGAAATGTCACCAACCGTCGGCACGGTTGCGATTTGTTGCATGCCGCTGCCGCGAACGGTGAACACAATCCAGAGCCCCGCTGTGCCGCATGCCGCGGCCCTGAGGCGGCGCAGGCTGCCACTGCATGCCCAGTGCCTCCCTGTTGTCCAGTGCCTCCCTGTTGTCCAGTGCCTCCTGTTGCCCACTGACTCCCAGTTGCCCGCTTTGTCCATGTTGCCTGCCCACCCGCTGTCCGCCGCGCTGTCTTGTGTCCGCCGGCCCGCCTGGCTGCCGCACTGGGCGGCGGTGCTGGCGTTGAGCACCGCCGGCCTGGGCCTGGCGGTGGCGACAGGGCTGACCTGGGCGCTGCAGCAAGCCGACGCCCGCATGCAGCGCGACGTGGCCGTCAAGCCGCGCGCCGTGGTCTACACCACCGACGCGGGCACCATCGAACGCGGTCGGCGCCTGTACCTGGATGCGGGCTGCGGGCACTGCCACGGGGCCGATGGCCGCGGACGGCTGTTTGCAAGCGGCGCAGGCCTGCGACTGGTGGCACCGAACCTGACACCCGCAGGGGCCGTGGCCCGCTACCAGCCCGAAGACTGGAACAGCGCGATCCGCCACGGCGTCAAGCCCAGCGGGCAGCCTGTGCTTGCCATGCCGAGCGAGCGCTACAACGGCTGGAGC
>JBKBUN010000148.1:0-6956 GCA_046289925.1 Burkholderiaceae bacterium | reverse complement strand
AGCGCGCCCACAAGGCGCAAGTTCAACGGACATCAGAACTTTTCAGTGTGAACAAGCGGTCAACTGCGGTTTCTAGGTTCAACCCAGGAGCCTGTATCAACCCACGAAAGAGAAGAGAACCGTATGAGCACTTTCCACGCCGTGGTCTGGATGGACCATTCCGACGCCCACGTTCTGATGTTCGACCGCGAGCACGTCGAATCGCAGCGCGTACGTTCGCGCAGCCACCACAAGCATCAGGGCAAGTCAGGCGACCACGCCGCGTTTTTTGGCGAAGTGGCCAAGGCGCTGGCCGGCACGCACGAAGTGCTGCTGACCGGTCCGGGCCTGGCCCGCAACGAGTTCCGCGACTGGTGCGCAAGCCACCAGCCCGCCGTGGCCAAGGCGGTGGTGGACTCTTTGCCCGCCGACCACCCAACCGACGCACAGCTCGTGGCCATGGCGCGCCAGTTTTTCCGCAAGTTCGACAACATGGCGGCCACCCCCATGGCCTGACGCGCGGGCGCTCGCGGCCCTCGGGCGCAGGGAATCCCCCTGCGCGCCGGGCCACGGCGCAGCAGCTATGCATGGCCCGCATGCGCAGCCTGCCCCGCCTGGGCACTCCGTGCACCGCGGCCGCCACAGGCCCGGCAGCACATCACCGCATGTCCATGCCGCGCTTCAGCGCCATCGTGGAACTGCCGCAATGGCAGATCCTGGCGCAACGTCTGCAGCACGCAGGCGCGGCGTTCGAGATGACGCCGCAGGTCCGCTTCGCGGCCAACCCGCAAAGCAGTGGACCCTGTTCTTCCACAACCGCAGCGGCACCCCGATCGAAACCCAAGGCTGCCTGTCTTTGGCCCAGGGCTATGGGCGTTGCGCATGCTGTGGCGTGCGCGCTGTACGCCACAGCCCAGGGCTTGCCTTAGTTGCGGGCCAGCGCCAGCGAACCCAGCGCGAACACAGAGTTCGGCACGCCCGGACGCAGGCGAACGACGCGCGGCGCGGCTGCGGCCTGGGCGGGCTCTGGCGCTTCGGCCTGGCGCGCGCGGTGTTGCATCACCAGATCGTGCAGAGTGACCGACTGCAGGTATTCGATGGCGCGGGCGTGGTATGCGGTCCACAGCTCGCCCGTGGCCTCGCGTGCTGCAGCGCGCTCGGCGCCCAGTTCGTCGCCGTTCAGCGTTTCAACGGCGAGCACGATGTCAGCAGCCGAGATCTGCGCGAGCGGACGGGCCAGCGTGTAGCCGCCGCCCGGACCGCGCGTGCTCTCGATCAGCCCGGCCTTGCGCAGAGCGCTGAACAACTGCTCCAGGTACGACAGTGAGATGCGCTGGCGCGCGCTGATAGCCGACAGCGCGACGGGGCGCAGTTGCTGGTGCAGCGCCAGGTCCGTCATCGCAGAGACGGCCAACTGTCCTCGGGTGGTGATGCGCATGGTGCTTCCTTTCGGCAGTGCTTCTTCACGGAATCCCAGACTTTGCAAGCCACGCCTGGGGGCATGGACTCGACTGTAGGGCCGATGACGCTTCTATTTATTCGATTTATCGTCATCAACAATTCCGTTTTTTCGAAGTTTTATGCTTTCAGGTGCACGCGGGGTGCGCGCGCCCCGGGGTCGGTAGCCTGCCGCCCCTAGGCGCCTGTCAGACTTGCGAATCGTCGGCTGCATGCCAATGGCTCATGGGCCGCAGCGGTCCATTTTTGACCGTCTTGGGGCCCCATAGCCCCGCTATGGGGCTGCAAACACGGCGAAAACAGTCCTCGCTGGGGCTCATGTTCGCTTTCGACGCCCCAAGTCCGACAGGCTCCTGGCGGGCAGACCAGGCGGGCCGTTCGCTCACATATTGCGCGCTGGCAGCACTTCACCCGAGCAGACACCAAAGCCGATGCGCGCGGCCCCCGGACGCTCACACCAACCGCGCAGGGTCACGCGGTCGCCATCTTCCAGGAACACGCGCTGCTCACCGCCCGGCAGGTGCAGCGGCTGCTTGCCACCCAGGGTCAGCTCGATCAGCGCCCCGGCTTGGTCCAGGCTTGGGCCCGACAGGGTGCCGGTGCCCAGCAGATCGCCCGGCTGCAGGTTGCAACCGTTGACGGTGTGGTGCGCCACCATTTGCGCGAGCGTCCAGTAGGCATGACGGTAGCTGGTGCGGCAGACGGTCACATCGGCCACCCCGGCGCTGCGCATGCGCGGCGTGGACAGGTCGACCTGCAACTGGATGTCGAAAGCGCCCGCGGCCCGGTTGTGGGCCGACTCCAGGTAGGGCAGCGGCTGCGGATGGTCTTGCGGCCGGTCCCAGGCAGTGCGGTAGGGTGCAAGCGCCTCCATCGTCACCACCCAGGGGGACACGGTGGTTGCAAAGTTCTTCGACAGGAAGGGGCCGAGGGGCTGATACTCCCAGCCCTGTAGATCCCGCGCCGACCAGTCGTTGAGCAGGCACAGGCCAAACACATGGTCTTCTGCCGCGTCCAACGGCACAGGTTCGCCCAGCGCATTGCCCGCGCCGATGAACACCCCCAGTTCCAGCTCGATGTCGAGTCGTCGACTTGCGCCCAACTGAGGCTGGCTGGCACCAGGCGGCATGGACTGCCCCACCGGCCGCCGAAAGGCCTGGCCCGACACCACCACACTGGAGGCGCGACCGTGATAGCCGATAGGCACCCACTGGTAGTTGGGTAGCAGCGGCTGGTCGGGCCGGAACTGGCGGCCGATGTTGGTCGCGTGGTAGATGGAAGTGTAGAAGTCGGTGTAGTCGCCAATCCGGGCAGGCACGTCGTATTCGACGTCGGCCTGGGGCACGAGATCGGCAGGGGTGACCGCATGCTGTGCAGCGCCTTCGCGCAGCGCATCGAACAGCATGCGGCGCAGGGCCGATGCCGCTTCGGAGCCTAACGCCATCAGCGCGTTGAGGCGGCTGTCGGCTGCCGCGGCCTGCAGCGCCTGTGCGGCCTGGCCATGCCAGGGCGCACGTGCGGCCACCGCGCGCAGGTCCACAATCTGGTCGCCAATGGCCACGCCCACCCGCCAGTGGGCAGCGTCCTCTCCACGGCGGCGGAACACCCCAAAGGGCAGATTCTGGATCGGAAAGTCGGTGCCTTCGACCTGGGCCGACGCCACCCAACTGCGTGCAGACGGATCGTGGGTCGCGTTCAGAGCAATGGTGTTCATGCGCACTCCTCAGTGGTCCATGCTGCCGTCGTGCATCCAGGCCGCATGCTTGGGCGCACGGCGCGTGGTCGCCCATTCATTGAGCATGTCCCACTTCACTTCGTCCAGGCGCGCGTACATCTCGGGGGTGCCGCAGTCGGCGGCCAGCTCCAGACGGTGTCCGTTGGGGTCGAAGAAATAGATGCTCTTGAAGATCGTGTGGTTGGTCGGCCCCACCACTTCGATGCCGCTGGCCTCCAGGCGCGCCTTCACTTCCAGCAAGCGATCGACCGAATCGACCTTGAGCGCCAGATGCTGTACCCAGGTCGGCGTGTTGCGATCGCGGTCCATGGGCGGCTGGCTCGGCAGCTCAAAGAACGCGAGGATGTTGCCCTGCCCTGCGTCGAGAAACACATGCATGTACGGGTCTGGGGCCTTGGTCGAAGGCACCTCGTTCTCCGCAATGGCGAGCACGAACTTCATGCCGAGGTGTTTTTGGTACCACTCGACGGTTTCTTTGGCATCGCGGCAACGGTACGCCACGTGGTGAATCTGCTGGATCAGCATGGAAGTCTCCTTGTGTGTGAAGGATGGGATGGGGGCAGGGAGGGGGGAAAGTCGGACGGCTCACCGCGGGTCGGAGGGCCTCTCTGGCGCTGCGCCCTGCGCGTGCGCGATCAGCCGGTCGAACATCTGGCTGAGCAGACGCTGTTCGTCGGCCGACAGGCAACCGAAGATCTCGGCATTGCGCTGCACGACCACGGCCATGGTCCGCTCAAACAGTTCCTGCCCTGTCTCGGTCAGCGTGAGCAAAACACCCCTGCCATCATCAGGACTGTCGCTCTTACGCACCCAGCCCTGGTCCACCAGAAACTGCGCAGCGCGGCTGGCTTGGCCTTTGTTGAAGTTGCCCATCTGCGCCAGCCGGTTGATCGACAAGGGCTGGAAACTGCCGATCGTCGTCAGGCATCGTGCATCGCTGAGGGTGAGCCCGGTGGCATCCAGATAGGCGCGCTGGCTTTGCAAGTCGGTGAGCTTGTGCAACTGGTGCAACCGATACGTGAGCATGCGCTCCAGCGGCGGTGCGGTACGGATGGACATCAGTTCCCTCCTCGGTGCGATGACGCTCTGCGCTCCAAGCGATGGCGAACGCACCTGCCTGCGACACTGCGTGGAATACAGGTTCGCTCCCAGCGCATGTGAGCCCGCAGAGCTACGACGTCGTCTTCCATCGCTGCACAAGTGTCCATGAACGCCCCGCCGCGCTTCAGGGCCACGCCAGCACGCCGACAAGCCCGCGCATGGCCTTGTGGCTCGCGCGTACAAGATGAGGGCAACGCTTGTGGCGTGAAATGCGGCAAGTGCGTGCAAAACATGGGACACCTGGAAGGATCTGCGCAGGAAAGCACCACGACCAAGACCGTCGACCAGCAGGCAGTCGACGCAATCCCGCACAGGGCGCGGGCCGAATTCTGGTTCATTTGGTTGTCAACGCAACCAATGGTACCCCCTAGTGGTTGCGAACGCAACGTTTGAATTCGATGGCCAGTTCGGCAGCGGGGCCCAAGGCGGAGCCTGCGGGAGGCTCAGAAGCCCCCTCGCCGTGGCGGCACGGACCACCGCACCTCGGCACCTTGGCCCGGCGCGCGCTCGGGGTCCATGACAGCAGGTGCTGCGGCGGGTGGTGACGTATCGTTCATCTGTACTGTCAGCCAATGGACGAGGTCATGACCAATCTGCTTGCCTGTGCTTATCAGTAGGTTACCTGGCGCTACTGATTTCATAGCACACCACCCCAGGGCCAGAGGACGTGCCTCCAAAGCCTGGCCAGCGCCAGCAAAGCAGAGGCCGTTCGCCACACAGCCTGCGCAGGCACACGACTTTGAACCCAGAAGCCTGTCGGACTTGGGAATCGTCGGCTGCAAATGGGCCTCAGCGGTCCATTTGTCACCGTCTTTGGGCCCCATAGCCCTGCTATGGGGCTGCAAACACGGCGAAAACGGTCCTCGCCGGGGCTCATGTTCGCTTTTGACGCCCCAAGTCCGACAGGCTCCTAGAAACGGCCGATGGGCGGGCCCGAGGGGCTGGCGAGGCGGGTGGCACTGGCAAGGCGCGCCGACGAAGTGGGCTGCTGCCCACGGGCCGAAGCGACACGGCCAGCGGCCCGAAGCGCCAGCCCAGCGGGCTCACAGTGATGAGCGCCGCCACCCGCACCAGGTGTGAATGCCTCGAGACTTTCGATGCATAGCCAGCGGTCCGCTGCTGTTTCCAGGTCGAAAACACGGGTCTCCATCGCGCGCAGATGACACCTGCCGATCGACGGGGCTGCCCGCAGACGTGGGAATGCTTGGGATTCTTTGCAAGGGGAAATGGGGCGCCCCGCTGGCGCCTGCACAGCACCACCGCACCCGGCCCAGGGCGCATCACCAGTTCACCATGCCCCCCAGGCACTCAGTGGGATGCCGCCGGACGCCACCGGGGCGATTGCAACAAAAAAGCCCGCTGTAAGCGGGCTTTTAGGGTCAGCACTTGCTGAGATTTGGTTGCGCGAGGAGGATTTGAACCTCCGACCTTTGGGTTATGAGCCCAACGAGCTACCAGACTGCTCCATCGCGCGGTAGAAGGAAATTATAGCTTATTTTGCAGCTTCTGCGCCAGCGTCAGCAGAAGTTTCTGCAGCCGGACGGTCCACCAGTTCGACGAGCGCCATGGGGGCGTTGTCGCCCACGCGGAAGCCCATTTTCAGGATACGCGTGTAACCACCCGGACGGGTTGCGAAACGTGGGCCCAGGTCATTGAACAGCTTGGTCACGCTGTCGCGGTCACGCAAGCGGTTGAAAGCCAGGCGACGGTTGGCCACCGAATCCACCTTGGCCAGAGTGATCATGGGTTCGACCACGCGGCGCAGTTCCTTGGCCTTGGGAACGGTGGTCTTGATGACCTCGTGCTCGATGAGCGAGTTCATCATGTTCTGCAGCATCGCGAGGCGGTGCGAGCTGGTGCGGTTCAGTTTGCGAAGGCCGTGTCCGTGGCGCATGGTGCTATTCCTTGAATGTTGTTGGTACGCGCAGCCGTGTCAGGTACTGCGCGTTGCACGGGTTGAAAAACTCTCGATTGTACTGCTCAGCGCTTGTCGAGGCCGGCCGGCGGCCAGTTCTCAAGCTTCATACCCAGCGTAAGACCACGCGAAGCCAGTACTTCCTTGATTTCGTTGAGCGACTTGCGACCCAGGTTCGGGGTCTTGAGCAGCTCGTTTTCGGTACGCTGGATCAGATCACCGATGTAGTAAATGTTCTCGGCCTTGAGGCAGTTGGCCGAGCGCACGGTGAGCTCGAGTTCGTCGACCGGGCGCAGAAGGATCGGGTCGAACGTGGCCGCACCGCGGGAGCCGCTGGGAGCGTCGAAAGCCGCGAGTTCCCCACCTTCGAGCTGGGCGAACACAGCCAGCTGTTCCACCAAGATCTTGGCCGAAGCGCGCACAGCGTCTTCTGCGGTGATCGCACCGTTGGTCTCGATCTCGACCACCAGCTTGTCCAGGTCGGTGCGCTGCTCCACGCGAGCGCTTTCGACGGTGTAGCTCACGCGCTTGACCGGGGAGAACGAGGCGTCGAGGACGATGCGACCAATCGACTTGGTGCTTTCATCCGCATAGCGGCGCACGTTGCCAGGCACATAGCCACGGCCCTTCTCGACCTTGATCTGCATGTCGAGCTTGCCGCCTTGCGACAGATGCGCGATGACGTGGTCCGGGTTGACAATCTCCACATCGTGGGGCGTCTGGATGTCACGTGCTGTGACGACACCTTCACCATCCTTGCGCAGGCTC
>JBKBUN010000014.1:0-32882 GCA_046289925.1 Burkholderiaceae bacterium | reverse complement strand
GCTACCGTCCAGCTCGATCTCGACGGTCTGCATGTAGGGCTTGGCGTCCTTGTCGGGATCGTAGCGGTAGATTTGGAAAGTACGTTTTGCCATGGTGGGGTACTCCTGTTTCCGATCAGAACGTGCGAACCTTGGGCGGAACCGATTCCACGGTCAGGGGCTTGAGCTTGACGGGCTTGTAGGTGAGGCTGTTGGACGCGCTGTGCCACAGGGTGTGCTTCATCCAGTTGGCATCATCGCGGCCCAGCGGTGCGACCGGGTCATCGGCCGGGCGCTCGTAGTCGCTCACGGTGTGGGCACCACGGCATTCCTTGCGGGCAGCGGCCGAGACCATCGTGGCCTGGGCAGCTTCGATCAGGTTCTCGACCTCCAGCGCTTCGATGCGCGCGGTGTTGAACACCTTGGAGTGGTCTTTGAGGCCCACTTTCTTCACACGCTCGCGCAACTCGGCGATCTTGCGAACGCCTTCGTCCATGCCAGCCTGCGTGCGGAACACACCGGCGTGCTGTTGCATCGATGCGCGGATGTCATTGGCCACATCCTGGGCGTACTCGCCGCTGGAGGCCGAGCTGAGGCGGTTGAGGCGTTCCAACGTGCGGTCGGCGGCATCCTTGGGCAGGGGCTTGTGTTCCTTGTTCTTGTTGTTGAACTCGACGATGTGGTTACCGGCAGCGCGACCGAACACCAGCAGGTCGAGCAGCGAATTCGTACCCAGGCGGTTGGCACCGTGCACCGACACGCACGAGCATTCGCCCACCGCGTACAAGCCATTCACGACCAGGTTGTCTTCGCCGCCTTGCTGCACCACCACTTGGCCGTTGATGTTGGTTGGAATGCCGCCCATCTGGTAGTGGATGGTGGGCACCACTGGGATCGGCTCCTTGGTGATGTCCACGTTGGCGAAGTTCACGCCGATCTCGTACACCGAAGGCAGGCGCTTGTGGATGGTCTCGGCGCCCAGGTGGTCCAGCTTGAGCAGCACGTAGTCCTTGTTCGGACCGCAGCCACGGCCTTCCTTGATTTCCTGGTCCATCGAGCGGGACACGAAGTCGCGCGGTGCCAGATCCTTCAGCGTGGGCGCATAGCGCTCCATGAAGCGCTCGCCGTTGCTGTTGAGCAAAATCGCGCCTTCACCACGGCAGCCTTCGGTCAGCAGCACGCCCGCACCGGCTACGCCGGTGGGGTGGAATTGCCAGAACTCCATGTCTTCCAGCGGAATGCCTGCGCGCGCAGCCATGCCCAGGCCATCGCCGGTGTTGATGAACGCGTTGGTCGACGCTGCAAAAATGCGGCCTGCACCACCCGTGGCCAGCAAGGTGGTCTTGGCTTCGAGAATGTGCAGATCGCCGGTTTCCATCTCCAGCGCGGTCACGCCCACGACATCGCCGTCGGCGTCGCGGATCAGGTCTAGCGCCATCCACTCGACGAAAAAGTTCGTACGGGCCTTGACGTTTTGTTGGTACAGCGTGTGCAGCATGGCGTGGCCGGTGCGGTCGGCCGCCGCGCAGGCGCGCTGCACAGGCTTTTCACCGTAGTTGGCCGTGTGACCGCCGAACGGACGTTGGTAGATCGTGCCGTCGGGGTTGCGGTCGAACGGCATACCCATGTGCTCCAGGTCGTACACGACCTTGGGCGCTTCACGGCACATGAACTCAATCGCATCCTGGTCGCCGAGCCAGTCTGAGCCCTTGATGGTGTCGTAAAAGTGGTAGTGCCAGTTGTCCTCTGACATGTTGCCCAGCGAAGCGCCAATGCCACCCTGCGCGGCCACGGTGTGCGAGCGCGTGGGAAAGACCTTGGAGAGCACGGCAACGTTGAGGCCGGCGCGGGCGAGTTGCAGCGAGGCGCGCATGCCGGATCCTCCGGCACCGACGATGACAACGTCGAACTTGCGCTTGGTGATGTTGGCTTGGGTGTAGCTCATTGTGTACCTTCCGTCGCGGGAATCAGAGACGCCAGAGAACCTGGATGCCCCAGCCGGCGCAGCCGACCAGCCAGACGATGGTGAACACCTGGAAAGCCAGGCGAACGCCCACGGGCTTGATGTAGTCCATGAACACGTCGCGCATGCCGACCCAGACGTGCCAGGCAAGGCCCACGATGACGGAGAACGTAAGCACCTTCATCCACTGCGCGGAGAAGATGCTGGCCCAGCGGTCGTAGCCGATGGGTCCGGAAGTCAGAAGCACCTGGGCGAGCACCATTACGGTGAACAGCGCCATCAGGACGGCCGTAACGCGCTGGCTCAGCCAATCGCGCAAACCGTAGTGAGCACCGACCACGGTGCGCTTGGAACCATAGTTGACAGACATGGGGTTTCCTTGAAGCAGTGTGGACCGAGGGCTTAGTACAGGCCGAAGAGCTTTGCGCCCAGCGCTGCGGTCAGTCCAAGACTGATCACCAGCGTTGCCGTAGCCGAGGTCTTGCCAAATTCCTTGCTCACGGCGTCGTGGTTCATGTCCATCCACAGGTGGCGAATGCCAGCCGTGAAGTGGTGCAGGTAAGCCCAAATCAGGCCCAGCGCCACCAGTTTGAAGAACCAGCCCGGCACAAAGCCGAGACCTGCGTTGAACGCTGCCGTGAACTTGGCAAACGAAATCTCGGACGACACCGATGTGTCGAACATCCAGATCACGAAGGGCAGCAGCAGGAACATAAGCACCCCGCTGACGCGGTGCAGGATGGACACCCAGCCGGCTGCAGGTAGGCGGTAGGTGGTGAGATCCTTGAACGCATTGATATTGCGGAACTCGGGCCGCTTTTTGGCTAGTTCAGTCATGTCGAGGGGCTTTCTTGGAGTGTAACTGCGGTGTAATCCAGCCGGGATGGGCAACGTAAAATTCTATTGCAATGCAACAAGCGGGGCTTTGCGGTCATTGGAATTTTCGAGGTTTCCACTAGGTCGCCAGATTGCTGTTAGCTCAATTCATTGCGGTAGTGGTGGGTATCGGTCCGGTAAAGCCCGCGCCGTAACTCCATCGGAACATCGTTGTAGGTGTAGGCAATGCGTTCCACGCTCAAAAGGGGTGTGGAGGTGGTGATCTCGAGCAGCGCGGCCTGCTCGGCATCGGGCAGCACTGCGCGCAGCTTTTCCTCGGCGCGCACCATGCGCACCCCGTATTCCAGTTCGAACATGGCGTAAGTAGGGCCCTGGTAGCTGGCCATCTGCTCGGCTGTCAGCCCTTTGAAGGCGTGGCCGGGCAACCAGATGTCTTCCAGGATGGTGGGAACGCCAGCAAAGGCCAGAATACGGCGGGCCTGAATGATCGGATCTCCGCTGCGCAAGGTCAGCGCCCGTGCAACGTCTGTCGTCGCCCGCCCGCGTCGACAATCTAGAACCCGGCGCTGGGCTGGGCCTTCTTCGCGCGCATCCCCGCTGTCGGGCAGCAGTTTGAGGAACCGGTATTGCACATGCTGTTCGGCATGTGTGGCGACAAAGGTGCCTTTGCCTTGGCGGCGCACCACTAGATTTTCAGCTGCCAGCTCGTCAATGGCCTTTCGCACGGTGCCCTGGCTGACCCTGAACCGGGCGGCCAGATCCATTTCGCTCGGAATCGCTTCTCCGGGTCGCCACTCTCCTTGCTGCAGGCTTTGCAGGATCAAGCCCTTTATCTGCTGGTACAGCGGGCTGAATGCAGGCGTCGCGAGTGCCGCCCCGGGCGCAGGCGAGCCAGTTGCGTCGAGCGGTGATGAGGGTGTAGACATGATGGGCGAGCAGCGGGTATGTGCGGCCCGCCGTGGTCTGGATCATATCTTATATAAGACATAAGACAAATTGACCGATTCGGGTTTTCAGCAGTACACTCGCAAGCTGTTTGCAGGGCGCACGCTTCTGATGACAGGCGCGCTGGCCGCCCGGCTCCCCAACGCGTTTTTCCATCACTTTCTGGAGTTCCACCATGAGCAAGAAGCCCGTCCGTGTTGCCGTTACCGGCGCCGCAGGCCAAATCGGTTACGCCCTGCTGTTCCGCATCGCCTCGGGCGAAATGCTGGGCAAGGATCAGCCCGTGATCCTGCAACTGCTCGAAATTCCGGATGAAAAGGCTCAAAACGCGCTCAAGGGCGTGATCATGGAGCTCGAGGACTGCGCGTTCCCGTTGTTGGCGGGTATCGAGGCTCACAGCGACCCGATGACGGCGTTCAGGGACACCGAGTACGCGCTGCTGGTGGGTGCGCGCCCCCGTGGTCCCGGTATGGAGCGTGCCGACCTGCTCGCTGCCAACGCCCAGATTTTCACGACGCAGGGCAAGGCCTTGAACGCGGTGGCGTCGCGCAACGTCAAGGTACTGGTCGTGGGCAACCCCGCCAACACCAACGCCTACATCGCCATGAAGTCGGCCCCCGATCTGCCGCGCGAGAACTTCACCGCCATGCTGCGCCTGGACCACAACCGCGCCGCTTCGCAGATCGCCAGCAAGATCGGCTGTGCCGTCGGCGATATCGAGAAGCTGGCCGTCTGGGGCAATCACTCGCCCACGATGTACGCCGACTACCGCTTTGCCACCGTAAACGGCAAGTCGGTCAAGGACATCATCAACGACGACGTGTGGAATCGCGACTACTTCCTGCCCACGGTGGGCAAGCGCGGTGCCGCCATCATTGCTGCACGCGGGCTGTCGTCCGCTGCTTCTGCGGCCAATGCTGCCATCGACCATATGCGCGACTGGGCACTGGGCACCAACGGCAGGTGGGTCACCATGGGCGTTCCGTCCAACGGTGAGTACGGCATCCCCAAGGATGTGATGTTTGGTTATCCCGTGACCTGCGAAGGCGGCAAGTACAAGATCGTGGAAGGCTTGCCGATCGATGCGTTCTCGCAGGAGTGCATCAACAAGACCCTGGCTGAACTCCAGGGTGAGCAAGACGGCGTCAAGCACCTGCTTTGAGGCCTGTCTGATGCCTCCAGAGGTTGCGGTGATGACATCCGGCGCGTCCGGCGCCCCGGTGTCGGGTGCCGTGCCGCACCCACGGGAGGTATTGCTGGGCGCGCAAGCTGCCGCCGCCGTGCTGCCAGTCTGCGATCACTATTGCGGGGTGGAAGACCGCATGCGAAAAAGCCTGCAGCTGCAGGCCGAAATGCTGGAGGAGCACGGCGCTTGCCTGTTCGATGTGACGCTGGACTGTGAAGACGGTGCGCCCGTTGGCGAAGAGGCCGCCCATGTCCGGCGGGTGGCACGTCTGGTGCACGAGACGCCCCCGGGTCAGCGCGTGGCAGTGCGTGTCCATGCTGTCGACCATCCTTCGTTCGTCGATGATATAGCCGTGGTTGCGGGTGAACTCGCGTCCCGGTTGTGTCATGTGATGGTGCCCAAGGTGGAAGGTCCAGAGGACATCGACCGTGTCTGTGAATCGCTGGATCGGTATGGGGCGTCTCAGTTGCCTGTACACGCCTTGGTCGAGTCGCCATCGGCTGTGCACCGGGCGTTCGCGATTGCAGCCCATCCCCGTGTGCAGAGCTTGAGCTTTGGGTTGATGGATTTCGTATCGGCCCATGCTGGCGCTATTCCAGCGTCCGCCATGGGGGTGGCTGGCCAGTTTCAGCACCCACTGGTCGTGCGCGCCAAGCTCGAGATTGCGTCGGCATGCCACGCGAATGGCAAGGTTCCGTCGCATTGCGTTGTGACCGAGTTCCGTGACCCTGCGGCGTTGTCGCTGGCGGCTTGCAAGGCATCGCAGGAGTTTGGGTACACCCGCATGTGGAGCATCCATCCTCTGCAGATCCGCCCCATCATCGAGGCGCTTGCGCCGACGTCGGATGAGGTTCTTGCTGCGGCAGAGGTGATGATTGCGGCTGCCCATGCTGCATGGGCGCCCATCAATGTCGGTGGTACGCTTCACGACCGGGCCAGTTACCGGTACTTCTGGCAGGTGCTGGAGCGTGCCCATCAGACGGGCCGTGTGCTGCCAACCGCAGTGCAGGGCTGGTTCGCGACCGATCCGGTTGCGGTTCCCTGACCCACCTTTGCAGGATTCTCGATGAAACCCATCTTTTTCGCAGCCGCCCTGGTGCTGATCCCTGCGCTGGCCTCTGCCCAGTCTGCATCGGTCGATAAGCCATCAGCCAAGCCCGCTGCCGCCAAGAGTGGTGCCTCGAACGCCAAGGCAACAGACCGCAGTCCCGCCAGAGATGCGGGCAAGCAAACGTCTGCCAAGCCCGCTGCCCGCACAGAAACGAGTAGCCGTTTGCAGCTCAAGAGCGCGGCCAACCAAGTCGCCACTGGCATCATGGCGGCAGAGGAGGCCCTCTCGCCCGAAGAGCTGGCCATTGCCGAACGTGTGCACGTCGGCCGTATTGCATGCGAGCTTGGGCAACATGTGACGGTAACCGCGGATCCTGCAGTCCCTGGCCGCTTCAACATTGAGGGCAAGGGATTCAAGTACCGCATGTCCCCTGTTGCGACCACGACCGGGGCCATCCGCCTCGAGGATCAGCGCGGCGGTGCCGTGTGGCTGCAGATTGCCAACAAGTCGATGCTCATGGACCAAAAGCGTGGTCAGCGCCTGGCGGACGAATGCATGAGCGCTGAGCAGACCCTGGTGGCCGAGGCCCTTAAGAAGAATCCCCCGATGAGCGTACTCGAACCCGCTTCGGCCGCGAAGTAAGGACCTCCGCGGCGGTGAGTGGTACAGGCCAGGCTTGCACGAGAGACCACTCCTGCCGGAGCAGATTCACACCCACGCCCCACTTTAGAACGCAACTGGAGAGAACCAATGTTGAAAGCCTACCGTGACCACGCTGCCGAGCGCGCCGCCCTCGGTATTCCGCCGCTGCCGCTGGACGCCAAGCAGGTCGCCGAGTTGATCGAACTGATCAAGAACCCGCCTGCTGGCGAGGAGGCATTCCTGCTGGACCTGCTGACCCATCGCGTGCCGCCTGGTGTGGACGATGCTGCCAAGGTCAAGGCGTCGTTTCTGGCTGCGGTGGCCCACGGAGACGTGACCGTCGGCCTGATCTCCAAGACCAAGGCCACCGAGCTGCTGGGCACCATGGTGGGCGGCTACAACGTCAAGCCGCTGATCGACCTGCTCGACGACGCTGAAGTCGCCGGCGTCGCCGCCGAGGGTCTGAAGAAGACCTTGCTGATGTTCGATGCCTTCCACGACGTGGCCGAAAAGGCCAAGGCCGGCAACGCCAAGGCCCGCGAAGTCATGCAATCCTGGGCCGATGCCGAGTGGTTCACCAGTCGCCCCGAGGTGGCTCGCAAAATCACGGTGACCGTCTTCAAGGTGCCTGGTGAAACCAACACTGATGACCTGTCGCCCGCGCCCGACGCCTGGAGCCGCCCGGACATTCCGCTGCACTATTTGGCGATGCTCAAGAACACCCGCCCCGACGCGGCCTTCCGGCCTGAGGAAGACGGCAAGCGCGGCCCCATCCAATTCATCGAGAACCTGAAGAAGAAGGGGCACCTGGTGGCCTACGTCGGCGACGTGGTAGGCACGGGGTCGAGCCGCAAGTCGGCCACCAACAGCGTGGTTTGGGCCACTGGCGAGGACATCCCCTTCGTGCCCAACAAGCGCTTCGGCGGCGTCACCCTGGGCGGCAAGATCGCTCCGATCTTCTTCAATACCCAGGAAGATTCGGGCTCTTTGCCCATCGAGGTGGACGTCTCCAACCTCGAGATGGGCGATGTGATCGACATTTTCCCCTACGAGGGCAAGATCGAGAAAGATGGCAAGGTCGTGGCCACCTTTCAGCTCAAGAGCGAGGTGCTGCTCGACGAGGTACGCGCCGGCGGGCGCATCAACCTGATCATTGGGCGCTCGCTCACCGGCAAAGCGCGCGAGTTCCTGGGCCTGCCGGCCTCCACGGTGTTCCGTCTGCCCAAGGCTCCGGTAGATACTGGTAAGGGCTTCACGCTGGCCCAGAAGATGGTGGGCCGCGCCTGCGGTCTGCCCGTGATCAACGGCCAGCAGCAAGGCATCCGTCCGGGGACCTACTGCGAGCCGAAGATGACCACCGTGGGCAGCCAGGACACCACCGGTCCCATGACCCGCGACGAGCTGAAGGACCTTGCCTGCCTGGGCTTCTCGGCCGACCTGGTGATGCAAAGCTTCTGTCACACGGCCGCCTATCCGAAGGCAGTGGACGTGAAGATGCATCGCGAGCTGCCCGCTTTCATCAGTAACCGCGGCGGCGTGGCTCTGCGCCCGGGCGACGGCGTGATCCACAGCTGGCTCAACCGCCTACTGCTGCCCGACACCGTGGGCACGGGCGGCGATTCGCACACCCGCTTCCCCATCGGTATCTCCTTCCCGGCCGGTTCTGGCCTGGTGGCCTTTGCTGCGGCCACCGGCGTGATGCCGCTGGACATGCCCGAGTCGGTACTGGTGCGCTTCAAGGGCCAGATGCAGCCGGGCGTGACGCTTCGCGACCTCGTGCATGCCATCCCGCTGTACGCCATCAAGGCCGGCCTGCTGACGGTGGAGAAGAAAGGTAAGAAGAACATCTTCTCGGGCCGCATTCTTGAAATCGAAGGTCTGCCCGACCTGAAGGTGGAGCAGGCTTTTGAGCTATCCGACGCCTCGGCGGAACGCTCGGCTGCCGGTTGCACGATCAAGCTCAACCCCGAACCGATCAAGGAGTACCTCACCAGCAACATCGTGCTGATGAAGAACATGATCGCCGACGGCTACCAGGACAAGCGCACGCTGGAGCGTCGCATCAAGGCCGTGGAAGCCTGGCTGGCCAAGCCTGAGCTGCTCGAAGCCGACAAGGATGCCGAGTACGCTGCCGTGATCGAGATCGACCTGGCTGAGATCAAGGAGCCCATCGTCTGCTGTCCGAACGACCCGGACGATGCCAAATTTCTGTCTGAAGTGGCGGGAACGAAGATCGACGAGGCTTTCATTGGCTCGTGCATGACCAACATCGGCCACTTCCGTGCAGCGGCCAAGGTGCTGGGCGGCGCGCGAGACATTCCGGTCAAGCTGTGGGTGGCCCCGCCGACCAAGATGGACCAGAACGAGCTGATCAAGGAAGGCCACTACGCCACTTTCGGCACGGCCGGCGCGCGTACCGAAATGCCGGGCTGTTCGCTGTGCATGGGCAACCAGGCGCAGGTGAAGGAGGGTGCTACCGTCATGTCGACGTCGACCCGCAACTTCCCGAACCGTCTGGGCAAGAACACCAACGTGTTCCTGGGCTCGGCTGAACTTGCGGCTGTGTGCTCCAAGCTGGGCCGCATTCCGACTGTGGCCGAGTATCACGAGGCCGTGGGCATCGTGAACAAGGACGCTGCAAGCATCTACAAGTACATGAACTTCGACCAGATCGAAGAGTACGCAGAGACTGCCAAAGGCGTGACGGTATGATGGCCTGAGCGGCTGGGGCACTGAACGCTGCCCCGGCCTTGCTTAGCGCTTTAAGGCCCGCTGGTGCGGGCCTTTTTAATGGCTGTCTGAACGGCGCAGGCTGCTGCCCTTGCGAGCCCGCGCACAATCCATCCGATGAGCATGCTTTCACTGCCCCATGATCTACCCCTCATGCAGCGCGCTCTGGAGCAGGCCCGCGCTGCAATGTGGCGCACATCCCCCAATCCGCGTGTGGGCTGTGTCATCGCTTCGGCCGATGGCACCGTGTTGGGCGAGGGCGGCACGCAGCAGGCTGGTGGGCCTCACGCAGAGATCATGGCCTTGAGGGATGCTGCTGCGCACGGCCGCCCGGTGCAGGGTGCGACGGCGTATGTCACCCTGGAGCCTTGCGCGCATCACGGACGCACCGGGCCGTGCTGCGATGCGCTTGTAGCGGCTGGTATCGCGCGCGTGGTGGCCTCCATGGAGGATCCCAACCCGCTGGTGGCGGGGCAGGGGTTTGCGCGGCTGCGGGCGGCAGGTGTGCGTGTTGAGGTGGGCCTCGGGGCGGACGCCGCGAGGGAGCTGAACCTGGGTTTCTTAAGCCGCATGGTGCGCAAGCGTCCCTGGGTCAGACTCAAGGCAGCGCTGTCGGCCGAAGGCAGCACGGCGCTGGCCAACGGGCAAAGCCAATGGATCACCGGAGACGCTGCGCGTGCCGATGGCCATGCCTGGCGCGCCCGGGCATGTGCCGTACTGACCGGTGTTGGAACCGTGCTCTCGGACGATCCGCTGCTGGATGTGCGCGCCGTGCAGACCCCGAGACAGCCCCATTTGGTGGTTCTGGACAGCCGCTTGCGCACGCCACCGCACGCGCGCCTGTGGGCGGTGGAGCGCCAGCGCTGGATTTATGCCGCAGCGGTTGCCGACGACGGGCGCCGTGACGATCTGGAGGCGCGTGGTGCTCAGATCAGAGTGCTGCCAGATGGGAGGGGGCGGGTGGATCTGCCCTCGCTCCTGCAGGACCTTGCGCAGCGCGGCGTGAACGAGCTGCATATAGAAGCGGGTGCGGGACTCAATGGCGCATGGCTTGCGGCCGACCTCGTGGACGAACTGCTGCTGTATGTGGCACCGCGCATCGTGGGGCCAGGGCGGCCGCTGGCCCTATGGGGGCCACTGACCCGTCTCGATCAGGCACGTGACTTCGAATGGCTGTCCTGCGAGCAGGTCGGCCGTGATCTGCGGTTGGTGGCCCGGCGTACAGGTTCCATGGCGTTTTGATGCGGTGGGTTCACGGCTTGCGGGTGTAGCCCAGGCAGGCTCCAGCGTTGGGTCGACCTGCATATTCACGGTAGAGCCGGCGGTCTCGCTCGGCTTGGGTCTCCTCGGCCGGGCTGCGCGATTGCTTGACGCTGGGTTTGGCGCTTTTGGGCTTGTCGCTTGCCGCTGCCGATACCGTGGACAGTCCCGAAACAACCAGCGCGATGCCGCATGAAACCGCGATCGCCCGCAGTGGGACGGGTGGCTTGGGGGGAGCGGGTCGTGCACGATGACGGACCAGGCCGAATGCGCGACGGCACGCCCAGAGTGCAGCCTGTACGCTTGCCAGCTTTTGCATATCAAACCTCCTATCCAAACGCGACATCGTGCTATGCGTTCCGTGATCCAGCACCTCGAAGAATCCCGCATCCGTGAAGTGGCGAACGCTGGGATGGGGAGACCGGACGTACTGGCCTTCTGGTTCGGCGAGAGTGACGAGCCCACGCCGGAGGCGGTGCGTCGGGCCGCCATTGCGTCCATCGAGCGCGGTGAGACCTTCTATTCGCACAACTTGGGCCTGCCCGCCCTGCGGGAAGCCGTGGCGGCGTACATGACGAAACTGCATGGGGCGATCGGGCCGGAGCGCATTGCCATCACCTCTGGTGGTGTGAGTGCGCTCATGATCGCCATGCAGGCGCTGGTGGATCCGGGTGACGAGGTGGTGGTGGTGACGCCGGTATGGCCCAATCTGCTCGCTCAGCCCCAAATTCTGGGCGCTACGGTGCACACGGTGGCACTGGCGCCAGATGCGCAGGGTTGCTGGCGGCTGGACCTGGCGGCCTTGCGCGAGGCGGTGGGGCCTCATACGCGGATGCTGGTGCTCAATGCGCCCAACAACCCGACCGGGTGGACGCTCACAAGGCAAGAGCAGCGCGCCATCCTGGATCACTGCCGCGCAACGGGCACCTGGATCTTGGCAGACGAGGTGTACGAACGCCTGTTCTACAGCGCAGAGGCTGGAGCCTGTGCGCCGAGCTTTCTGGATATTGCGGACCGCGACGACCGGTTGGTGGTGGCGCACAGCTTTTCCAAGAGCTTTCTCATGACCGGCTGGCGCCTGGGCTGGCTGGTGCTGCCGCCTGCGATGACGGTTGCCATCGGCAAGCTCATCGAATTCAACACATCGTGCGCCAGTGTGTTTTCGCAGCAGGCAGGCTTGGAGGCGCTGGTGCGTGAGGCCGAGATCACACCCCGTGTGCAGCAGCACCTGCAACGCTGCCGAGACACCCTGGTGCCGGCGTTGCAGTGCGTGCCGGGCCTGCAGGTAGCCGCTGCTCCGGCCGGCATGTATGCGTTTTTTCGCCTCCCGGCTCATCCGGATGCGCTCCAGACGGCCAAGCGTCTTGTGGTTGAGGCCGGTCTGGGTCTCGCGCCGGGGTGTGCGTTCGGGGCTGCGGGGCAGGGTTGGTTGCGCTGGTGCTTTGCGTCGCGCGATCCGCAGCGCTTGCTGGAAGGGGTGGAGCGGCTGCGCCGCTGGCTCGCGTTATAATCGGGCGGTTTTGCATGTTGCAAAACGCACGCAGGGGGCGTTCCATCCGCCTGCGCAAGTTACAACCCGGGCTCAGTGCCCGCACGATAAGGAAATTTCCATGATCGCCTCTTCCGTCAAGGCCGAAGTCGTCAAGGCCAATGCACGCAGCGAAAACGACACCGGCAGCCCCGAGGTGCAGATTGCACTGCTGACCGCCCGCATCAACGAACTGACCCCCCACTTCAAGCAGCACGCCAAAGACCACCATGGCCGTCGCGGTCTGCTGCGCATGGTGAGCCGCCGCCGCAAGCTGCTGGACTACCTCAAGGCCAAGGATGCTGACCGTTACACGGCCCTGATCAGCAAGCTGGGTCTGCGCAAGTAATTGCCAACGTATGCCAAAACGCCTGGGTTAGTCCGCTAGCTCAGGCGTTTTTTTCTTCGGAGCCGCAAAACAGAGCGAAGCTGTGTCATTCCAAGAGTGCTGCCACTGCGCAGGGCTGCTGGAATGGCATCGTGTTCTGAATTGCACTCCGGTCCCCGGCGGGAGGGCATTGCCCGCCATCACTACAGGAGATATTCATGAGCATGTTCAACAAGGTCACCAAAACATTCCAGTGGGGCGACAAGACCGTCGTGATGGAGACGGGTGAAATCGCCCGTCAGGCCACTGGTGCGGTGCTGGTCAACATCGACGACACAGTGGTGCTGGCCACCGTGGTGGCGTCCAAGAGCGCCAAGCCGGGTCAGGACTTCTTTCCGCTGACCGTCGACTACATCGAAAAAACCTACGCCGCCGGCAAGATCCCGGGCAGCTTCTTCAAGCGCGAGGCCAAGCCCAGCGAACTCGAAACGCTGACCAGCCGCCTGATCGACCGTCCGATCCGCCCCCTGTTCCCCGAAGGTTTTTTCAACGAGGTGCATGTGGTCATCCACACGCTGTCGCTGAACCCTGAGGTCGATGCCGATATTGCTGCCATGATCGCCACTTCGGCCGCACTGGCTGTATCGGGTATTCCGTTCAATGGTCCGATCGGCGCTGCGCGTGTGGGCTACATCAACGGCGAATACGTGCTCAACCCGGGCCAGACGGCGCGCAAGAACAGCCTGATGGATCTGGTGGTCGCAGGCACCGAAGCGGCTGTGCTGATGGTCGAATCCGAAGCGCAACAGCTGCCAGAGGACGTGATGCTGGGCGCCGTGATGTTTGGCCACGAGCAGGGCAAGATTGCTATCAACGCCATTCACGAACTGGTGCGCGACGCTGGCAAGCCCGTGTGGGACTGGCAGCCTCCTGCCAAGGATGAGGCGTTGATCGCCAAGGTCAACGCGCTGGCCGAAGACAAGCTGCGCGCTGCGTACCAGATTCGCAACAAGCAGGCCCGCACCCAGGCCTGCCGCGAGGCCTATGCCGCTGTCATGGAAGGCCTGAAGGCCGATGGTGTGGAGTTCGACGCCGTCAAGGTCGAAGGTCTGCTGTTTGACATCGAAGCCCGCATCGTGCGTGGCCAGATCCTGGCCGGCGAGCCGCGCATCGACGGCCGCGACACCCGCACCGTGCGTCCCATCGAAATCCGCAACAGCGTGCTCCCCCGCACGCACGGCTCGGCCCTGTTCACCCGCGGTGAAACCCAGGCGCTGGTCGTGGCCACGCTGGGCACCGAACGAGACGCCCAGCGCATCGACGCGCTGGCCGGCGAATTCGAAGACCGCTTCATGCTGCACTACAACATGCCCCCGTTCGCCACAGGCGAAGTGGGCCGCATGGGCAGCACCAAGCGCCGCGAAATCGGCCACGGCCGCCTGGCCAAGCGCGCCCTCGTGGCTGTGCTGCCCACCAAGGAAGAGTTTCCCTACACCATGCGCGTGGTGTCTGAAATCACCGAATCCAACGGCTCCTCGTCGATGGCCTCGGTGTGCGGCGGTTGCCTTTCGTTAATGGACGCTGGCGTGCCCTTGAAGGCGCACGTGGCAGGTATTGCCATGGGCTTGATCAAGGACGGCAACCGCTTTGCCGTCCTGACCGACATCTTGGGCGACGAGGATCACCTGGGTGATATGGACTTCAAGGTGGCGGGTACGACCCATGGCATCACGGCGCTGCAGATGGACATCAAGATCCAGGGCATCACCAAGGAAATCATGGAAGTCGCCCTGGCGCAGGCCAAGGAAGCGCGCATGCACATCCTGGGCAAGATGCAGGAAGCCATGGGCGAGGCCAAGGCCGAGATCAGCAGCTTCGCGCCCAAGCTCTACACGATGAAGATCAACCCCGAGAAGATCCGCGACGTGATTGGCAAGGGCGGGGCGGTGATCCGCGCACTGACCGAAGAGACCGGCTGTCAGATCAACATCGAGGAAGACGGCACGATCACCATCGCTGCCACCGACGCCACCAAGGCCGACGAGGCCAAGCGTCGCATCGAGCAGATCACGGCCGAGGTCGAGATCGGCAAGGTGTACGAAGGTCCGGTCACCAAGATTCTGGACTTCGGTGCGCTGATCAACCTGTTGCCTGGCAAGGACGGTCTGTTGCACATCAGTCAGATCGCCCACGAGCGCGTGGAAAAGGTCACCGACTACCTGAGCGAAGGCCAGATCGTGAAGGTCAAGGTACTCGAGACCGACGAGAAGGGGCGCGTGAAGCTGTCGATGAAGGCGCTCGCCGACCGTCCGGCCGGTATGAGCGACCGCCCGGCGCTCGCAGAACGCGGCGAGCGTTCCGAGCGTGGAGACCGCGGTGAAGGTCGCCGCGAGCGCCTCCGCGACGGCGACCGTGCTCCGGTAGAGCAGCAACAGCAGCAGTGATGCGGATCAGGATGCTTCTTGGCATCCTGATTGCTATGGTTTTGATAGCTGCTTGTGCTTGATTAATAAGCACGAAGAGCTTTTTTCATACAGAATTCTCTGATCCAAACGGCATGAAAGCCATCGCCATCACCGCCCCAGGCGGGCCCGACGTTCTGCAGCCCGTGGAGGCTCCGATGCCCACCCCCGGCGTGGGCGAGGTGCTCATTCGCGTGACGGCCAGCGGCGTGAACCGTCCCGACGTGCTGCAGCGCAAGGGGCTGTACGCCCCGCCGCCGGGTGCGTCGGAACTGCCGGGCCTGGAAGTGGCGGGTGAAATTGTGTCGGGCGATGCTGCAGCGCTCGCAGCCGAAGGACTGCGCGTGGGCGACCGCGTGTGTGCCCTGGTGGCGGGGGGCGGTTATGCCGAGTACTGCGTGGCACCGGTGGTGCAATGTCTGCCGATTCCAGCGGGGCTCAGCGACATTGAGGCCGCCTCGCTGCCCGAGACCTTCTTCACCGTCTGGAGCAATGTGTTCGACCGCGCGCACCTACAGCCGGGTGAAACCCTGCTTGTGCAGGGCGGCACCAGCGGCATTGGCGTGACCGCCATTCAGCTTGCGCGCGCACTCGGAGCGACAGTGATCGCCACCGCGGGCAGCGCTGCCAAATGCGATGCTTGCCTGGCGCTGGGCGCGCACCATGCCATCGACTACAAGCGCCAGGATTTTCGTGACGAGGCGCTGCGTCTCACTGGGGGGCGTGGCGTGGACGTGATCCTCGACATGGTTGCGGGCGACTATGTGGCGCGGGAAGTCGAATGTTTGGCCGAAGACGGCCGCCTGGTCATCATTGCGGTGCAAGGCGGGGTGCAGGCGCAGTGCAACGCAGGGTTGATATTGCGCCGCCGGCTCACCATCACCGGCTCCACCTTGCGTCCACGCCCGGTGGCCTTCAAGGGGGCTATCGCGCGTGCGTTGCGCTCTCGGGTGTGGCCGCTGATCGAGCAGGGGCGGGTGCGCCCGGTGCTGTTCAAGACCTTTGCGGCCCATGAGGCAGCGCAGGCCCATGCCTTGATGGAATCCAACCAACACATCGGCAAGATGGTTCTTACCTGGACGTCATGAAACGCAAACTGATTGCTGGCAACTGGAAGATGAACGGCAGCCTGGCCGCAAACGAGGCGCTGCTGCGTGCCATCGTGGCTGGGCTGCCTGCGCAGGCGGCCTGCGACATCGCCGTGGCGGTGCCAGCGCCGTACCTCGCACAAGTGCAGGCGCTGACCGCGGGCACCTCCGTGGCGATGGGGGCGCAAGACGTCTCGGCCCATGAAGCAGGTGCCTACACCGGAGAAGTCTCGGCTGCCATGCTGCGCGACTTCGGTGTGCGTTATGCCCTGGTTGGGCATTCGGAGCGTCGCCAGTACCACGGCGAATCGGATGCAGTGGTGGCGGCCAAGGTCCAGCGTGCGCTGGCGGCTGGCATCACGCCGGTGGTCTGCGTAGGCGAGACGCTGGCAGAACGCGAAGCCGGCCAGACCGAGCAGGTGGTGCGCCGCCAACTGGCAGCCGTCATTCACGCCAATGGCCACTGCGTCAGCGAGATCGTGGTGGCATACGAACCAGTGTGGGCCATCGGTACGGGTCGCACGGCCACACCCGAGCAGGCGCAGGCGGTCCATACCGTGCTGCGCGCGCAGCTTGCGGCGGCAACCGAGCATGCCGCGCGGATGCGCATCCTCTACGGTGGCAGCATGAATGCGACCAATGCGGCCGAACTGCTGGCGCAGCCCGACATTGACGGTGGCCTGATCGGCGGTGCATCGCTCAAAGCCCCGGACTTTCTTCAGATCATTGCGGCCGCAGCCTGAGTGCTCGGCCCACCCCGATATCTTTTTGGAGCGAACTCATGAGCATTCTCGTCAACGTGATTCTGGCCGCGCAGATGCTGGCGGCCCTGGGCATGATCGGCCTCATCCTCGTGCAGCACGGCAAGGGCGCCGATATGGGCGCGGCTTTCGGCAGCGGCGGCTCTGGTAGCCTGTTTGGCGCCAGCGGCAGCGCAAACTTCCTGTCGCGCAGCACGGCAGTGCTGGCCACGGTGTTCTTTGTGGCGACGCTGGCTCTGGCGTATTTCGGCAATGCACGCCCTGCCGGCGTGGGCAGCGTGCTGGAAGCGCCTGCTGCTGCCGCACCCGCCGCGGGTGCCAGTGTGCCTGCAGAGGTCCCTGCTGCGCCGGCATCTGGCGCGGCCCAGATCCCAACGAAATAATCACCATTTTTCGGGTCGATTGACCCGGAGCAGGGTTTTTCCGGGGTAGAATCTCGGATTGTCTGGAAAGCCAAAACCGCAAGGTCCTCATGCCATCCAGACACCTGCAACAGCCGTCGTGGTGAAATTGGTAGACACGCTATCTTGAGGGGGTAGTGGCGAAAGCTGTGCGAGTTCGAGTCTCGCCGACGGCACCAAATCCAAAAGACCCGCCTGCTACGTGTTGGCAAATGCGAAGCCGGTCGGGATCACAGCGGTGAGCGCATCCCCAAGATGAACCTCGATCAGTACCTCCCCGTTTTCTTGTTCATCTTGGTCGGCATTGCCGTTGGCGTAGTGCCGCTGGTGTTGGGCTACATCCTTGGTCCCAATCGGCCCGACGACGCCAAGAATTCTCCGTACGAATGCGGCTTTGAAGCCTTCGAGGATGCGCGCATGAAGTTCGATGTGCGCTACTACCTCGTTGCCATTCTGTTCATCCTGTTCGATCTCGAAATCGCCTTCCTGTTTCCGTGGGCGGTCTCCCTGCAGGAGGTGGGCATGACCGGCTTTGTGGCCGTGCTCATCTTCCTTTCCATTCTCGTCGTCGGCTTTGTCTACGAATGGAAGAAGGGCGCCCTGGACTGGGAGTGATCGGGCTTCTAACGAGGATCTCGCAATGATTGAAGGCGTGATGAAGGAAGGCTTCATCACCACGAGCTATGACTCCGTGGTGAACTGGGCCAAGACTGGTTCGCTGTGGCCGATGACCTTTGGTCTGGCCTGTTGTGCGGTCGAGATGATGCACGCAGCGGCTGCGCGATACGACATCGGCCGTTTTGGTGCGGAAGTGTTTCGTGCCAGTCCCCGCCAGTCCGACCTGATGATCGTTGCGGGCACGCTGTGTAACAAGATGGCCCCTGCCCTGCGCAAGGTGTACGACCAGATGTCGGAGCCTCGCTGGGTCCTGTCGATGGGCTCGTGCGCCAATGGTGGCGGGTACTACCACTACAGCTATTCCGTGGTGCGTGGCTGTGACCGCATCGTTCCGGTCGATGTGTATGTGCCCGGATGCCCTCCCACGGCTGAGGCGCTGATCTACGGCATCATCCAACTGCAGCAGAAGATCCGGCGCACCCACACCATTGCGCGCGCCTGAAGGATTCCCATATGACGTCTGTAGCCATTCGGCCCGAACAACTCCAGGGCGTGATCGCGGCTGCGCTGGGCGACAAGGCCCGCTCGGTCACCGTTGCGTTGGGGGAGGTGACCGTTGTAGTGTCCGCGCAAGCGTATGTTGAGGCCATGCAAGTGCTGCGCGACCATGCCCAATGCCGGTTCGAGCAGTTGATCGATTTGTGTGGCATTGATTACTCCACCTACGGCGACGTGGGAACGGATGGGGCTCGTTATGCAGTCGTGTCGCATCTGCTGTCGGTGAGCCTGAACCAGCGTGTGCGCGTGAAGGTGTTCTGCCCGGACGATGATTTTCCGGTGGTGGCATCTGTCACCGCGCTCTGGAACTCTGCCAATTGGTATGAACGCGAGGCTTTCGATTTGTTTGGCATCGTGTTCGATGGTCACAACGATCTGCGCCGGATTCTCACCGACTACGGATTCATCGGGCACCCCTTCCGCAAGGATTTCCCCTTGTCCGGTCATGTCGAGATGCGCTATGACCCCGAACTGCGCCGCGTGGTGTACGAGCCCATCACGATTGAACCGCGGGAAATCACCCCGCGCATCATCCGCGAAGATAAGTATGGAGGCCTGCACTGAGCCTGTTGGGCTTATGCGAGATTCACCATGGCGGAAATCAAGAACTATTCCCTGAACTTCGGGCCCCAGCACCCTGCAGCCCATGGCGTGTTGCGCCTCGTGCTGGAGCTCGATGGTGAGGTTGTGCAGCGCGCAGACCCGCACATTGGCCTGCTGCACCGTGCCACCGAAAAGCTGGCTGAGCACAAGACCTACATCCAGTCGCTGCCCTACATGGATCGGCTGGATTACGTCTCGATGATGTGCAACGAGCAGGCTTATTGTCTGGCCATCGAGAAGATGCTGGGCATTGAGGTGCCAGTGCGTGCCCAGTACATCCGTACCTTGTTCGCTGAGATCACGCGCCTGCTCAATCATCTGATGTGGCTGGGCTCGCACGGCAACGACTGCGGCAGTTCCACGATCCTGATCTACACCTTCCGTGAGCGCGAAGACCTGTTTGACATGTACGAGGCCGTGTCGGGTGCTCGCATGCATGCGGCGTATTTCCGGCCGGGCGGTGTGTACCGCGATCTGCCGGACACGATGCCCAAGTATCAGGTCAGCAAGATCAAGAACGCTAAGGCGATTGCGGAGTTGAACCGCAACCGCGAAGGCTCGTTGCTGGATTTCATCGACGACTTCTGCGCGCGTTTCCCCAAGTGCGTAGATGAGTACGAAACCCTCCTCACCGACAACCGCATCTGGAAGCAGCGCACCGTCGGTATCGGCGTGGTGTCTCCTGAGCGTGCCTTGAATCTGGGTATGACCGGCCCCATGCTGCGTGGCTCGGGTGTTGCCTGGGATCTGCGCAAGACCCAGCCCTATGACGCCTACGACCGTGTGGATTTTGATATCCCGGTCGGCAAGACGGGTGACTGCTATGACCGTTACTTGGTCCGCGTGCAGGAAATGCGCGAGGCCAACCGCATCATGAAACAGTGTGTGGATTGGCTGCGCGCCAACCCCGGTCCGGTGATTACCGACAACCACAAGGTGGCGCCCCCATCGCGTGAAGCCATGAAGTCCAACATGGAGGAGCTGATCCACCACTTCAAGCTCTTCACCGAAGGCTTCCGTGTGCCCGAGGGAGAGGCCTACGCGGCCGTTGAACATCCCAAGGGCGAGTTCGGCATCTACATGGTCAGCGATGGTGCCAACAAACCCTATCGCTTGAAGATCCGCGCCCCGGGTTTCGCCCACTTGGCGACCCTTGATGAACTAGCGCGCGGGCACATGATCGCCGACGCCGTTGCGATCATTGGCACCATGGACATCGTGTTCGGAGAGATTGATCGATGATTACCGAAGCGACCAAGGCGCGATTCGCGCGTGAGGTGGCCAAGTACCCGGCCGAACAGAAGCAGTCGGCCGTGATGGCGTGCTTGTCCATCGTGCAACAGGAGCAGGGGTGGGTCAGCGCCGAGAGCGAGGCTGTGATTGCCGAGTACCTCGGCATGCCGCAGATCGCCGTACACGAGGTCACCACCTTCTACAACATGTACAACCAGCAGCCGGTGGGCAAATACAAGCTCAACGTCTGCACCAATTTGCCATGCCAATTGCGTGATGGTCAGAAGGCCTTGCACTACCTCGAAAAGAAGCTAGGCATTTCAACGGGTGAGACAACGCCCGACGGCCTGTTCACCCTGCAGCAATGTGAATGCCTTGGTGCCTGCGCCGATGCCCCCGTGATGCTGGTCAACGACCGCACGATGTGCAGCTTCATGGACAACGAAAAGCTGGATCAACTGGTGGATGGATTGCGTTCCGCGGAGGCTCGCCCATGATCACGTCGGCTCAGATTCTCAGCCAGTTCCAAGCCACAGGCGTTCAGACCTGTTTCCACGGCCGCCACATCGAGCCGCAGATTTATGCGGGTCTGGATGGTACGAATTGGAGCCTGAAAGACTACGAGGCCCGAGGCGGCTACCAGGCGTTGCGCAAGATCCTGGGCAAGGATGGCGGCGAAGGACTGAGTCAGGACCAGGTGATTGCGACCGTCAAGGAGTCGGCATTGCGTGGCCGCGGTGGTGCGGGCTTCCCGACTGGTCTCAAGTGGAGTTTCATGCCGCGGCAGTTCCCGGGCCAGAAGTACCTGGTGTGCAATTCGGACGAGGGTGAGCCGGGTACGTGCAAGGACCGAGACATCCTCATGTACAACCCCCACATCGTGATTGAAGGCATGGCCATCGCAGCTTATGCCATGGGTATCACGGTGGGCTACAACTACATCCACGGCGAAATCTTCCAGGTGTACGAGCGCTTCGAGGCTGCCCTGGAAGAGGCCCGCGCTGCGGGGCTGCTGGGTGACAACATTTTGGGCAGCAACTTCAGCTTCCAACTGCACGCCCACCACGGGTTCGGTGCTTACATTTGCGGCGAAGAAACGGCCCTGCTGGAATCGCTGGAAGGTAAAAAAGGTCAGCCACGCTTCAAGCCACCGTTCCCCGCAAGTTTCGGTTTGTACGGCAAACCGACCACCATCAACAACACCGAGACCTTTGCGGCCGTTCCCTGGATCATCCGCAATGGCGGTGCTGCCTACCTGGCCTGCGGCAAGCCCAACAACGGGGGCACCAAGATTTTTTCGGTCAGTGGCGATGTTGAGCGTCCTGGCAATTACGAGATTCCGTTGGGAACCCCGTTTGCAAAGTTGCTCGAGTTGGCAGGCGGTGTTCGCAAGGGGCGGCAGCTGAAGGCTGTGATTCCGGGCGGTTCCTCGGCTCCGGTGCTGCCTGCGTCCATCATCATGGATTGCACCATGGACTACGACTCGATCGCGAAGGCTGGGTCCATGCTGGGCTCTGGGGCTGTGATCGTGATGGACGATTCCCGCTGCATGGTGGAGAGTCTCCTGCGGCTGTCGTACTTCTATTCGCACGAGTCGTGTGGCCAGTGCACACCGTGCCGCGAGGGCACCGGCTGGATGTGGCGTGTGATTGATCGCATCCAGCGCGGCCAGGGGCGCGAGACGGACCTGGACCTGCTCAACTCCGTAGCGGACAACATCCAGGGGCGCACGATTTGCGCCTTGGGCGACGCTGCAGCCATGCCGGTGCGCGCAATGCTGAAGCATTTCCGCTCGGAGTTCGAGGCCAAGATTCGGAACCAGGCGAACCAGGCTCGCAGCCTGGCCTGACCGCGAGTGACGCATATGGTGGAAATTGAACTAGACGGCCAGAAGGTCGAGGTGGCAGAAGGCTGCATGGTCATGCATGCGGCCGAAAAGGCGGGTACCTACATCCCGCATTTTTGCTACCACAAGAAGCTCTCGATCGCAGCGAACTGCCGCATGTGTTTGGTGGATGTTGAAAAGGCCCCCAAGCCTTTGCCGGCATGTGCCACGCCTGTCACGCAGGGGATGGTGGTCCGCACCAAGAGTGACAAGGCCATCAAGGCCCAGCAGTCGGTGATGGAGTTTCTGCTGATCAACCATCCGCTCGACTGTCCGATTTGTGACCAGGGGGGCGAGTGCCAGTTGCAGGATCTCGCGGTCGGTTATGGTGGAAGTGCTTCCCGCTATACCGAAGAAAAGCGCGTCGTGTTCCACAAGGATGTGGGGCCGCTGATCTCGATGGAAGAGATGAGCCGTTGCATCCACTGCACGCGCTGTGTTCGCTTCGGACAGGAAATTGCCGGGGTCATGGAACTGGGCATGATCCATCGTGGCGAGCACTCGGAAATCACCACCGTGGCCGGTGACACGGTGGACTCCGAGTTGTCGGGCAACATGATCGACCTGTGCCCGGTGGGCGCGTTGACCAGCAAGCCTTTCCGCTACAGTGCCCGTACGTGGGAGCTTTCGCGCCGCAAGTCGGTGAGTCCGCATGACTCCACCGGGGCCAATCTGATCGTGCAGGTGAAGAATCACCGCGTCATGCGCGTACTGCCCTTGGAAAATGAGGCCGTCAACGAGTGCTGGATCGCTGATCGCGATCGCTTCTCATACGAGGCGCTGAACAGCGGCGACCGACTCACCCGGCCCATGCTCAAGCAGGGCGGCGTGTGGGCCGAAGTGTCGTGGCAGACGGCCCTTGAGTATGTGGCCAACGGCCTTAAGAGCATTCGCGAGCAGCACGGCGCTCAGGCCATTGGTGCTCTGGTCAGTCCTCACAGCACGGTGGAGGAGGCCTTCCTGACGGGTCAACTCATGCGCGGACTGGGCAGCGACAACGTCGATCACCGTCTGCGCCATGCAGACTTCACCCGACCCGATGGTATTCGCTGGTTGGGCATGCCCGTGGCCGCACTGTCGCAACTGCAAAGCGTTTTGGTGCTCGGGTCCAATCTGCGCAAAGATCATCCACTGTTTGCGCTGCGGATTCGCCAGGCTGTGCGACATGGCGCGCGTGTCAGTCGGATCCACAATCGAGCCCAAGACTGGGCGATGCCCATAGCGCACGACCTGGTGGTGCCAGCGGGGGAGTGGTTGGCGTCCCTTTCGGCAGTGGCTGTCGCAGTCGCCCAGGAGTGTCAGGTCCAGCCGCCGCTGCAGGCCGAAGGCGTTGCCGCGACGGAGTCTGCAACGGCGATGGCGCGTGCTTTGCTGGCAGGAGAGCGCAAGGCCATCTTGCTCGGCAATGCTGCTGCGCATCATCCACAGGCCACACAACTGTTGGCGTTGGCCGGATGGATTGCAGGTCAGACTGGTGCATCGGTCGGGTATTTGACCGAAGCCGCCAACACTGTTGGCGCGCAGTGGGCTAAGGCGATGCCTTTGGCGCAGGGGCTGAATGCCGGCCAGATGCTAGGTGGCGCACTAAAGGCTGCGCTGCTGCTCCAGGTCGAGCCCCAGTTCGACAGCGCAGCAGGTGCGCAGGCTGTGCGGGCGCTGGCCAGTGCAGAGATGGTGGTGACGCTCAGTCCTTTTAAGACCAACATGGATTGCAGTGATGTGCTGTTGCCGATCGCTCCGTTCACAGAAACCTCAGGCACTTTCGTGAATGCCGAGGGGCGTGTGCAGAGCTTCCATTCGGTGGTGCGCCCTCTTGGTGAAACCCGTCCGGCCTGGAAGGTTTTGCGCGTGCTGGGCAACATGCTGGGTATATCGGGTTTCGATCAAGAGTCGTCGCAGGATGTGCTGGCGGCGGCGGCTGGCGGTCAGGTGCCGGCATTCGTGCCGCCTGAGCTTTTGAGCAACGGCGTTCGTTCGGTTCCGTCGCTCCCCTTTTCGACCGAACCTTGTGTGGCTGCCATCTATCAACTGGATGGCCTTGTGCGGCGCTCCAGTTCGCTGCAGCTGACGGCTGATGGTCGCGCAGCCCAAGGAGCACTCGCATGATCGACGCACTCCATAGTGCAGGGCTGAACCTGCTGCCTTACGGCTGGTGGACGGCTGCTGCATGGCCAGTTCTCTGGATTCTGCTCAAGATCGTGGCCATTTTGGCGCCCTTGATGGGAGCCGTGGCGTATCTCACCCTCTGGGAGCGCAAGCTGCTGGGTTTCATGCAGGTACGTCATGGGCCTAACCGCGTCGGCCCTATGGGCCTGCTGCAACCCATCGCGGATGCGGTCAAGTTGCTGACGAAGGAAATCATCCAGCCTGCAGCTGCGAGCAAGGGCCTGTTTGTACTTGGCCCGGTCATGGCGATCATGCCCGCGCTTGCTGCGTGGGTGGCGGTGCCTTTTGGCCCTGATGTCGCGTTGGCCAACGTCAACGCTGGGCTGCTGCTGATCATGGCCATCACTTCTATCGAAGTCTATGGCGTGATCATTGCGGGTTGGGCCTCCAACTCGAAGTATGCGTTCCTGGGTGCACTGCGCGCTTCGGCGCAAATGGTGAGCTACGAAATCGCCATGGGTTTCTGCTTCCTGGTGGTGATCATGGTGTCGGGCAGCATGAATCTGACCGAAATCGTGATGGGTCAGGCCCAGGGCACTGCTGCAAAGGCCGGACTGAATTTCCTGTCCTGGAATTGGCTGCCGCTGCTGCCGATCTTTATGGTGTACCTGATCTCCGGCGTTGCCGAAACGAACCGACACCCGTTTGACGTGGTGGAAGGCGAAGCAGAAATCGTGGCAGGTCACATGGTCGAGTACTCGGGCATGGGGTTTGCGATCTTCTTCCTGGCGGAGTACGCCAGCATGTGGCTCGTTTCGATTCTGGCTGTGTTGATGTTCCTCGGTGGCTGGCTGCCTCCGATTGACAGTGCTGTGTTCAATGCTATTCCGGGCTGGATCTGGCTGGGGATCAAGACCTTCTTGGTCGTCTCCATGTTCATCTGGATCCGGGCGACTTTCCCGCGCTTCCGTTACGACCAGATCATGCGTCTGGGCTGGAAGATTTTCATTCCTGTCACCTTGGTGTGGCTGCTCATTGTGGGTGGGTGGTTGCTCTCGCCCTGGAACATCTGGAAGTAAGCAGGTATCCCGATGACCGCTGCCGTTTCCGCCGCTCCTTTTTCTGTCAAGGATTTCCTCAAGAGCTTCATGCTGGTGGAACTCTTCAAGGGTATGGCCTTGACGGGTCGTTACGCTTTCCGTCGCAAGGTGACGGTTCAGTTTCCCGAAGAAAAGACGCCGCTGTCGCCGCGCTTCAGAGGCTTGCACGCCTTGCGCCGTTATGAAAACGGCGAAGAGCGTTGTATTGCCTGCAAGCTGTGCGAGGCCGTATGCCCGGCGCTTGCAATCACCATCGAGAGCGACGTGCGTGAGGATGGTTCCCGCCGTACGACCCGCTACGACATCGACCTGACCAAATGCATCTTCTGCGGCTTCTGCGAGGAAAGCTGCCCGGTCGATTCCATTGTGGAGACACAGATCTTTGAATACCACGGTGAAAAGCGTGGCGATCTGTACTTCACCAAAGACATGCTACTGGCGGTGGGTGACCGCTATGAACAGCAGATCGCTGCCGCGAAGGCGGCCGATGCGAAGTACCGCTGAGCTTCAGTCGAGTACCGCCCCTGATCATCGACAAAGAGCGATCCATGGACGTCAAGACCGGTTTTTTCTTTTTCTTCTCGGCAGTGCTGTTGTTCGCAGCCTTCCGCGTCATTACTGCGCGCAATCCCGTGCACGCGGTGTTGTATTTGATCCTGGCGTTTGCGCAGGCGGCTGCGGTCTGGATGCTGCTCAAAGCCGAATTCCTCGCGATCGCTCTGGTGCTTGTGTATCTGGGCGCCGTGATGGTGCTGTTCCTGTTCGTGGTGATGATGCTGGATATCCATATCGACACCGTGCGCAAGGGTTTTTGGAAGCACTTCCCGCTGGCAGCCGCCATCGGAGCGCTGATCGCTTTTGAAATGGCGGCCATGCTCATGGGGGCCTTCGGTGGCGTGGACGAGTCCAAGACTATCGCAGCCACGGTCGATGCCGTCGGCAAGGCGGTGCAGGTATCCAACACCAAGGCTCTGGGCATTCTGCTGTACACCGAATACTTGTATCCAGTGCAGGTGGCGGCCGTCATCCTGCTGGTGGCCATGATTTCGGCCATTGCCCTGACGCTGCGCCAGCGCAAGGACAGCAAGACCATGAATCCGTCCGAGCAGATCCGCGTGCGCGCCCAGGACCGGCTGGAAATGGTCCGTATGGCACCCACCCAGAAGGCGCCTGAGCTGGTGGCCGAGACTGGTGTGCAATCGGAGGATAAGAAGGCATGACACTCACACTTGGGCATTACCTGTCGCTGGGCGCGATGCTGTTCGCGATCTCGGTGGTCGGCATCTTTCTCAACCGCAAGAATCTGATCGTGCTGTTGATGGCCATCGAACTGATGCTGCTGGCTGTGAACATGAACTTTGTGGCCTTCTCCCACTACCTGGGCGACATGCACGGGCAGGTGTTCGTGTTTTTCATTCTCACGGTTGCTGCAGCCGAATCGGCCATCGGTTTGGCCATCCTCGTGCTGCTCTTCCGCAACAAGACTTCCATCAACGCGGAAGATCTCAACACCCTCAAGGGCTGAGCAGGCCAAGCGTACTTCTAGGTTCTCCAGCATGAGTCAAACCCTAAATGCTTCCACGCTGCTGGCCGTGCCGCTGGCGCCGCTCGTGGGTTCAGCCCTCGCGGGCATCTTCGGCACCACCCTGGGCGGCAACTGGATCGGACGCCGTCTGAGTCACAGCTTCACGATCTTGGGTGTCCTGGTGTCGTTCATCCTGTCTGCCGCGACGCTCAAGAACGTTGCAGTGGATGGTGCCTACTTCAACGAAACGCTCTACACCTGGATGGTGGTGGGCAACCTGAAGATGGAGGTAGGCTTCCTGGTGGACAGCCTGACCGCCATGATGATGGTGGTCGTGACGTTCGTGTCGTTGATGGTGCACATCTACACCATCGGCTACATGGAAGAAGACCAGGGCTACAACCGTTTCTTCGCCTACATCTCGCTGTTCACCTTTTCGATGCTCATGCTGGTCATGAGCAACAACCTGCTGCAGCTGTTTTTTGGCTGGGAGGCGGTAGGCCTGGTCTCGTATCTGCTGATTGGCTTCTGGTTCAACAAGCCGACAGCGATCTTCGCCAACATGAAGGCTTTCCTGGTCAACCGGGTGGGTGACTTTGGCTTCATTCTGGGCATTGGCCTGATTGCCGCCTTCGCCGGAACGTTGAACTACGGCGAAATCTTCGCCAAGACGGGTGATCTCGCGGGGATGCAGTTTCCGGGGACGAGCTGGATGCTCGTGACGGTGATCTGCATCTGTCTGTTCATCGGCGCCATGGGCAAGAGCGCGCAGTTTCCCCTGCATGTGTGGCTGCCAGATTCGATGGAAGGCCCGACTCCGATCTCGGCGCTCATTCATGCCGCCACCATGGTCACGGCCGGCATCTTCATGGTGGCCCGCATGTCGCCTGTGTTCGAGCTGTCTGATACCGCGCTGAACTTCATTTTGGTCATCGGTGCGATCACGGCGCTGTTCATGGGCTTCCTGGGCATTATCCAGAACGACATCAAGCGTGTGGTGGCCTATTCGACCCTGTCGCAGCTTGGTTATATGACTGTGGCACTTGGGGCATCTGCGTACTCGGTGGCCGTGTTTCATCTTATGACGCACGCTTTCTTCAAAGCTCTGCTGTTCCTTGCGGCCGGCTCCGTCATCATGGGCATGCACCACAACCAGGACATCCGCTGGATGGGTGGCGTGCGCAAGTACATGCCGATCACTTGGATCACGTCCTTGCTGGGTTCGCTGGCGCTGATCGGAACACCTCTGTTCTCGGGTTTCTACTCCAAGGACAGCATCATCGAGGCGGTGCACTTCAGCCGGCTGCCAGCGGCCGGCCTGGCGTACTATGCGGTTCTGGCCGGTGTGTTCGTGACGGCGTTCTACTCGTTCCGGATGTACTTTCTGGTCTTCCATGGCAAGGAGCGGTTTGACCAGAATCCGGACGCTCACCACGGCCACGACCATCACGACGATCACCATGCGCCACACGAGTCGCCTTGGGTGGTGACGGCTCCGCTCATCCTGCTGGCAGTGCCTTCGGTCATCATCGGTTTCCTGTTCATACAGCCGATGCTGTTTGGCGATTTCTTCAAGGGCGTGATCTTTGTGGATGCCGCCAAGCACCCCGCCATGGCAGAGCTTGCCAAGGTGTTCTCTACGCCGGTTGGCATGGCGCTGCACGGCTTGCAGACGCCTCCGTTCTGGTTGGCCCTGGCGGGTGTTGCACTCGCGTACTACATGTACATGGTGAAGCCCGCATTGCCTGCTGCGATCAAGGCGCGCGTGCAGCCGATCTACACACTGCTGGAAAACAAGTACTACCTCGACTGGATCAACGAGAACATCATCGCCCGCGGAGCGCGAGCGTTGGGCCTAGGCCTCTGGAAAGCTGGCGACCAGGCGCTGATCGATGGGGCGGTGGTCAACGGTTCATGGAGGATGGTGGGATGGATTTCCGGGCTGGTGCGCTGGTTCCAGTCGGGCTATCTGTACCACTACGCACTGGTCATGATCCTGGGCGTGTTTGTGTTGATGACCTATTTCGTATGGCTCAACAAGTAGGAGAACAAGAAAAATGGGACTGTTGAGTCTGGCCATCTGGACGCCGATCGCCTTCGGTGCATTACTGCTGGCCTTCGGGCGAGACGAGCACGCGCGTGCCGTCCGCTGGATCGCCCTCGTCGGGGCCTTGATCGGCCTGCTGGTCACCCTGCCGCTGTACGCAGGTTTTGACAACACGTCGGCCGCCCTGCAATTCGTCGAGAAGGCGGTGTGGATCGAGCGTTTCAACGTGCACTACCACCTGGGCGTGGATGGCATCTCGTTCTGGTTCGTGCCACTGACGGCCTTCATCACCGTCATCGTGGTGCTGGCGTCCTGGGAGTCGATCACCGAACGTGTGAACCAGTACATGGGGGCCTTCCTGATCCTGTCGGGTCTGATGATCGGCGTGTTCGCAGCAGCAGATGGCATGCTGTTCTATGTGTTTTTCGAAGCCACGCTGATCCCGATGTACCTGATCATCGGCATCTGGGGCGGCCCAAACCGTATCTACGCAGCGTTCAAGTTCTTTCTGTACACCCTGCTGGGCTCGCTGCTGATGCTGGTCGCGTTGATCTACCTGTACAACCAGTCGGGTGGCAGCTTCGATATCCAGACGTGGCACAAGCTGCCGCTGGCCTCTACCGCCCAGACGCTGCTGTTCTTCGCGTTCTTTGCCGCATTCGCTGTGAAGGTGCCTATGTGGCCGGTGCATACATGGCTGCCCGATGTGCACGTGGAAGCGCCCACTGGCGGCTCTGCGGTGCTGGCCGCCATCATGCTCAAGCTTGGCGCTTACGGGTTCCTGCGGTTTTCGATGCCAGTGGCACCCGATGCAGCGCGCGAGTGGGCTTGGCTGATGATCGCGCTGTCGCTGGTCGCTGTGATGTACGTGGGCCTGGTGGCCATGGTCCAGAAAGACATGAAAAAGCTGGTGGCCTATTCCTCGGTGGCCCACATGGGGTTTGTGACCCTCGGCTTCTTCATCTTCAATGATCTTGGAGTGTCCGGTGGCCTGGTACAGATGATCGCCCATGGCTTCGTCTCGGGCGCCATGTTCCTGTCGATCGGGGTGCTTTACGACCGTGTGCACTCGCGTGAAATTGCTTCTTACGGCGGTGTGGTGAACACCATGCCGAATTTCACTGCGTTTGCGTTGCTGTTTGCTATGGCCAACTGCGGTCTGCCGGGCACCGCGGGTTTCGTCGGCGAGTGGATGGTGATCCTGGCGGCTGTGAAGGCCAACTTCTGGGTAGGTGTGGCCGCCGCCACGGCTTTGATCTTCGGCGCAGCCTACACGCTTTGGATGTTCAAGCGTGTGTACCTGGGCCCTGTGGCCAATGCCGATGTGAAGGCCCTGACCGACATCGGCAGCCGCGAGTTTTTTATCCTTGTCGTGCTGGCCCTGGCTGTGCTCGGCATGGGTCTGTATCCCCGCCCGTTTACCGATGTGATGAATGTGTCGGTGGCAGAGCTGCTCAAGCACGTCGCGCTGTCCAAGCTGAACTGACCCAACCGAACTGAGAGACTTCGAGATGATTGACAACATCAGCTGGCTGGCGGTGTATCCGGAAATCGTCCTGCTCGTCATGGCGTGTGTGATTGCGCTGGTCGATCTGGGCGTGCAAAGCACGCGTCGCACAGGCACTTATGCGCTGACGATGCTCACGCTGGCCGTGGTGGCCGTCTTGCAGGCCACGTACGCCAGCAGTGGCAATACCTTTTACGGTTTTGGCAACATGGTCGTGAGCGATGCCATGGGCAACTGGCTCAAGTGCTTTGCCACTGTGGCCATGATGGTGACGCTGGTGTATGGCCGCCCCTATGCTGCAGACCGCGACATGCTGCGTGGTGGCGAACTGTTCACGCTGTCCATGTTTGCGCTGCTCGGTATGTTCATCATGATCTCGGGCAACAACCTGCTCGTGATCTACCTGGGCCTGGAACTGCTCACGCTCTCGAGTTACGCGCTGGTGGCCTTGCGCCGCGACCACGTCGTGGCCACCGAAGCGGCCATGAAGTATTTTGTGCTGGGGGCCATGGCCAGTGGTTTCCTGCTGTACGGCCTGTCGATGGTGTATGGCGCTACCGGCTCGCTCGATATTGGCCAGGTCTTCAAGTCCGTCAATGCCGGGCAGATCAAGCACCAGGTGCTGGTGTTCGGTCTGGTCTTCGTGGTGGCGGGTTTGGCATTCAAGCTGGGAGTTGTACCCTTCCACATGTGGGTGCCTGATGTGTACCAGGGCGCTCCAACGGCCATCACGGCCATGATTGGCGGTGCTCCCAAGCTGGCGGCCTTCGCCATCACCATGCGCCTGCTGGTCGATGGGTTGCTACCCCTGGCGATTGATTGGCAGCAGATGCTTGGGGTGCTGGCCATTGGTTCGCTCTTGGTGGGCAATCTGGCGGCCATTGCGCAGACCAACCTTAAGCGTATGTTTGCGTACTCGACCATCTCGCAAATGGGCTTTGTGCTGCTGGGCATGATGTCGGGCGTGGTGCAGGGCAATGTGGACGCTGTGGCCGCTGAAAACGCCTACAGCGCCGCCATGTTCTACGTTGTGACGTATGTGCTCACGGCGCTGGCCAGCTTCGGTGTCATTTTGTTGATGGCCCGGGAAGGCTTTGAAAGCGAAGAGATTGCCGACCTGGCTGGACTCAATCAGCGCAGCCCGCTGTATGCAGGCGTGATGGCGGTGTGCTTGTTCTCCATGGCTGGTATTCCGCCGCTGGTGGGCTTTTACGCCAAGCTGTCGGTGCTTCAAGCGCTTGTGGCCTCGGGCTCCACGGCCCATCTGGCGCTGGCAGTGTTTGCCGTGATCATGTCGCTGATTGGCGCGTTCTACTACCTGCGGGTGGTGAAGGTCATGTACTTCGACGCACCCCTGACCGCCACCACGGTGGCAGGATCCGCCGATGTGCGGGTGGTACTGACGATCAATGGTGCGCTGGTGCTCATCCTCGGTCTGATGCCGGGTGGCCTGATGGCGTTGTGTGCAGACGCCATCGTGCGTTCGCTTTCCAGCTGAGCCACAAGCGTCCGTAGCTCGATCTGCCATGTCACAGACGGGGGCTATCTGGCTGGTGATCGTCTGCGCTTTGCTGGGAGCGAATCTGCCATTCATCAACCAGCGGCTGCTGGCCCTCGGCCCTGTCATGTCGCCCCGCAAGGCCTTGTGGGTGCATCTGCTGGAGCTCATGTTCTGGTACGGGGTGGTGGGGGCTCTGGGCTATTTGTTGGAGCGCCGTGCAGGCCAGAACGCGCCCCAAGGCTGGGAGTTTTACGTGGTGACTGCTTCCTTGTTCCTCACGCTGGCTTTTCCAGGCTTCGTTTATCGCTACTTGGCCCAACGGACGCCTGTCTGAGCCGCGTGCTGGCTGTACCCGTACCGTCACCGGGCGGCAGCACAGGCCCGACTGATTGACCGCAGGCGCCAAGGCCTGCCAAGGCATCGCCATGAAAGTGCTTGATCTTGAGTGCGCAGCGCAACACCTGTTTGAAGGCTGGTTTGGTTCCGAAGACGAGTTCCAGAACCAGCTGCAATGCCAGCAGCTGCAATGTCCGGTGTGCGGTAGCGCCGATATCCGCAAACGCTTGAGCGCCCCGCGCTTGAACCTTGGCGCACGCGAACCTCAAGCGGCCCAGTCGCCTGCACATCATCCCCACGAAGGAGCCCACCTTGAGGCCCTGCGCCGCGCCCAGGCGGCCTGGTTGCGCTGGTCCCGCAAAGTGGCTGCCGAAGCTGAGGACGTGGGCGACCGCTTCGCAGAAGAGGCCCGCAGCATTCACCAGGGTGAATCGGCGGAGCGCTTGATCCGGGGGCAGGCCTCGCCCGAGCAGGCCGTGGCCCTGCTGGAAGAAGGCATTCCGGTCCTGCCCTTGTGGACCCCAGCTTCTGCCAGCAAGACCCTGCAATAACCCTGTGGCGCTGACCGAGCGGCCCTGGCGTGGTGGGGCCTCCTGCGTCACCCTAAGAGCCTGTCGGACTTGGAGCGTCGAAAGCGAACATGAGCCCCAGCGAGGACCGTTTTCGCCGTGTTTGCAGCCCCATAGCGGGGCTATGGGGCCC
>JBKBUN010000147.1:0-7035 GCA_046289925.1 Burkholderiaceae bacterium | reverse complement strand
GTGCGGCCCACGGCCAGGCCCGAGCCGTTGAGCGTGTGCACGAGTTCGTTCTTGCCCTGGGCATTCTTGAAGCGGGCTTGTAGGCGGCGGGCCTGGAAGGCTTCGCAGTTGCTCACCGAGCTGATCTCGCGGTAGGTGTTCTGTGCGGGCAGCCAGACCTCCAGGTCGTAGGTCTTGGCCGCGCCAAAGCCCATGTCGCCCGTGCACAGCAGCATCACGCGGTAGGGCAGGCCCAGTTTCTGCAGGATGGCCTCGGCATGGGCGGTCATCTGTTCGAGCGCTTCGTAGCTACGCTCCGGGTGCACGATCTGCACCATCTCGACCTTGTCGAACTGGTGCTGCCGGATCATGCCGCGGGTGTCGCGGCCGTAGCTGCCGGCCTCCGACCGGAAGCAGGGCGTGTGGGCCGTGAGCTTGAGGGGCAGATCGGACTCGGCCAGCACCTGGTCGCGCACGAAGTTGGTCAGCGGCACTTCGCTGGTCGGGATCAGGTAGAGCGCGGCGTTGTCGGGCACAGGCTCGCCGTCCTGGCCCCCCTTTTTGGCGGCAAACAGGTCGCCTTCAAACTTGGGCAGTTGGCCCGTGCCTTTGAGCGAATCGGCGTTGACGGCATAGGGCACATAGCACTCGGTGTAGCCATGCTCCTGCGTCTGCACATCCAGCATGAACTGCGCGAGCGCGCGGTGAAGACGGGCGATCGGCCCCTTCATCACGGTGAAGCGCGAGCCCGAGAGCTTGACGCCCAGGTCGAAGTCCAGCCCCAGCGGCGTACCCACGTCCACATGGTCTTTCACCTCGAACGCATAGGTCTGCGGTGTGCCCCAGCGGCGCACTTCCACATTGCCGCTGTCGTCGCTGCCCACGGGCACGCTTTCGTGCGGCAGGTTGGGCACGGCTACGAGCATGGCCTGCAGCTCCGCCTGGATCTGGTCCAGACGGGCGGCCGATTGCTCCAGTTCCACCTTGGACGCAGCCACCTGCGCCTTGACGGCCTCGGCGCCGTCCTTGTCGCCCTTGCCCATGAGCATGCCGATCTGCTTGGACAGTTGGTTGCGCTGTGCTTGCAGTTCCTCCGTGCGGGTCTGCAGGGTCTTGCGTTCGGCCTCCAGCGCCTGGAAGGCGCGCACGTCCAGGAAGGTCTGCGGCTTCTTGCGGGTTTCCAGGCGCGCGATGGCGGTGTCGAGGTCTTTGCGGAGGAGAAGGATGTCAAGCATGGTGCGGGATTTTAGAAGAGCGCCCCGCACACACCCTGCCAGGAGTGCACGCGGCACGGCCTCGGCCGGTCTGGACGTCCATGAACGAAGCTCAGGCCAGGCTGGTGGGATCGCAATTGGCCCCGCACAGCACCAGCAGCACACGCTGCCCCGCTGCCGGGCGCACAGCCCCCGTCTGCAACGCGGCCACGCCCAGCGCGGCGGCGGGCTCCACGGCCAGGTGCAACTCGCTCCACAGCCAGCGCTGGGCGTGGCGGATGGCCGCATCGCTGAGCAGCACGCTGGCATGCACATGCCGCTGCGCCACGGCCCAGGCGATGTCGCCGATGCGGCGCGCACCCAGCGAATCGGCAGCGATGCCGCCCACGGCCACGTCCACCGGCCCCCCTGCTGCGCGGGCGGCGTTCAGGGTGGGGGCGCCCTCGGGCTCCAGCGCCACCACCTGAGCGCGGCTGTCCACCCAGGCGGCCACGCCACCCATCAACCCGCCGCCGCCGACGCTGAGGAGCCACTGGTCGGGCAAGAAGCCCGCCTGGGCCTCGCATTCGAGCGCCAGTGTGCCTGCGCCCGCCACCACCTCGGTCTGGTCGTAGGCGTGGGTGAGCAAGGCACCTGTGGCGCGCTGGCGCTCCAGGCAGGCGGCCAGCGCATCGGCGTACACCGCGCCGGTCACCACCACCTCGGCCCCCAGCGCCCGCAGGCGGGCGCGCTTGGCCTCAGACGAGACCTCGGGCACAAACACCTCGCAGCGCACGCCCAGGGCACGCGCGGCCGCTGCCGTGGCAATGCCCGCGTTGCCGCCCGAGGCCACGATGACCCCGCTGTCTGGCAACGGCTGCTGCGCAAGCAAGCGGTACAGCATGCCCCGCGCCTTGAAGCTGCCGCCCACCTGCGTGTGCTCGAGCTTCAGCCACACCTCACAGCCGGCAGCGCCCAGCAAGGCACCCGGCAATGCCATCAGCGGCGTGGTGCGCAGAAAACCCGGCTGCGCCTGCAGCCGCTCGTGGGCCTGGGCGATGAGAGTACGGTCTGGAATCTGGAGGGTCATGGCAACAAGCTTGGCAAACAATCGCAGCGCAACGGCCCAGCGCACCCGCGCCCCGACGACAACAGTGGGCACGCCCGCACGCGAGCGTGTGCAGTGTAGGCGCTGGCTGCGCCTGCGGGCTGCCGCTACCATCGCCGCACACACACCGGGCCACCGGCCCTATCAGGAGGCGCAGCCATGTTCTTTGTCTTCGGCCCTTCGGGCCAGATGTACCGGGGCGGGCCCGAAAACCTCGACAAGATCGCGCCCGTGCGGCGCGTGGGCCGACCGCAGGCGCTGCGCACCCGCAGCGCCACCGAAGAAGACCCGCCTGCGCCCTACCGCCCCGCCCCGGGCCTGCCGCCCCGCAACGCATCCGGAGCCAGCAGCGAACCCGCGGCACCACAGCCTGTCAGCCGCCGCGTGCTGGGCGCGGTACAGGCCTATGCCCAGACGCTCGCGGGCCCCGCGCCCCGGCGCGAGCCCCTGTCGCGGGTGCAGGACGTGATGACCCCGGGCGGGCTGAGCGTGCCCCCGGATATCCGTGTGAACGACGCCTGGCAGACGCTGGCCGAACACGGCGTGGCACAGGCGCCGGTGGTGGACGCCCTGGGCCGTGTGGTGGGCCTGCTGCTGCGGGCCGACATGGCCCCGCTCGACCTGCTGCCCGAACCGGGGGCCATCAAGGACGCGATTGCACTGGCACGACGGCCGGTGGCCGAGGTGATGGTCTCGCCCGTGCCCACCGTGGCGGCCGATACCGCGCTGCGCCGGGTGGCGGGGGTGCTGCTGTCTACCGGCCTGCCCGGCCTGCCCGTGACCGACGAGGCCGGCGTGCTGGCGGGCTTCATCTCGCGCACCGACATCCTGCGGGCGGTGGCCGCGGACCCGCCGCTGGACTTGTGGAGCGGGCCACCGGAGGGCATGGGGCTCTGAGGGTTTTGGGCTGTTTGTGCTTGTTTGTTAAGCACGAGCAGCTATGAATTTCATAGCATTTGGTTGTTGGCGGTAGTTCGCTGCTGCGCTTGTGCTGTGGTCTGAGGCCGGGATGTGCGCCCGGGGCTCCGGACGGCAAAACGCCCCAGCGGCCTACTACCACCAAAGAACGAAAACGCTATGAATTCCATAGCTGCTCGTGCTTAACAAACAAGCACAAGCAGCCCAAAACACCTCAAGCCCCCGTCTCCGGCAACCGCTCCCGCAACTCCAGCCCCGTCACCGCATCGATCTTCAACCCCTTGGGCAGCGGAAACTTCACCGTCTCCTCGATGCCATCCATGCTGCGCACCGATACCGCGCCCAAGGCCTTGATGCGCTCGATCACCTGCTTGACCAGGATTTCAGGGGCCGAAGCGCCCGCTGTCAGGCCGACGCGGGCCACGCCGTTGAACCATTCGGGGCGCAACTCTTCGGCGCTGTCCACCATGTAGGCCGTGGTGCCCAGCTTGGCCGCCAGTTCGCGCAGGCGGTTGCTGTTGGAACTGGTGGGGCTGCCCACCACGATCACCAGGTCCACCTGGCGGCTCAGTAGCTTGACGGCGTCCTGCCGGTTCTGCGTGGCGTAGCAGATGTCCTGTTGCTTGGGTTCGCGCACCTGCGGAAAGCGCTGGCGCACGGCCGCGAGGATGTCGGCCGCATCGTCCACCGACAGCGTGGTCTGCGTGACCACGGCGAGCTTGGCCGTTTGCCCGGGTTGTACGCGGGCCACGTCGGCCACGTCTTCGACCAGGTGGATGCCCGAGTCGAGTTGGCCCATGGTGCCCTCCACCTCGGGATGGCCCTTGTGGCCGATCATGATGAACTCGTACCCTTCCTTGGCGAGCTTGGCCACCTCGACGTGCACCTTGCTCACCAGTGGGCAGGTGGCGTCAAAGATCGAGAATCCGCGCGCCCGGGCTTCTTCCTGCACGGCGCGGCTCACGCCGTGGGCGCTGAACACCAGCGTGGCCCCTGGCGGCACGTCGGCCAGGTCTTCAATGAAGATGGCGCCCTTGGCCTTGAGGTCGTTGACCACGTAGGTGTTGTGCACGATCTCGTGGCGTACGTAGATTGGTGCGCCAAACTTCTGCAGCGCGCGCTCGACGATCTCGATGGCGCGGTCCACCCCGGCGCAAAAGCCTCGGGGTTCGGCCAGCAGGATCTCATGGGGATGGTTCATGGACTGGTTTCCTCACGCTGACCGCGGCCAGCAGCATTCACGATGAGCGGTGCGGTACGCGCCGCAGCAGGGGAGCCTTGCAGTGGCACCGGGCGCATCACAGCACGCCGATGATCTGCACCTCAAAGGTGACGGGCTGGCCTGCCAGCGGGTGGTTGAAGTCGAACAGCACCGCGCCATCGCCCCGCACCTGCTGCACTGCACCGGCGTAGCTGCCCAGGCCGTCGGGCGTGGGAAACTGCACCACATCGCCCACCTGGTACTGCTCGTGCGGATCGCCCAGTTCGTCGAGCAGCTTGCGCGCCACCCACTGCACCATGTCGGGGTTGCGCTCGCCAAAGGCCTCGCCCGCGGCCAGCGTGAAGGTGCTGCGCGTGCCCTCCGCCAGACCCAGAAGGCGCTGCTCCATCGCGGGCGACAGTTCGCCGGTGCCCAGCGACAGTGTGGCGGGCTTGTCGGCGAAGGTGTTGATCACGTCGCCCGCAGGGCCAGCCAGCCGGTAATGCAAGGTGAGGAAGGAGCCCGGCTGCACGGTGGGAAGGGGGGTGGCGTCAGAGGTCATGCAAGTCCCGATAAACTGGGCCCGATTGTAAAAAACCGGCCATGGCCCTGGGCTGCGCCGGTCAAGCCCTGCCGCAGACGCCCACTGCACACCCGCCGCCCATGCCCCTCAAAGACCTGCCTGCCGATGCCCAGCCGCGCGAGAAGCTGCTCGCGCGCGGCCCGGCGGCGCTGGCCGATGCGGAGCTGCTGGCCATCCTGCTGCGCACCGGCCTGGCAGGCAAGGGCGTGCTGGCACTGGCCGAAGAGCTGCTGGCCCCGCCCTGCACCGACCCGGTCACGGGCCGCCTGGCAGGCGGCTTTGGTGGCATCGCCGGGCTGCTGCACGCAAGCGCGGCCGATCTGTCGCGCATCAAGGGCCTGGGCCCAGCCAAGCGGGCCGAGCTGGTGGCGGTGCTCGAACTCGCCCGCCGCGCCCTGGCCCAGCAGTTGCAAGAGCGCACCGTGTTCGACGCGCCCGAGACCGTCAAGCACTACCTGCAGTTGCATCTGGCAGCCAAGGCGCACGAGGTGTTTGCAGTGCTGTTCCTCGACAGCCAACACCGGCTGCTGGCGCTGGAAGAGCTGTTCCGCGGCACGCTCACGCAGACCAGCGTGTACCCGCGCGAAGTGGTGCTGCGCGCCCTGCACCACCAGGCCGCGGCCGTGGTGCTGGCCCACAACCACCCCAGCGGCAGCGTGCAGCCCAGCCGTGCCGACGAGGCGCTGACGCAGACCCTCAAGACCACGCTGGCGCTGGTGGACGTGCGCGTGCTCGACCATGTGATCGTCGGCCCCGGCCAGGCGCTGTCGATGGCCGAGCAGGGCCTGCTGTGACGAGGCCCACCGCATGACCACCCCGCGCCGCCCTGCCCTCTCGCCCCCTGCGGCCGCCCCCGCTGCTGGGGGCTTGGTCGTGTACTCGCTGCAAGACCTCAAGGCCGTGCGCAAGCGCTTGGCCCAGCAGCGCGAAGCCGCCCTGGCCGCCGAAAAGGCCCGCCGCGCCGAAGAAGAACGCCAGCGCAATGCCCACCGCCTGTTCGAGCTGGCCGTGGGCCAGGTGCAGCGCCTGCGCGCACGCAACACCGTGGAGCACGTGCTGCCGCAACCCGCACCTGTGGCCGTGCAGCAGCAACTGGACGACCAGCGCGTGCTGCTGGAGTCGATCAGCGACGACTTCGACGTGAGCACGCTGCTGGAGACCGACGAAGCCCTGAGCTACCGGCGCCCCGGCGTGGGCCCCGACATCACGCGCCGCCTGCGCCGCGGTGAATGGACGCTGCAGGCGCAGCTCGACCTGCACGGCCTGCGCACCGACGAAGCGCGCCAGGCGCTGGGCCAGTTCCTGCGCGACGCGCAAAAGCAGGGCAAACGCTGCGTGCGCATCGTGCACGGCAAGGGCCTGGGATCGCCGGGCAAGAGCCCGGTGCTCAAGGGCCGGGTGCACAGCTGGCTGGTGCAAAAAAACGAGGTGCTGGCCTTCGTGCAGGCGCGCGGCGACGAAGGCGGCGCCGGGGCGCTGGTGGTGCTGCTGCGCTCGGCGCGCAAAATGCCGACAGACAGCCGCACGGCCTCGCGCGGCTGACGCGCCCGCGCTGCAGCCGTTGCGGCGGAACCTCCGGAGCAGTCAACCGCTGCGGTTGCGCATCCAGTCGGCGGTGTTCATAAAACTGCCCTGCAGGCGCGTGCGCAACTCCGCCGGAACGCCGGTTTCAGCCATGGCCTGGTCCATGCAGGCCACCCATTGGTCGCGCTCCAGAATGCCGATGGAAAACGGCAGGTGCCGCGCGCGCAGGCGCGGGTGGCCGAAGCGTTCGATGTAGTAATCCGGTCCGCCGAGCCAACCGCACAAAAACCAGAACAGCTTTTGCCGGGCAGAGGTCAGGTCGCTGCCATGCGCGGCGCGCAGCGCGGCATAGCGGGGCTCCAGATCCATCAGGTCATAAAAGCGCTCGGTGAGCGCGCGCACGCGCTCTTCGCCGCCAATCCACTCAAACGGCGTGGTGGGCAAGGCGCCTGGGGTGTCGGAATCTGTCATACCAGCGAAATCGGTCGCTCGTGCTTATAAAGCAAGCACGAGCAGCTATCAAAAAAGG